>QHZR01000351.1 GCA_003224755.1 Acidobacteriota bacterium
TCATTTTCACCAGCCGCGAAGCGGAACATGAAAGCCCGGCACGGCAGTGCCGGGAGCAAGAGGCAGACCAGGGCGAGCCCCGCCAGGGACGGCACAAGAACTCCGGCGAAACACACGATATCGCAAGCGCAGCGGCTAAATCCGCAAACACTAGAGAAGCGATCGGGGGCACGACTGGAACTCGTGCCCTTCCCGGTTGGAAGTCCGCGCTGGTTTTGCTCGTTCCGATCATTCCTCTCGCCGCCTGGTACGCCTACCACTACTTCCGCACGGGATTTATTTTCGGCAATCCGGAATTCTTCCACTACAACGTGCAGGCGACCCTGCATCCTTTGCGAATTGTTCTGGCGCTACTGTTGAGAATCTGGCAAACAGCGGGATATATGAATCTCTATCTGCTAACGATAGCATGCGCCCTCGCAATGCGAGCTCAGCCCATTCAAACCGCAGATGGCCCCCGTCCACGCATTGCCGTTCCCGTGCAACTCGGCTTCTTGGCGGTCGCGGCCGTTTACGTCATCACACTGGCAGTTGTTGGTGGCGCCGTCCTTGCACGTTACATGCTGCCGATTGTCCCGCTGGTCATTCTGGTTTGCGTTTCCACTGTTTGGAGACGATTGCACCTCTGGAACTTTGTGCTGATCATTGTGGCGGTTGCATTCGTGGCTGGACTGTTCGTGAACCCGCCTTACGGATTTGCCCCCGAGGATAACCTTGCCTATCGGGATTACATTCATCTGCACCAGGACGCCGAGCGCTGGCTTCAGGCCCGCTATCCCAAGGCTCGCGTGCTAACGGCTTGGCCAGCGAGTGGCGAAGTTACGAAGCCTTATCTCGGATACGTCGACAGGCCAATGCAAGTGGTCCAGATGGAGGACTTCACGGCGGAGCAACTTCTCTCGGCGGCGGACGTAGGCTCTCGTTTCGACGTGGCCCTGGTGTTCTCAACCAAATACCAGCCGCGTACGATTTTCGATCGGTGGCGCAAGTGGCAGGAGTGGAAAGCGCGTTATTTCGGATTTCACCTCGATTTGCCGCCCGAGGCAGCGGCATCAGTGCTCGGCGGAAGACTGGTGTACGTGGAGCGCAAGCAGGGGCAATGGGTGGGGATAATCGAAATCGTGAAAATTGAAGAGGCGCTAATAAGAACTTCGAAAGCTAGCGGAGACCGTTAATGCAATCACGGTTTTTAACAATGGCCGCCGGGTATGGCCCATCGCGGGTACCTGATAACGCGCGATTCGTTTCCCAGCTTGCGAAAGTCATTCGCCAGGTCCTCTGTCGAGTACATATCAAGGTGCCTTGAGGCCCACTTTATGCAGCCGCGGACGATGACGCTGTGGCCAACGCTTGGGGCTTGGCGCCCCTGATCAGCAGCCACAACATGAACGCAATCTCTCCCACGATGGCGGGCTGTAAAAAGGTATTCACCTTGTCTTGATATTGCGGCAACAGTATGCCCATGAGGCTCAGGATCACCCAGGCGAAGCCGGCGAAGACGAGCCAAACGCCCAGGAACCGCGGTAGGAATCGCGACCTGTACACAAGCAATCCGAGGGGAAAGAGCCACAGACCCCAAAATAATTCGGAGACAACGAATCCCTGGCCATGCAACTTGAGGAACAACATGGCCAGAGCATCCCGCTGAGGTTTTTCGAGTATGGATAGGAAGTCACTGCCGCGCATGAGGACGAGGGCTGCGATCGAGTTCAGCTCATTCAGAAACGCTATCGGAACCGAGACCACAATCAGTAACACCATCAGAGATGCGTGCCGCTGGTTGACTCCCTTGAGCAGATCGTACAAAGCCAAGGCCACCAAGATAAAACCGGCCTGGCCGATGAGGGCGCCCGCGATGCCGAGGCGAAAGAGCGTCTCGGAGGCCAAGATGTTGTTGGCCGTCGCCGCTGCGTTTCCGTGCACGATCAGCTTGTTGGGGACATAGCCCATCGCGAAGAAGCCCACGATTGACACAAGCACGTACAGCAAGCCTGCGAATCTCCCTGGATTCTTGATGGAATTCATGTGTCCTCGCTTCGGAGAGTCTAGCCCTAGATACGGCGGAGGTTGTCAAAAAAGTTTCACCAAGCGGGCACTCTTCGAGTCGCACGGTTTCAGATTCGGTGCAACTCAGGATCACTCCGCCAGCAGATGGCACGAGTGCGTTTTCACAATTACCCAAACCTGGCGTCCCGGCACGAGTTCGAGGGAATCACGTGCGCCTAGCGTCAAATGGACGGAAAGCTCGACCCCACAATCCACTCGCGCCACGATGATCATGTCCCGCTGCGCAAGGGACAGCAGTCGCCCCGGCAAAATATTCCGCGCACTCAGGCCCACAGGTACAGAAGTAGCCAGCAGAACATCTCCTGCACTGATACCTACTCGCAGCTTCGCATCTTGCACGGCGTGAACCAAAGGCGTCTCGATTTCGACTTGCGCGGTTTCAAAGCGGGTGGATCCCACTCGGCAAGTCATGGTGCCGCGCTCCTCGTGAATGGCTGTAACTTGCGCATCGAAAATATTTTCGAACCCAGCAAGCTGCGCGACAGTCTCACCACGCGGAGCAGACAGCACTTCATGCGGCGTTCCCTGCGCGATGATTTTGCCTCGCTCCAGTACCAGCATTCTCTCGCCAAGCATGAAGACTTCGTCGCGGCTGTGAGTTACATACAAGACCGGAACGGGCAGGTTCTGAATAGAGCAGCGCAGATCGTCGGCAATTTTCATCCGTACCGGGAGATCAAGCGCCGCCAGCGGCTCATCGAGAAGCAAGATCGAAGGCTCAGTAACCAGCGCTCGAGCCAGCGCGACCCTCTGCCGTTCTCCGCCTGACAGCTGCGCGGGACGCCGATCTCGTAGTGGGAGAATGCTGAGCGTGTCGAGGGCCTTGTGCACGCGCTGCTCACATTCCTGGCCGTGGATGCCACTTAGACCATACACAACGTTGGCTTTCACACTCAGGTGCGGAAACAACGCAAGATCCTGAAAAACGTAACCAATGCGGCGATTCTGAACCGGTAAATTGATGCCCCGATCTGAGTCAAATAGCACGCGTCCACCGACAGCAATGTGTCCCCACTCGGGAGTGGTTAAGCCGGCGATGCAATCAAGCAGGGTGGTCTTCCCTGCCCCTGAGGCGCCAAAAATGATGGTGATGCCCTGCGCTATGGTGAATGCGACGTCGAGTTCAAAGGCGTCTTCCCGCTTCTTTTGGATCCGAACCTGAACCGCAGGATCGGTTGGACCCTGCAGTCTTGGTTTTGCACTCTCTATGACGTTGTCGGCAGGATTTTTCAGAATGGCTGCTCCCCAGCGGCTAAAGCCGCGTTGATCTGCTCTACTTACGGATCGGCTGAAGCCGATCCCTTTCAAAACCACATGTCAAAGCATCATGGGTTACATGAGTCTTTGCCAACGTTCTAAATTCGTGGCCATACTTTCCACAATCTCCGGTTGAATGAATACACGAGCGACAACAGCATGAAAGCAATTGCGCCCAACACCAGCGCAGTCGTATTCGCGGCGGAGTAATTTAGGTCCTGCACTTGATCGTAGATATTGATGGAGAGTGTGCGGGTCACACCAGGAATGTTGCCTCCCACCATCAGCACCACTCCAAATTCGCCCATGGTGTGGGCGAAGGTCAATGCCATTGCCGTCACCAGCCCGGAAGTAGAAAGCGGCACGATCACGCGCCAGAACGTTTGCAGCTTCGATACGCCCAGAACAGCCGAAGCCGCGAGCAACCGCGAATCTACGTTGGCAAAAGAGGCCGCCAGGGGCTGCACGGCAAATGGCAGGCTGTAAAGCACCGACCCAATAACCAGCCCGGCGAAGGTGAAGGCCAGCGTGTGTCCGGTCATGGATTGCCACCATCGCCCAAACAGACTGCGTTGTCCT
>QHZR01000352.1 GCA_003224755.1 Acidobacteriota bacterium
GTCTCCCATCTCCGTGATTGGGCGGAGAAAGACCGCAGCGGCCTGCTCTGTCAGCTCAACAGTTACTTGTCTTCGAAAGAAGGTGCAGCATGAGGCGCTATTTCGAAAGCCTCCGCCCTGCGGATCGGTCGGCCATAGACTCCGTTCCCGACGGATTATTCCTCGTTCGGGCTGAGCGAGCGCAGTATCGCTGGCACGTGCAGAAACCTTATTACCAGATCCGCTTCGCAGTTCTCGAACCCAAGCATCTAGCCGGGTGCTTGATTACCGGCCGCCTTTACTGTACGGCCAGAGCCATGTGGAAACTGAGCTGGTTCTTGCGCGATTTCGGCTACGACACCGAGCTGCTGGGAAAAGATGAAATCGATGACCAGGCTCTGGTCGGACTACAGGGTGTGCTGAAAGTGAGTCACACGATCGTGCATGGCATCTCCGTTCTCAACCTCGACGGATTTGCGCCGCTTAGCCGCTGGAAAGAACTCTCGCCAGCAGCCGCTGAAGATCCTCCCGGGTCGGAGGTCGCTTCATGATCTATAGCTACACCCAGATCAGCCAATATCTCACGTGCCCACGCCGTTACCGTCATCACTATCTCGATGGTTGGCAAGAGAAAGACACCCGGGCAGCCATGCTGTTCGGGCGCGCCTTTGAACGCGCTTTGGCCGCCTTCTTTCTGCGGCAAGACGCAGCCGCGGTGCTCTTTCAGGAATGGATGTTTTATCAGGATCAGAAGCTCGAATACTCGCATGGCGATAGCTGGGATCGCATGCTCGAGCAAGGCATTCAATTGCTGGAACGGTTCTGTCAGGAGGATCGCGTTCGCATTCGCCAGCCCCGCCGCAACCTGCAGATCAAGTTTGTGCGGCCGCTTTCCGGCCAGAACGAGTTCGTGGCGTACATCGATGCCATCGGACAGCTGGACGACCGCGACTGCTTGCTCGAATGGAAGACCACTGCCAGCCGCTACCCGGAAAAACCAGACGGGTTGTTAGCTTTGGATCCACAGCTGGTTTGTTATTCCTGGATCACCGGCATCTCCGAAGTCGCTCAGGTGGTTTTTGTGCGCAAGCTCCTGGTCGAGATTCAGTACCTGCACACCACTATCCCAGATGAGCAGCGCCGCGAATTCAGTCAGCTGGTCGAAGCCACCGTCCGGCAGATCGAGTCTGCCCAGTTCCTGCCGCACAGCGGCATCCGTTTCCCGCAGAACCCATGTAGCAGCTGTCCTTACATCGGGCTTTGTCTCGGACGCCAGGAGTTGGTCGAGGCCGCTCTCATCCGGCGCCCAGGAGCAGAACAGCTTGATTGGCTTGACGAGCTTCATTACTAGAGATCCGCCTATGCTGCCCAAGCTCAACCGCGGGCGAGCTCAGTTCGTGCTCAGCAAAATCGATGAGATCCTGGCCTGGGAGCAGCGCAAGGAAGCCGAGAAAGATACCCGCTTTGTGGAATTGGGACGATATCTCTGCGAAGTCCGCGCCGGGCAGTACTGGCGGCTAGAGAACCTGAAATCGTTTAATGAGTTCCTGGAAAGGCGCTTTCCGGAATCAAGAAGGAAGGCATATTACCTGATGTCCATTCACGAGCATCTGCCGCCGCAAGTGAAACGCGAGCTGAAGCAGGTGGGCTGGACAAAAGGGCTGGAACTGGCGAAGCTGGCGCGGCGGGATGGGCAGAGATTCGACTGTGCAACCTGGTTGCACAGAGCTCGCGTGCTGCCAAAAGACGAGTTCCGGCGTGAGGTCGAAAAGGAGCTGACCGGCAAAGAAACCGAGCCCTGGGAGATCATTTATTTCAAGCTGTACAAAAGCCAGATCCCGGTGATTGAGCAGGCGCTCGAGACCGCGGCCCTGATGCTGGGAAGCGATCGCTCCCGCGGCTACTGCCTGGAGATGATCTGCGCGGACTTTTTGGCGGGAGCGCACTTGCAGGACGGTGATCCCGACGTGCTCTTGCGAGCACTTTCCAGCTCGTTCAAGTTTCTACCGCAAAATCAGCGGCAAGCGTTTCTGCAGATCGTAAACGAGCAGATCCAATGAAGCAGATTGTGTCGAAACAGGCACCGATCAGGCTCGACCAGGATTACCAAGAGCTGCGCGAGCAGGTACTACGCCGAGATGGCTGGCGCTGTCAGCTCTGCGGCTCAAAATCCAACCTGGAGGTCCATCACAAAGAGTTTCGCAGCCACTCCGGCATCGACCATGAAAGCAATCTGATCACGGTCTGCTTTGGTTGTCACGGTGCAATCCACAGAAGAATATGAGCCTGAGATAGAATGCGTCGCTGATTGCCAAAAAAAATAATAGAATCGCATGAAAAACGTGAGACGAAGATTGCCGAACTCACAGGAAGGCCGCAAAGCAGGGCTAACCGTCAACCGCTCCAAAATGAGGGCGATTGGATTAGTCGGCGTCAGACTGCCTAAGCCGACTAGCCTTGATCAGGCAATCAATTCCAAGCTGCCGAAGCGAGCGGGGTGAACTCAGTAACCTCACCAGTTCAGGGAACCAGTTTTCTCCGTCTGTGCGGTGCGAGAAAGATCGGCACGATCAAATTCCAGCAGATCACCCCGACATAGAAAAGGTTCACGACGCATGGCCATTTTCGGAAGCCCAACATCAAGAGCACTGTTACTAGACCGCGCCAAGGCGGCCGATGTGGGATCGTTAGGGTCGCGACGAGCGGATTTACATCGAACCCTCCGACGCTGAGATATAATTTTTGTAGCTGATGGATTTCTCCCGTTTCTTTAGATCTGCGCTCCTGGCGGGCTTTTTCGCCATGGGATATGCCGCGTTAGCGGCCAATCCTTCATCGCCGAACGTGGTGTTCATCACAATTGACACGCTGCGTGCCGATCACCTTGGCTGCTACGGTAACAAGCAAGTCCGCACGCCAAATATCAACGCGTTAGCCGCAGACAGCACCCGCTTCGAGCGCGCTTACACTGCAGTTCCAGTTACGCTGCCATCACACACCGTGATCTTCACCGGTACGTATCCCCTTCTCAGCGGCGTGCATGATTTTGCTGCGAATAAGCTCAATCCAACTCAGGCAACACTGGCTTCGGTGCTGAAGGACAACGGATATGCCACCGCCGCGGTAATCGGCTCAGCCGTCCTCGATTCGCGCTTTGGCTTGAATCACGGATTCGATTTTTACTACGACCACTTCGACTTCAACCGCCTGCAGGAATCGAACCTCGACGAAATGGAGCGCCCCGGCAACGTTGTGGCGGATGTCACACTCGATTGGCTGAGCAAGAATTATCAGAAGAAGTTCTTCCTCTGGATGCATCTCTACGACCCGCACTATCCCTATCGCCCGCCAGCTCCGTACAGCAAAGAATACAAAGATCGTCCGTATGATGGCGAAATCGCATTCGCCGACGCGCAAGTTGGGCGTTTGATTGAATTTCTAAAAAACAAAGGCCTCTACCAGAACACATTGATCATCCTTAGTGGCGATCACGGCGAAAGCCTGGGTGAGCACGGCGAGAAGACGCATGGGTTCTTCATCTACAATGCGACGCTTCACGTTCCACTCATCATTCATCTTCCCGGCGGCATGCACGCAAAAACTGTCGCCAACCCGGTGAATTTGGCCGACCTGATGCCGACGGTGCTCGACGCTCTAAACATCCAGATTCCAGCACAGGTGCAAGGCCAGAGTCTGCTGCCGCTGATGTCGCCGAAAAAAGAAGACAACGCCCGCAGCCTGTATGCAGAGACTTTTCTTCCACGCCTTCACTTCAACTGGAGCGAATTGCGTGGAGTGGAAACGGAAACCTATCACTTCATTGATGCGCCCAAGCCCGAGCTTTACGATCTGCGCAAGGATTCAGGCGAAACTCATAACCTGTTTGCAGAAAAGAAAGCAGTAGCAGAAGAAATGCGCGTGCGCCTCGCTAAGCTGATTCAGCAATACACAGCGGGGCAGGAGCTGGCCGAAAAAACCGGACTCGATCCGGTATTGATGGAGCGTTTGAAGTCGCTTGGATATGCTGGTTTTTCTGGAGGGAGCAATTCCGGAGCCAATATCCACGCCCTGCCCGATCCTAAAGACCGCATCCAAACTTACGAGCTCTTTTCCGACGCGATGGCCGACAGCCAGCATGGCCAATACGCGAGTTCGATTGAGAAACTGAACACCGTGCTCAAGACCGATGCGGATTCTGTGCCTGGCCACTATTTGCAGGGATTGAATTATTACCGCACTCGCGAGGTCCCCAAGTCTGTGGCGGAACTTGAGCGGGTATTGCAACTTAGCCCAGATTATGCACTCGCGGCGTTTCAGTTGGGTCTTGCATATGATCGTGTCAGCAACTGGGATCGGGCGATCCAAACTCTTAGGCGGGCCCTGGAATTGGATTCGACCAATTTTTCCGCTGCGTATG
>QHZR01000353.1 GCA_003224755.1 Acidobacteriota bacterium
GGTCTGCCAATGGCGAAGGCCGTCTTGATCGTGGATGACAATGCGTTGATCCGTCAGGCGCTCTGCGAAATGTTCAAGCGCGAAGCGGACTTTGAGGTGTGCGGAGAAGCGGAGAACGGGCAAGAGGCGATTGAAAAAGCTCAGCAGTTGCATCCTGACCTGATTGTGACGGACCTCTCAATGCCAGTGATGAATGGCATAGAGGCTGCCTGTGTTCTGAAAGGTCTGATGCCCATGGTGCCGATCATTATGTTTAGCGCATTCGGAGACAATTCTGCAAAGCAGCAAGCCCGCTCAATAGGAATCTCCGAACTGGTGTCAAAATCTGAGCACGCGTCTGCGCTCATTCATAAAGCCCGCCGTCTCCTCTATCCCGCTGCCGCCTGAAGCTATTCTTTTTTCCAGTCAGGAAAACCTAGCTTCTCCGTCTGGAGAATGCGGAGGTTTGCCAGCGCATCCTGAATCGCCTGCCGTTCAGCTTTATGGTCTGGATTGTCGGAGTGTGACAACTCTTGCAGGCGGTTGAAAATTGCATCTTCTGCCGCGTGTACACGCTCCAGCAGCTTCTTAGGGTCTGTTTCAAGCAGAGAGGCTTCATACTCGCGCTGCCATGTCGGATAACGAAGGTTGGAAGGTGATGAGCCTTGTTGTGCCATTGGATATGCTGTTCCTGAATAAGTTGTCATTGAGATCGCCAATCGAAATGCCCTGAAAAAACTTATGGTTGGACTGGTGGAAGGCACGGTACGCGCCAATGTACACCTGCTGCAAATCCAATGTGGGTCATTTTAGTGCTTAGGATTTCAGAATACCGGCGACCTCTGTCAGCCAGATCGTGGGGTCTTCAGAGAAGGTAGACACGTCGGCCTCAGGGAACTTCTCCCAACTGCTGAACTGCAAGACGACGACCGGAATTTTGGGGTAGTGCGTTTTGAACCAAAGAACCATCGCAGCCCGAACAGAATGCTCAGCGGAGAAACCGACGACGATGCCCCATAGCATTGTCGTTGCCTGAGACGGATGTAACTTGATAACCGGCAGCTTCAAGCATTTTTACGCGGAGTTCCCGCAGGGTGTCATAGTATGCGACTTGCAGAATGTGGGCAGCCATCGGTCCACCCCCGACGACACAAAAACTTACTCTCTCTTTTACGCCCTTCTCTTGTCTATCTGCTGTAGGTACACCGCCGCCTTCTTCTTTTGTGCTTCGTCTAATTCTCGGTTTAATTCGTTAACAATCGCTATCAGCCTAGCTGGGTCTGCTTCGGCGACGGCTTCTCGGCAGAGATCGCGCCAGTCTTTCCGGGCATCGTGGGTCATGATGCCTCCCAAAAGCGAAAGGAATATAGTGAGCGTTATAACATAAATGTTAGGCAGAAAGGACGCCAGCCTATGTGTGCAAAACTCGTCCCAGTTGTGCAATTCCTTGGCGAAAGATGTGTTCCAGGGAGCAGTCTGTTGGAGCATTACTCAACAAAAATTGCGAACCTCGGGAAATTCGGCGGGTGAAAGCTGAAAGGCGCGAACGCGGTACAGGCATCAGTTTATTACTTTCGTACTGAATGCAGCAATGCCGAAATACGTTAGATTTGGCAATGGGGGAGTTGTGTGAACCAAGTAAAGATGCCCAGACAGCCAGAAAGTGCGCTCGCTCGTGTCAGCCAACAACTCTCTCATCTAGAAAAGCGCGACTGGGAGTTGTGGACGGTCGTCTGCTTCACCAGTGTGCTGGTCGGAGTCGGACTGATCGCAATTCTGTTTCCCTCCGCTTTCCTGAAGCAAGACAGCGTCCATTTCGAGATCACAGTGTCAAGACAACTGGTTATTGGGCTGGCCGCTTTGTTGACCTTGGTAAACGTCTACGTGGTCACCAAACGACTGGATTTGCGTCGAGTACGGGAAACCGTGATCTCCACAACAATTCAAAGTGAGCTGTTGCGGCTGCAATCGTTCACAGACCCGCTGACTGAGGTCTATAACCGCCGCTCACTTGACGACATGGCGGGACGCTTTATCAGCCATGCCCGGCGGTCGAACAGGCCGCTGACTTTCCTGTTGATTGACGTAGATCGGTTCAAGGAAGTGAACACCAGGTTCGGGCACCTGGGAGGCGACATGGTTTTGGCAGAAATTGCAACCCTGCTGAAGAGTTCAACTCGTGGATCGGATGCAGTGATTCGGTATGGGGGCGATGAATTCCTCATAATCTTGGCGGATACGTCCCGTTCTGAGAAGGTCGTGGAAAGGATCAGAGCTTATTTGCGGGAATGGAATCAAGCTAGGCATCTTGAAGACTTCGAGATGAGTTTGAGCATCGGCGTAGCGGAATGGTCGGACGGCAAGACGCTCGAAGAAATGCTTGATGTTGCCGACCGTGACATGTACACGGCAAAGGCGGCCTCAAAGGCAGCGGGAGCGTAAAAACTAACCTCTAAAAGAGCGTTCTCGGACGTCGGAAAACTCTGTTCGGACAAGGCGTCGAAGAGCAGGCCATCGCTCAACGAGAATCACTTGTGGATACTACAGAACTAGAGCGTCACAAGTTGGCGGATGCCCGTTCAATGCTCAAGAGTTTGAGCAGAATTGCTTCGTCGCAAGGGAAACAGGCCGCATATGAGGCGGCACAGCCCACACAACACAACGATTAGATTAGGGACCGCGCCACAGGAAATCCAACGATAGAAAAAAGACCCGCGCTACTCCGCAGCGCAACGCGGGTCTTCCTGTCAGTGGTGACAAAACGGGCAACGACCCGAGCCGCTGACTGCCGCCACAACCGTAGCTGCCTTCGCTGCAACAGCCGCGAGAACCACGGCAGCGATGGCGTACCATTTCTTCATGTGCGGTTCTCCTTTCAACCACAATTAGCTTAAACCCTGTAGCTGCCTATAGAGTCAAGCGGATTTTTTCAGGCTCGAACGTTCGCTCAATCAGCACACAGATAGCATCAGCCGACAGCGTTTGCCGACCTGATTTCTTCCACTGCTTTACTGCTCGACTCAGACCATCACGGAACTTCGATAGCTGCCGTAGCTGCTCTTCAACTGCATGCAAATGCCGCTCTGCAATGCTAACCACTTCACCACAAGGACAGTGACCACGTTCACGCATTCGCAAGATGTCTCGGATTTCGTCAAGTGAGAAGCCTAGTGCTTTAGCCCGACGAACGAAAAGCAACTGCTTCAGGTCTGTTTGTGCATAGACCCGGTAACCAGAATCCTTCCGCTGCGGCTCCGGCAACAGCTTCATTCGCTCGTAAAAGCGAACAGTCTGCACAGAGACATCTGCGAGCTTTGCAAGTTCTCCGATCTGCACAATTGAAGGATAAACCCTATAGTCCGCTTTAGAGTCAAGCGTCATCGAACGGAGCGGCCCGTTCCAGGAGTGGCATCGGCTGGAATTGAAGGAACACGATTGATACCAGAATACAGGATTTCCAACGTTAACCCTGTAGCCATTGAAAATGTAGCCTGACTAGCGGTAGGGTAGTACGCGGAGAAAATCCCACCGAAGGTGCACCATGCCTGAACACCTCGATTGGATCAAGCTGTACAGAGCGGCTCTCCACGAAACTGATCCTGAGAAGCACCGGCTCGGGTTGAAGAGGCGAAAAACGCGATGAAGCAGGCGCTACGGATGGCAGTCGAGTATGAAGATTCCGATCAGCGGCACGCGATCGGTGACGCCCTAAGCCATCTCGAAAATATTCGGCGGAGCTAACAATTTATGCAGCAGCGTCATGCTTCGTCGAGTCATGCTTCTCGCTCTCGGCCTTCAAGGCGAATTTAGCCTCAAGTTCCTGCACGATTCGTGCGGTTTGCGTCTTATGGCGAACGTGGGTCAACAACGCTCCAAGAGCCATTCCCAACATCAGCATTCCGAGCAACAACAGAACATCAGGCGCGGAACTCACAATAGACGGTATAGCAGCAAAGCTGCTGCTGTTTTCGGATCATTCAAGTTTGTTCGGAAAACAGAACAAATCACGCTTTGCCGAGAATTCTGAATGTTTATGAACATCGGAACCCCCTTACCTTGTTCGGTTTTTGGAACAGAATGGAGAAAAGCTCACGAAAGTTTCCAGCCGAACAAATAATGACCGTACAAAAAACTCTTTGCAGGTCGGGGTAAGGAGTTGTTATGCCCATCGAACGCGGCTCGTGCCGTTTCAATCTACGGAAAACAAGCGGGGGAAAGCCTATCATTGAGTTGGAGATGTTCCATAACACTGTCCCTCATTTGGCCGCGGTGACGCTTAGTT
>QHZR01000354.1 GCA_003224755.1 Acidobacteriota bacterium
GGTCGGACGCAAGAGAGTGCTGCTCGGTCGGCGGACTAACAAGTTCCTCGCCGAGCACCCCGCTGGAATGCCGGTGCTTTTTGGAAGGGCCGGTGCCGGTCGTTTGGGGGTCGCCAAGCGATCACCGTCAGCGACGACCTACAGGGCGCTCCCGCCCCCAGTCCTCATCGGCAGTTAAGACCCCCTGCCCGTGGGAGTCAAGGGGTGTCAGTGCGCCTCGTTGTGTGGGCAGTCTTCGCGGATCGTCGCCGATTTGTCGGTTCACGCGCGTCGGCGGAATTGTAACGAATACATTTTTTTGCATTTGGTAGGCGGCAAGCGGCGAAGACGACCCGAAAAGTAAAGGCACGGTAAGAGCACAAAAATGGTCGTTAAAAGCACGGATAAGTGCATTTAAACCCATTTAAAGTGCATTTAATTCAAAATCGACGTATTGATAATGAAGGACTTACAAATCAGGGGAAATCGGCGATTGAACCCATAATCATGCAACAGCCGTTGTAAGTCTCCATGTTATCAATTGGTTGTAAGTGCAGGGCGGTCTGTAGAACCGTGGGCCAATATTACCATTTGGTCGTCAAAAAAATGTGTGAGTTGACGTAATTACTAATTGAGCGATGAAGGCGGGTACGGCGTGGCCCAACGGACTCAGGGAACGACTGACCCTGGGGGCGTCTGGCACCCCGTCCATCGCAGGGAATGCTTAACAATCCTTTAAAGTACTTACGCCGAAAATGGACAAATCATCGGCATGTCGACGACTGCATTGTATTCGGTACAGACTGCTTATGCCTGCATTGGCAGCCGCCTACGTCATCGCTCTGACCAGCAGTACAATTGCTCTTGAAAGAACGGTTGCACTCTTCCACTGCACTTATTAGAGGTGCTATTCGTCATGTACTTTAAAAACTGACACAGGACATAGGAATACCTGAACAAAGAAGAAATCCTATGTGCATGGCACACCCGTTTCACTTAATCGGCATGAACCAGGGCTGTACATGGATTGATTGATTGCTTTTCGACCCGCAAATAGCAATCAGTAGGAACGGGGAAGCCGAGGGACAGGGCATAAGCAGGCTGTACCGAATACAATGCAGTTCGTCGTCGGTCGATTGCATTGTCCATTTTCGGCGTAAGTATTTTAAAGGATTGTTAAGCATTCCCTGCGACGGACGGGGTGCCAGACGCCCCCTGGGTCAGTCGTTCCGTGAGTCCGTTGGGCCCGCCGCACTGTATAGGTAGCCGCCGCTAATCGAGCACGCTATGCGATGTTTGGCGAGACACATGCTAGGATTCGGCGGCTCAAAAGAGGCGATGGGCGAAGCAGAGGAAAGTGGCGAAGTAGGCTCGTAAAATTTTGGCACTGCCACTTCTCCGCTGAAATATACCGAGTACATTGATGGCTGCGGGATGGCGTTATTTCAGCGAGTCTGCGAACTGGATTTAGAGGACATCGTTGCCAAGGAGAAATCTGCACGCTACGTCACGGAGCGAGAGCAAAGTACGTGGTTCAAGATTTTGAATCGGAAATATTCACAGAAGGACGGCAGAGAGGATTTGTTTGAACGAGAGCGGCATCAGGAACCTTGCACTGCATGATGTGCGGGCAACAAATATCCTTTCGAAAGCAGCAAACTAATTGGTACGCACCAGAGCGAGTTGCATTTGAACACGGTTACGCCCTCCAAGGTGAATGGACGAGGTTAGCCGATAGCAAACTGACAGGGTGAGAATGGCGGGCGAGGCCGAAAATGAACCGCTGTGAAATTATTGAAATAAGAAATTCAGCAGATGCAGTTGGCTATCTGTGCTCAAGAACGGCGAGCACGCAATGCTCTGACCGTGGAAGTAATTTATGCGAATCGCACACACGGAAACATGCGGCATCTGTCACAGCATATTCTGTCCTTCCTGCTTATCCTTCCATTCAGCGCAGCACCCGAAAGCCGCCTTAGCAGATCGCGAAAAACATCGGGAGCGAAAGAGCGCCTCGCTCGCGACGGATGGCAGCCACAGAATCCCACTACAGTGCCGGATCGGGCTGCGCTCCTACTAAGTTGTGTCGGTGCAGCTTGTGGCTCCTGCCAAGGGTTTTCCAGACCCGCCCTGTCGACGTTGTGCGATTCCTGCGTGACGCAGTCTACGAACAAGAAGACTGCGAACGAGTACATGCGGCCTGTGATCGAATGGAAGAATTCGAGGCACGAAATTGGTACAACTACACAGCACGCGTGAGGCTCACCTTCCCACAGTACTGGGTCAGCACCTTTTTGAAAGCTTGGATTATGTCGGCTTCATCTTCTGAGGTAAGACACGAAGGGATGGACATGATTATGCTTCGCTCGAAGAGACCATCGGCAACTGGACAAGTGCCTTTCTCATATCGCATCTCTGAACCCGCGTTTTCAAGGAGGCTCCAGGGAAAGCCTAGCTTGTCAACACTCCGCCGCATGACGAGACTCACGACATTGTAATAAAGATGAAGACCCCACTCTGTCATCCTTACATTGGAAACACCCTGTGGGTGGGTCGTGATTCCTTCGGCGCGTAACGCATGATTCACGTCCTTGGCAATCGCGGGATCCTCATAGATAGTTATGAGAAATGCTCCCGTATCGCCAGCGGGATCGACAATTCGGCGCAGCTTTACTCCTGAGAGCGTCTCGAGAGCCTGCCGGATTCGGTACTTGCTATTTCGCATCCTTTCAATGATCGTTGGCAATTTTCTCAACTGCACGCGAAGGACAGCTCCCCGAAGCTCGTCAAGGCGATATCCTCTTCCCCACACGCACAAATCAGGATCATCGCGGATCAGCGCGTCGATGCCACGATCTTCGCCGAACTCTTTTACACCAGGTGCAAGAATGATGAGATCAGCGCCATCGTCAAGCGCCAAACGCGTGCGGTAGATAGCTTTGTTGCCCAGCCAGGTGCTCTGATACTCGTGCGGGTCCAGATAAACGACCGCTTTGCGAATTGGGCGGTCGAGCGCACATAGATGATGGGGATTTGGCTGAGGAAGTGGTCGCAGGCATAGTTGAGAACGCAGCGTACAGGATTGTCCGCGCGGCCCATGATGCGCTCCATACCGTAGACCGCACCGAGATAGTGACTGCGGTTGATGCTGTCGCGTCCGCCAGTCCCGATCAGGATGTTCTTGTTGTAGTTCGCCATGCCGATCACTTCGTGTGGCACAACCTGCCCCAGCGAGAGCACAAGATCGAAGCCGCCGTATACGATCAGACGATTCACCTGCGCCGGCCATGCGTAGTTTACTTTGCCTTCCGATTGCTCGTGAATGAACGTTGCCGGAACTTCCCCAAGCCTCTCGGCGTCTGCGCGCCAGTTGTGAATGCGGAACAGCTCATGCGGCATTTTGCCGAACATGCTTGTCAGTTGAACCGGTGACATCGCAGTGTGCGTGCCTAAGGCTGGCAGGACCGCTTCGAGCCGGCCGCCGTAATAGTCATATGCGTGTTGAGTCAGCTCGCCTGGGCGAGAGTCTCTGCGCGTCAGATCAGGCGGCACGGCGAGCACATGGCGGCGCTCTCCGATTTTGTCCAGCGCTTCAAACAGCAGGCTCGGCAACTCCGCAGAGGAAATTTCCAGCTCGGGACTGCCTTTCGCAACATAAAGACTCATGCGGTGAAATCCACTTTCTTCAGACCAGGAGCTAAGATGTGAAGGATAGCTATCGATATCAAGTAGGCGCTAGCCGCAGCGCCGAAAAGCACCACATAGCTGTGAGTCAATTGTAGAATCTTTCCCGCGCTCACCGAAAAAAGCACGCCGCCGACGGAACCCGCCATTCCGCCAATG
>QHZR01000028.1:0-1851 GCA_003224755.1 Acidobacteriota bacterium
GAACTATGGATGGATCGGTCTATCGTTTGGGGGTTGCTCTTCATGACCTCGCGAACCCGGCAAAGGTTGTCGGTGTGGGCGACTCGTGGATTTTGCAACCGGAAGATCCTTGGGAAATAACTGGATACGTCCACAACGTGGTCTTCTCCTGTGGTGCCGTTCTGGAGTCCGATGGAACCGTGAAAATCTATTGGGGGGGCGCAGACACGGTCATGTGCGTGGGCGAAGCGGATGTCTCGGATCTGGTCGCACTATGCCTCCATCACGGCAGACTGGCAAAGTAAGCATGGCATTTCGAGAGTCCGCTGGCGCCGATGATTGCGACCTCGTGAACAGTGACAGATCATGTGGGGGGAAACATGGCGATCAACTTTGTGCGGATACTTGACGGAAGCGACGACTCCATACGCTTTCAACCAATGGAGCGCCTAAATGTATATTTGTTCGGGGCAACTGTATTGTTTGCATCGTGGGCCGTGGGATTGCACTATTTGCCATGGGCCTTGATATTTGCCATCGGGAGTTGTCTCTTCGGCATCGTCCTTGCTAACGTCTCCGAGCTTGGCATAGATTTGCCACGATAGCTTTGTAGTTAAGCTACGTGTGAGCAAGGGCCACGCGTATTTGTCCCGATCCTGTTCCCGGTAGCATCGCGATGGAACAACTCCAACGTCTCCGCCTGAAGCACGGTCTAAAGCAGGTATCGCAGCCTGCTCGGTGGGCCTCCTCGGCGATCTGATCTAGCTAGCGGCCGATTCTCGGTGAAATGGTACCAACTTGCACCGTTGCTGCCATGCTTCTTAGTGGCTCCGCAAGTTATCGACTGTCACCGGACCGGGCCGCGGACTATCAGGCACGGCCGTGCCATCCGCAACTTTGTGGAAGGTGGAGTTCACGATGTCCGAAACTCGAAGCTTCGGGCTACCATCCAGCAGCGGTTCCAGGCTCTTCATCACCTCGGGATAACCTGCCGTGTTGTATGCCTCGGCATGTTCTTTCGTGTCCCACAGACTAATTAGCGACCACATCGGCACCGCCGGTCATGGCAAAAGTGATTACGTCTTTGAATCCTGGCTGTTTGCGGAGCAGGGGAATGATCTGGGCGTCGAAAACCCGCCCGAATTCGTTCAAAGTATTGGGTCTCAGACGCAGAGCAACATTGCGGGCAAACATAGTCCACCTCCACCAATAAAATGCGAAACTAAGAGGGAAAACTTCAGATGAGCTGACTTAGTTCAGAAGATCTGAAAGAGAGAAGGAAGTTCCTGGCTCACTTTCAACCTAGTCGCTCCCCACAGCCTTGTCAAACTCACCAAACGTTGCATGGGCCCGGGCGCTCTCACATAGGAGAATTGCCTTGCATCGCGGCAAGCGACTGCTTCTCGTGTTCCATAAGCAGTAGAAGCGCAGGCTCCCGAGGGCTGGCGCAAACTGTGGGAACATGCCCAGCGCGAACCCCGTCGACGGGACTCTCTTGGACGCGGTTATCGAAGTTGAGTAGAACATCAGCTGCGAGAGGAATGCCGCGCCATCTCCGGCCTGGGTTTTACTTACTCCGCCTCGAAGTATTTCGATTGCGGGAGTCTGCGGGGCCGGCGGGTCCGCAGGTAAATCGAGCACTGGCACACCTTCATAGTGGCGAAACGGATTGAGCATGTTGGCCCAATGCAGGCCCCGCCGAGTTCGACGCCGCGACTCGGTACTGTGCTTTGTGAGGTCATGGTACTCGCGCCATGCCATTGAACGTGATTCACTGATGCCGACACAAGCAGTCGGAGGTTGCCACCTGGGGTGAGGGGCTGCTCCCTAGTATGCGTCTCCCATGCCGCCACCGCCAGCAAGAGCACCCTT
>QHZR01000028.1:1987-25154 GCA_003224755.1 Acidobacteriota bacterium
GAAGTTATTATCCTTCGATTCGCTGACCTTACCCAGAACGATAGCGCCTTCTTCGCCGGCGTTCTCGGCGATCTGGCGCAACGGCTCCTGGAGGGCGCGCTTCACGATGTTGATGCCGATTTGCTCATCACCGTCGGCTTTCAACTTTTCTAAAGTCGGTATGCAGCGGGCCAGTGCCACGCCGCCGCCTGGGACAATGCCTTCTTCCACGGCCGCGCGCGTAGCGTGCATGGCGTCTTCCACACGGGCTTTCTTTTCCTTCATTTCGGTCTCGGTGGCGGCGCCGACTTTGATTACGGCCACTCCGCCGACAAGCTTCGCCAGTCGCTCCTGCAGCTTCTCGCGGTCGTAGTCGCTGGTGGTCTTCTCGATCTGGCCGCGAATCTCCTTGACCCGGCTTTCGACGTCGCCGTGCTTGCCTTTGCCTTCGATGATGGTGGTGTTGTCTTTGTCAATGGTGACCTTCTTGGCTTGTCCGAGGTCCTCCATCTTTACGTTCTCCAGCTTGATGCCTAGATCTTCCGTGATTGCCTTCCCGCCGGTGAGTGTGGCGATGTCCTGCAACATGTCCTTGCGGCGATCGCCAAATCCTGGCGCCTTTACCGCAACGACCTGCAGGGTGCCACGCAATTTGTTGACGACAAGAGTCGCCAGAGCCTCGCCCTCGATGTCCTCCGCAATGATGACCAGCGGCTTCCCACTCTTAGCGATTTGCTCCAGGAGAGGAAGCACATCTTTCATGGAGCTGATCTTCTTTTCATTGATCAGGATATAGGCGTTCTCGAAGGCAGCTTCCATACGCTCCGGGTCGGTGACGAAGTAAGGAGAAAGATAGCCGCGATCGAACTGCATTCCTTTCACAACTTCGAGCTGGGTCTCCAGCGTCTTCGACTCCTCAACGGTGATCACACCATCCTTGCCGACTTTTTTCATTGCATCCGCAATGATCTGGCCGATGGCCGCGTCATTATTGGCGGAAATGCTGCCGACCTGAGCGATCATGTCGCCGGTGACAGGCTTGGAGAACCTGTCCAGCTCGCCCTTGCCACGCTCCCCAGTCTTGGGGTCAATATTGCCACACACCACGTTCACGGCCTTCTCGATGCCCCGTTTCATGGCCATGGGATTCGCGCCTGCTGCGACGGTCTTGACGCCTTCGCGGTAGATGGCCTGCGCCAGAACGGTTGCGGTGGTGGTGCCGTCGCCGGCTACGTCGGAGGTCTTGGAAGCGACTTCCTTCACCATTTGCGCGCCCATGTTTTCGAGCGTGTCTTTGAGTTCGATTTCTTTTGCGACGGTAACGCCGTCCTTGGTGATGGTCGGCGAACCGAATTTCTTATCGATCACCACATTGCGCCCCCTGGGGCCGAGGGTTACTTTGACCGCATCTGCTAATAGGTTGACGCCGCGAAGAATTGCTTGCCGTGACTGTTCGCCGTGTACGATTTGCTTTGCCATGATTTGGTTCTCCTCTTGAAACCTGAATTCGAATGCGAGTCTCGCCCAGGGCGACCGGCTCCAAAATTACTTGCGCGCTCCGGCGAGTTCTCTCTTCGCCGCGCCAGTAACAACGCCGAGGACGTCTTCCTCTTTCATAATCAGAAGGTCTTCCCCATCAATTTTGATCTCGGTCCCGGAGTACTTGCCGAACAAAATGCGATCGCCTTCTTTTACTGCGAGAGCAAACACTTTGCCCTCGTCATTGGTCTTGCCCTTGCCAATTGCGATGACTCCCCCTTCCTGCGGTTTATCCTTGGCAGAATCGGGGATGATGAGACCGCCTCGAGTGGTGCCAGCTTCTTCTAGGCGGTGCACCAGAATGCGGTCGTGGAGTGGGGTGAATTTGGTGGCCATACTTGCAGACTCCTTTCATTCGAATACGGTTAACAACATTAGAATCCCGTCGCCGTCAGAGCTAGGATCGGCGGACTTTCGACCACAGCGAAAATTGGACCAAGCCGAAGAAAATGATCAAGGCAGATGTTAGGAATCTCCCCCCGGCTCGAGCGCTTATTTCATCGCTTGGGAACTGCCCATGGTCGGAAATGATGTCCTTATCTCACCGTTAACGAGTGTGAGGGTTCCTTAAAGGCTCCTGATGCCCAGAGATGCAGTTTGTCGCCGTGGGCACAGGGATGAGTCTTCTGGAGCCACATGAGCCGGCGGTCGGTCACGGTCAGGTTCCAGCTAAGCCTCACTGGATCCATCTTCGATTGCTGCGTGCTCTCCAAGGATGCGGTCATACGGACTCTTCCACCTTTCCTAAATCTCATTGACCAAAGTGCTCGCGATGATCCGTAGCCAGCCCTAGTTCCCTAGTTCGGACGGATGAACGCCTGAAATGACTTTACCGGCGAAGGATTGTGCAGTCTGCTCAATAATGCTCACATTGCGACCCTAGATGACCGCGCCTCAATTTATGAGAATGTCTCCCAGAAACACCATGATCCACCGACACGAAAGAAAAGCATTTGATCCGAACGCGATTCAGTCTAGCCAAATGAAGGCTATTCGATCGAAATTTTCCGCAACAGTTTGAAGTCGTTGAGAATCTTGCCGGCGCCTAGTACCACGCAGCACAATGGGTCATCGGCTATGCATACGGAAAGCCCGGTTTCTTCCCGGATTCGCTTGTCCAAGTTCTTGAGTAAGGCACCGCCTCCGACGAGCATTATGCCGCGATCGCTGACATCGGCGGAAAGTTCGGGCGGCGTGCGCTCCAGCGCCGCGCGGATCGCGCCCACAATCGTCGAGACGGACTCGCTCAATGTCTCGCGGATCTCGCTGTCGTTCACCGTGACTGTCTTGGGCACACCCTCGATGAGACTCCGTCCCTTGATCTCCATGCTCAGTGGTTTGTCCAGGGTATAGGCCGAGCCAATCTCGATCTTGATGTGCTCCGCCGTGCGCTCCCCGATCAGAAGGTTGTATTTTCTCTTCAGGTAATTCGCGATGGCTTCATCCATGTGATTGCCGGCGATGCGCATCGAGCGCGAATAGACGATGCCGGACATCGAGATGACAGCGACGTCAGTCGTGCCACCACCGATGTCTACCACCAAGTTGCCGCCGGGCTCGGTGATGGGCAGACCGGCGCCAATGGCGGCCATCATCGCTTGCTCTACCAGGTGAACGTCGGCGGCCTTGGCCCGGTAGGCCGACTCCGACACGGCGCGCTTTTCTACCTCTGTAATCTCGGATGGGATGCTGATCACGATGCGAGGATGCACGAGTGTCCTGCGTTGTTGCGCCTTTTGGATGAAGTAGCTGAGCATCTTCTCGGTAACTTTGAAGTCGGCAATTACGCCATTTTTCAGAGGTCTTACAACTCTGATATGGGCGGGCGTACGGCCCAACATCTCCTTGGCTTCCTGGCCGACCGCTTGCACTTCCCCAGTACGCTCATCGAGAGCAACGGCCGAAGGCTCGTTGACCACAATGCCCCCGGCCCTGGAATAGACCCGCGTGTTAGCCGTTCCCAGGTCAATCGCCAAGTCGGCAGAAAACAAGCTCAAAAGCGGGCGTAGATTGCTGAGGGAGATTCGGGTTATCCAGTCGAAGTGCATAACACCAAATGTGATGAACCGTTGAAAGGCAATACCCTACAGTTTTACCGTATGCAAAAAAGTTGCCGCACAATTTACATAGTTACGCACTAACCGGGAAATCTTGTACATGAAGGTTAAGTGGGGAACCTGGGATAGATTGCTGAAAGAATTGACCGCCATCATCTGGAAATTGACTTGTATTCCGGTTGACGCCACTTGCGAACGTGGTGAGTTCTGCAGCTCAATTCTGTTTCCAGGAGGTACATTGTGGGACAGGATAGTGCCAAGGATTGGCGGGAGCTTTGCAAGGCAGCAGCGAAGGAGCCTGACCCAAAAGAGGTTGATGACTCTCGTTGCCCAAATTAACCAAGCGCTAGATTAGCGCGACAAGGGACTCGATGCTCGTCTTGAGAGCACGAAGATCGCACACGATCTCTTCAAAGTGACTTGGCGACCTAGGATAATTGAGCAAAGAATGAAGAGGACGCCAGAAGCTGGGGTTACTCAGTGTGCCCGGTTCGATCCGCGGCTGTACCTACCGATTGACCTCCATGGGCACCAGTTCCGGAGTGCACCGGGAAGTGCTCAAAGACCTGAGCACGTCCTGCGCGGTCAATTTCCCCATGGCGAGTGCCAGACCACGTTTGACGGTTGTTTGAACTGGATTACTATCGATCCGCAGCACGTATTCAACAGCGCGAGAGCCGCCACGATTCACCTTCACCACAAATTTTGTGTTCTTCATAGTCCCTGTCTTCCGTTTGGATTTCTGCCGAGAAGGACTCGCTACACCAGTGAGAAGGGGGTAACGACGCGCGGAACCGGTTTTCAACTCCGGTGAATCAAACCAGCCGATAAGGAATGGGAAAAAACGTGCCATCATCGCCACGGCACGAAAGTTAGCGGTCTTGCTGCACCACCTGTGGGTAAGCGGAGAAGTTTACGACACGCTGCACAACAGTCAGCGTGCGATCGCGGCAGCTGCGTAAGGGCGGACACAAGCTGGGGAATCAAAAGCCAAGGCGCCGAGTCCCGGTGACTGCGTCAATCGCCTGGCCCAACGTTTCATCCTAGAGATGAAACCGCAGGTCGACTAACAGGTGGCAGCACCGGCTGAAACGAGAACGCCCAACTTGCAGCGAGCACGATGCTCATCAATGACTGCGGATGGAAGGATGGCGACAGTGGCGACTCGGCAAAGCGAAAGCTTCTCGGAGAAACAAAACACTTGACTCCGACCGGCCTTCTCATGGAAGGCGATTACACTCATTGACCCGGTTGTGAGTGATATGCCATTTCCGCTCGCAAGGGAGAGTATCCTGTCAAGCAATTCCAGGTTCCTGCCTCCAGCGATGATCCCATTCGTCTCCGCGGCTGTCGCACTGCTTTTAACGGCTCCGTTTGGAGCGCGCTCCAGCGCAGCTAAGGATCAACCTCAGATAACATGCTGAAGCAGGTTGCGCTGCACCCATGAATACGGCCCAGCAACTATTGCCCGATGTCGCCTGGTTCGATGTGCCAGACCCTAATTCGCCTGACCTGGATGAACTCGCGCGACGCTTCCACCTCCACGAGCTTCAGATCGAGGACTGCCGCCATCGCCCGCAGCGGGCGAAGGTGGACGAGTACGGGACCTACCTGTTCGCAGTCCTCAAACATTTGGTTCGCAAAAATCAAGGGCCGAGGTTTGACGATTTCGACGTCTTTCTAGGTCCAGACTTTCTCATCACAGTTCATCAGGGTGACTGCGCGTTTCTGACGAAACTCTGCATACGGGTTCAGCAAACCCACGTTGCCCGGCTGGACCGCATCCTCTATGAAATCACAGACCTGATCGTCGATGAGTATCTTGCCCTCCTGGATGACTCCTCCGAAGACATTTCGAAGGTGGAGTCACTTGTGCTGGAAAGGCCAGAGCCACCAGTGCTACGCGAGATTTTTCAGCTCAAACGCCGCCTGATCGATTTTCGGCGCGCTGCCTCTGGCATGCGCGACGTGATGAACGCCATCATTCGCCGCGAGGGCGGCCTCACGGGGGACGATCTCGACCCCTATTTTCGCGACGTGTACGACCACTTGGTACGCGCAGTGGATCTGGTAGAAACCCACCGCGATCTGCTCACGGGATCCCTCGATATCTACCTCTCTGCCGTGGCCAATCGCACCAACGAGGTAATGAAAGTCCTGACGATCTACGGCACCGTGGCGGTGCCGCTGGTGATTATCACAGGGTTTTTCGGAATGAACCTGCATCTACCCTGGAGCAACAATCCGCACGGGGTGTGGTATGCGAGCGCACTCATGATCCTTTCGATCGTGGGGGTGCTTTGGTATTTCAAGAGGAAGCGGTGGTTCTGAGGTTTGGTCGCGAAGTGCCGACCTAATCTCCCCCTTCACCGCGTTCACCGGGTTCGTAGTTGTTGTGATCACGTTCTCACTCATTGACCCACCAAATCCTGGGGCCTAATTCCCCTGATAATCGCTTCGCAAAATGTGCCGATCCCAAACTCTCCTGACCGCGCAGCCTACCCGTCCGACATATTCGGATCAACGTAGATGCCCCACTCCTTCAGAAGTGACTCCGGAATGTAGCAGCGGTTTCTGTTTTGCTCGCACCATCTCCGAAGCTGAACCGAAGTAGCATAGTTCTGCTCAGCTAATCCGAGCTTCCGCACGTACAGTTCAAATTCACTGGGACCGGAAGACATGGGCACGGCTTTTCCGCTGGACCAGCCTGTGTTGCCGAGTTTATGCCGCATATGCGAAATAAATCATA
Organism: Acidobacteriota bacterium; assembly: GCA_003224755.1. Lineage (GTDB taxonomy): Bacteria > Acidobacteriota > Terriglobia > Terriglobales > Acidobacteriaceae > Gp1-AA145. Next base: position 8,312 of record QHZR01000028.1, read on the forward strand.
TCGCGAGTGAGATCTGCAAGGCGGCAACTCCGTGGGGAGGTCAATAAGTTTAATGGGAAATTACGTCAACAACCACATTGTTTCCGATTAGCCCACCAAACCGGGAGTTGTCAAAAGGAGGCCCGAAACAAAATGCCGACTACCGCCACTTCTCCGGGCGTGCGGCTGCTCTGCCGAGCCGCTGATAATTACATTCAACTGCTGCCATCCGGGTTCCTTCTGTGAATGGATTTAATCCCCGGGACAGCGTTGGCCCTGATGCCCCTCCCGCTTGTGATCCAGTATCGCGTCAAGGCAGGAGAACTCACGATCGGTCCATCCCAAACAATCTGTGTCCGGGCTTCCCGCCCTGGCCTGAATGAAATCCCATTCCAGGTGATCCAACTCTTCGCAAACCATAACCTAACTCCTGTGTTGGCCCCTCTTAACGGCAAGAAAGTAATGTCACTCCCAGATTTCGGTAGTTGCTTCGTAATGCGTGCAAAGCGTAACATCGCGTGGTCCCGTAACCTCTGCTCATCGCGCTTACTTGATGTCGTCTTTCCTGGTCTCCGCTGCGGTGGGCAGGTTCACTTCTGTGATGTGTATGGAGTCCTTGTTTGGATAAACATGGGCCCTCACTCGCACATAATGTCCTTCATGGTCCTCAAGGGTCTTCGGGTTATCCACATTCCAGGCTCTCTGGTCGGTTATGAACCTCAAGTTATCGCCATCCTGAACGGTGCCCAGCATGGTTGTCAGCCCAGCCCCACCCGCCGGCTGAATCTTACATGGCACCAGATGACAAACATGGGGTGTGAGAGCGACGACGTTCACGACAAAGCACAGAGAGAGAGTGGCTAATAAAAGGGATTTCATGGAAAGAACCTCGGTTCCAAACAGCTAATGTTTCCGCACTTTAACCGAGAAGGCGGGGTTTAACCGCCTTCTCATGCGAAAAGCTCACAGTTCCTACGCTGTTGCGAGGGCGGCGACCTTATGGCAGGTCGAGGTGATAACGTCGGAGGTTTGAACCTTGGGCGTTCCTTCAATAAATCTTGCCATCGTCTTCAACACCGTGGGATAGGTATTGGTGTTGTAAGCTTCGGCGTCGGTTTTGTTCTCCCACAGACTGATTGCAGTCACATCAACTCCGCCCGGACCAGCGAATGTGATTTCGTCTCTGAAACCGTTCTGTTTACGCAGCAAAGGAAGGATGTCCTTCTCAAAGGCTTGCGTGTAATCAGAAAGCATATTGGATTTCAGGTGAATCGATACATTGCGTGCAAACATGGCAACCTCCTTAGGCTGGGGTTGCTAAGAAAGAAAACTTCAGATGGGCTGACTTAGTTCAGGGAACCTGAAAGAGTAAGAAGAGGTAGCTTGCTCAATTACAAGGCTAGGCTTCCGCATACCTATTGTCAAATTATGCTTAGGGCAGGAAGCAGTGCAGGTTGAAATCCACAATCACTAAATTTTCTTAAGCCACGGTCTTCTTTACAAATCTCTGCATTGCCGGGCGCCGAAAGGCGCAGTGTATCCCTCGCCCGCTGGAACGTTTCCAAGGCGAAGACGGAGGTCCTCTCAACTATCGCGTGAGATTTCGCGCACAGCTCTGGGAAAAAGGAAGATCGCCGAAACTCGAGACTGAGATTCTTGAGGGAGATCCAAAATTCTCAGTGGACTGGCCAATATCTGCATTATGAGCCAAACGGCTAACTCCCGGTTGTGAGCGATCTTGCGCTATTCGTTCGCCTTTGTCTGGCGACTGCAGCAGAATGGCCGACCTAGCTGGGCAATTCGGCTACGATTCTACGGCGGAAGAGATTCGAGAGCGGCTCGATGAAATGCAAGGCCCTGGGCAATGTGCGGTCTACGTTGCTGAACTTTCCGGGAGACAAATCGTCGGCTGGATCGGAGTGTACTTATTCCGCAGCGTTGAAACGCGTTGTTGCGCTGAGATAAGCGGGCTGGGTTGTCGACGAGCAACTCCGCTCTCACGGTATTGGAAAGCTGTTGCTCGATGCGGCGGAAAAATGGGCGCGCGGCGTAGGTTGTGACGCTATCTCGGTACGCTCGAACGTCAAGCGCGAGCGTGCACATCAATTCTATCGAGACAATGGTTACATAGACGTAAAAATCAGACTGTATTCCATAAGCACCTCTGACCGAGGACTCGCGCGGCTGACCATTTCTCAAACCGGTCAAAGCCGCGTGGATTGTGCCTATCGGCTTCAGGATCAGTATCCTGATGCGGGGGTCGATGTGCCCTTGCGCGAGCTTCTGCGGTTGACGTTTGTCACTGGTGGTGTACTAACTCGAATCTTCATCCGGTCGTAAACCGGATCAAGAATCTGGGTCAAATAAGGGTCACGATGTTATAAATCTCCAGTATTCATGCGTATTCGTGGGCTGTGATCTGCGCCGCAAAGTTGTTGGATTTGCTGCATCCCACGAGGCTGTTAACCGGAGGGTTGTCCGACTTGAGCGTCCCGGCTGTCCATCGACAACCAGTCAATACGATGCTGTGCAGATTGTCGCCGACAATTTTGAAGCGGACGGCTGCTCAGCCCAGTGACCCCGCCGCAGACAGTTGTTTTTACTTTTCCGTCGGCGGCAGGGACACGGCTCTTCGTACCGCAATCTTTGCTTTCCGCATGTGCTCAGGAGGCCGTCTTCCCAAATTCCAGCCGTTTGATTAACGGAGGGCGTCGCACACCACGGCTCTGGAGGTTAAACGCTGCACGAACTGCTGCACAATTGCTTCCCGGAATGCCCTGAAATGCACCAAAACCACTTCCAAGCACCTACACTTCACAACAACATACGCAAGGTTGGGTCATTTCGTAATCGGCAGGTCAGCGATTCAAGTCCGCTCGTCGGCTCCATATTTTTCAAGAGCTTAACAATCAGTTCACCGAAACCTGCTGCACAACTGCTGCACGAGCTATTCTTGCTTCCAATTGCTTCATGGCATCCGTCACAACTTGGGGTACGGTCTTGATGTAGCTTCTCTGCGTTGTGCTGACATCTTCATGGCGCAGGATAGCTTGGATCACTTTGTCCGGGACTCCGAGTTCATGAAGGTTCGTAGCTAGACCACGACGATACGCGTGCCAGCCTTTCCACTTCATCCCATTTGCCTTAAAAACGGGTTTGATCACGCGATCAGCGAGGTTGTCTAAATCCAGCGCCCCTGCGATCGTGTTGGGGAACATCCAGCCAGAAGCGTTCTCTGGCTTGATGGCGTCGAGCAAGAGTCGAAGAGGCTCGATGATCGGAACGACGCAGGGTCCTCGTCATCCTCGTGGGTCTTGGTCTCATCTTTTACGTGAGTCCTCCACACCGAGCGCCGGATGTTGAGAATGTCCTCTTCGTCGTCTTCCCACCATTGCCCTCGAATCTTGTTGCAGCAGATGGATTGGCGAAACTCTCTCTATGGATATATTGGGCTGGAAGACCACACGATGTTTCCGTTCTTACGCCCCGGATCGTTTGTCGAGATCGATTCTCGTCAGAAAAAGATTAAGACCACCGGCAGTTGGCAGAACGAGTTCGACCGCCCTATTTATTTCGTCGAACTGCGCGACAGCTATGTGTGCAGTTGGTGCGAACTCGACAGTGGACACCTGATGCTAGTTCCATGCCCGCAATCGCGCGGGCAAATCCGCCAAGTCCGCTATCCCGCAGATGCCGACATCGTTGGCCGCGTCACAGCAGTGACGATGCGGATCGCAGCGCCACAGGATGAGCCCTCAAGGTGAGTGGTGTATTTTCCAGCTAACGTGCCCTTCCGACTGGATCGGGATTGTCCCTCTCATGGAGAGCGCCTTTTTCTTCTTGGCAGCCCGGTGTTTCTTAATTGCCGCTTTGGCGCGTGCAATTGTGGTTCGCCGGAAGTTCAGTTTCGTCCGAGCCATTGTCATAGCTTGCCACAAACAACCAAATCTTCGCGATGCTTGGAAAGTCGGGTCGAGAGCGAACCTCCTGACGAATAGTAAACTGGATATATGCGAAAACGGCTCATCACCCCAACTCCGGAAAGTATTCGGACTCGCGCAGAAAGTTGGTTGGATGTCGAGCGTGCAGCCATCGTGGAAGTCACGTCGGAAGACAAAGATTGCCCGGTCGAGTCCGCGTTTGTTTCGGGAGATGCGCGGGGTTGGCGTGCAGCAGCGCCGGGGAGCCAGACGATTCGCCTGGTCTTCGATCAGCCGCAAAGGCTCAAGTGCATATCGCTTGTCTTTGAGGAAAATGAAATTGCCCGCACGCAGGAATTCGTTTTGCGCTGGTCTCCGGATGGCGGAAGCTCAGTGAAAGAAATTGTGCGGCAGCAGTGGAATTTCAGTCCACCTGACTCCATACGCGAGGTCGAGAAATATCAAGTAGAGCTTGCAGGGGTTACTGTACTTGAATTGGTCATCAATCCGAACATCGGTGGTGGAACCGCTCGCGCCTCGCTTAAGAACCTCCGCCTGTCTTGATGGTCGCTCTATGAAGATGCCTTCAAATGAGAACTGCCCGGCAGCGAATCTCGCTCCGGGCAGTTCTTTTTCTATGTTTCCTTAGATGGCCTGTACGTCCTCTGCCTGGAAGCCTTTGGATCCCTTGGTGACGGAGAACTCGACCGCTTGGCCTTCCTGCAAGCTGCGGAATCCGTTTGATCGAATCGCCGAAAAGTGCACGAAAACATCATCGCCGGACTGGCGGCTGATGAAGCCAAAGCCTTTGGCGTCGTTAAACCATTTCACTGTTCCTTGTTCCATTGTGTTACCTGTTTCTAATTTGAATTTCTGCCGAGAAGAATCGCTGCGGGTGATAAGAGGTGGCGCTGGTTGGCGGGACCGATTTTCAACTGCTGTGTGATCAAACTTAGCTGATGTGTATTTGATGTGCGAAGTCAGAAAATGATTCATTCTGAACGACGGCGGACGACCGAATCCGAGTATCGCTTGGCAGGAGGCTTCTGAAACAGTACTCCGTCGAACCGCCGATGCTCCAAAGCCAACCTCAACAACAGTTCGACACTCACAAGCGTCAGCCTGAATCGCCGCGAGAAGGGACGCAGATCGCGCAAGTTCATACCCAAGCCAAAATCGAAACCTAAATCGCAGGCCAGGCCCAAAACCAAGAAGAAAGCCGTGCTTGATTCTGGTCGTCTCCAAGGCTGGAGCGCGATCGCAAAATTCCTGGGGCAGACGCGGGCGGTGGCGCAACGCTGGCAGGAATCCGGGATGCCGGTCGAGCGCAGCGGAAGGCGCGTGTCTGCCTCGCCCGAAGAGTTGACGCGGTGGGTGGGCACCGAGGCGGGAAAAGCAAACCCGTCCATATCACCACGGACCAGGAGAACCTGCTGGCGGACCTCAAGGAAGGACTGGCGTATGTGCGCCGAGGGAAGGGCGGGAAAAAAATAAATACCGGCGGCAAGACATAAAAAGGCGGAGTGCACGAAGCACTCCGCCGTCAGAGCCTACTCGCTGACCACAGCTTTGTTCTTCGCTTTCGGTTTCGGCTGCAACTTTTTCTTTGCCCGCTTGGCGGCAATCTCCACCGCGACTGCTTTCTCGATCTTCTCGATATCCACCCGGTAACGCTTGGCCGCATCGAGGAGCAGGTCTTGGGATGCATCCCCGCGCTGGTAAGCGGAATCGAGCAAGCTGATTTCAAGCAGGAGCCGTGAAAGCGCAGCTTGATCGTAAGTGTCGACTTTTTTCATCAGCAGTTCCTGGGGTGATTTGCTGGTTTTGGCGGTCTCGACCTTGTGGCGCTCGACGTTGGCGTCGGGCAATGATAATGGCTCGAACGGCGCGAGCGACGCCGTGTCAGAGGATCAACTGGAGCCGGAACCTGAGGAAGAGGCCCCGGTCCTCAAGCCTGATGACCGTCCCGTTACCAGTCAGAGCTCGGATTGGACGATCTCGGCGCTCAGAGACAAGCTGGACCGGGGCCAGCTCGATCTTCAGCCGAAGTTTCAGAGAGAATATGTTTGGAACTTGCGGCCTGAACTACCTTCTCATTTGATCGAGTCACTGCTGCTTGAAATCCCAATTCCGCCTATCTATTTTGGCAAAGTTAATCAGGGTCGTCTGGAAATGATTGATGGTCAGCAGCGCCTTTCGACACTAGTAAATTTCGTATCCAACAAGTTTCCTCTTCGCAAACTCCAGCGCATGGCCAGCCTTAATCACAAATTTTTTAAGGATCTTACGAAACAGCAGCAAGAAAAGATCCTGGATACACCCATCCGCAGTATCGTCATCGATGCTGGCGCTAATGCGGAGCTGCGATATGAGGTTTTCGAGCGGCTCAATCGTGGTTCGATGACGCTCAACGAGCAGGAACTTCGAAACTGTGTTTACAGGGGGCCGTTCAACGATCTCCTCGCGGAACTCGAAAAGGATTCCTACTGGCGGAAATCGAAAGGAGGCAATGAGCCCGAAGGTCGATTCAAAGAGCGCGAAGTGATTCTTCGCTTCTTCGCTTTTGCAAACCGGCTACCGCAGTACAGCGGGAATCTCAAGCGCTTCCTAAATGAATACATGGGGCAGTACGCGCCGCGCGAACTCCAGGACTTAAAAGGTCACGCTGCTCAGTTCAGGCAAACGATGCAGAATATTTACGCAGTCTTCGGTGATAAGGCGGCAAGGCTTTACGAGATCAGTTCCAGAACGAACAAGGGTGGTTGGGACTCAAAGTTCTCAGTCACTGCCTTCGACATCCAAGCGTCGGCCCTGATGAATCAGCCGCCAGCGAAGGTACAAAAGGCGGCGGAACAGATTCGAGAGCTGTTCCTGTTCACGATACTAACCGATGTCGAGATGCAAGACGCAATCTCTAAACGAACGGGCAGTACATTACAGACAAAAGTTCGCTGGACGAAGTTCCGCGAACTCGTTGAGCCTATCATCGCTGGGATGCTGATTGAGCCGCGGTTTTTTGACTTCGAGTTTCGCAACGACCTGTACGACAAATCGCCTGTTTGTCAGTTGTGCAAAAACCAGATTCACTCACTGGATGACAGCACTGTGGATCACATCATTCCTTACAGCAAGGGTGGGAAAACTGTCCACGAAAATGGGCAACTCGCTCATCGAGGTTGCAATGCTCGGAAGAACGCTCAATTACCTGCGATGGTAGCGACTGTGACGTGAGGAGCAGTGCTCCACGCATGGGGCTTGGAAGTTAAGGGGGACTTGTAAGTGGAGGTGCTGGTTCTTCCCATCTGCGGACGGCATTTCACTGGTGGATGCGGCGCGAGCCTTGCAAAGTCGGTCGCCTGACTCTGAAGCTGATAGTGCGGATGAGACGTGCATTCCTGCAAGGCGGACTTTCCGCAAGTGATGGCCACCTGAGTCGGGAGTAAATCCATGTCAAAGACGACCAGGCCCCATGGAATCGTCAACCTGTATTGGGTGACAACCGATGACCATGATGAAGACTGGTTCATTCTGGCCAAAACGCGCCGGGCAGCGGAAAGCTGCCACATCGAGTACGAAGGATATGAACCGGGAGATGCACGGGCCGAACTGATCCTACGCACGGGAGCGCATCCGATCCCGGGCCCGATACCACGGCACGCCCAGCTAGAAGACCTGCAAACGCTTGGCTTCGAGATTCTGAACCCCGACCCCAATGGCCGTAGCGTTCGGCGAAACGGTCGTACCTTCCTAGAAGGTCATCTCGAGTCCATGGTCGCCGAAGTACGGGATGATGTCCACGAGTCGACGGGGAAAGGCCGGCCTTGGGGAACCTCACGCCGCCGCGAAAACTAACCAACATCAGTACAGGTCTGCACCTGTTTTTGAACCCACGATTTCAACACGATTCGCATGTCTCTCACGACTTCTCAAGTACTTAGGCGGCCACCTGAAGTCACTTAAGTTGTTTAAAACTGAAAAGGCTGGCGTCGGCGGTTCAACTCCGTCCCTGGCCACCACATTCTAAAGAACTTGCGTGACCCACCTGGTGACCTTCCAGTCCGCTCTCAGTCCGCATTCGCGAACGCGCCTAAAAGGCCCCTCCTGTACGTCGGTGATTAAGAAGAGCTTAGCCCCGATCTGTCTTTTTCTCAGTCCGCTTTCAGTCCGCTTTCAGTCCGCTTTGGTCCTCTGCATGGCCGAGAATCGCGGAAAGAGTCCGAGACAATGCAGATTCATCCGGCAGCAGTCACGCGCCAGAATCCATTCTATTGAGCGTCTGAGATGTGCCATTAACGCGCCGCCACACACCGGGACTGACCCCGACCATGGCTGTGAACACACGAGTGAAGTGACTCTGATCCGCGAATCCGCATGAGAGCGCAATGTCGGTAAGAGAGAGTGCGCGATCGCTCAGCAATTCTCGCGCATGATCCACGCGATGCTTCAGCAGCCAGCGATGGGGAGAAACGCCGGTGGAGTGCCGGAATGCGCGGGCGAAATGCCGGACTGATAAACCAGGAATCTCTTCGTTTAAACTTTCACTCATTAGCTCCTTCACCCGGCGCACCTGCCAGAGCGCCAGTCCACCATGCGGCAATCCGGCATCCGGGCTCATCCCGCCGTACACGTTTGCGACGTGCGCCATGAGAGCTAAGGCGACGTGATCAAGGAACAGAGGATGTGCTTCTTCAGGTTTGGCCATTGTTGGCAGCAAGGATGCCAGCAGCGGCCGCACAACGGGATCGTCGACGCTGACCCCCGGCTCGTGGCGGAGATCTCCGACGCGCGGCACCCCCGCTTCGTGGGTCATCGAATCCAGCGCCTTTCGCGGCAGATGGAACATGATGGAATGAAACGGATCTCGAAGCTCCGCCACCGGGTCGCGTCGCAAATCGTAAATCGACGTCACGCCTGCGAACCAGTTCCGCGGATGTGTAAGTCGACCATCAAAGTAAAGATCGTGATCGTGACAAGCGCGCAGCTGCAATGCGATCAGGTAAGCGTCTTCACGAGGGATGGATGTTGTCCTGCCAAAGTTACGGCCGTCGTACTTCAGCTCGGTAGCAGCCATACTGGACTTGTGCAGCTCACGCGTAATCACCATAGGCGCATCATCCATTTGGAAAGCTTCGGCAAGACGGTTGCGATAAGAGCGCTTCTTGCTCATCCCGTTCCTCTTTCTGCGTGACACGCTATAGCCCAAAACACATTCCCGCTATCGCTTGAGGTCACGGCCCCACAGAGTTGACTCAGCATTCAGCCGCTTTTGTGTCCTTTTTGTACAAGAGCCGCCCGGTTCGGACAAGACGGGTTCCACCTCACGGTTAATGATTGCATTGGATGCGCGGGAACTCAGGAGGTCGCTAATTTGAAGAATTCAAGGAATGGAAAACGAGTTGGCCCGGTTCCAGAAAACAAGGCGCAGTTAAAGATTCATGGGGCGCACGCCGCACTGCGGAGACCGGCCACTGAAACCCCAAGCGATCTCGGTGCCGAAGCCCTCCGGGGAATTTCAACCGCACTCAACACGTTGCTTGCCGACATGTTTGCCCTGTACATGAAGACGAAGAATTTTCACTGGCACATGTCAGGGCCCCACTTCCGCGACTTTCACTTGCTGCTCGACGACCAGGCGGACCGAATCCTTGCTGTCACTGATGTTATTGCCGAGCGAGTGCGGAAAGTTGGCGCACCAACATTGCGCTCCATCGGCGACATTTCGCGACGACAGCGATTCCAGGATAACGACGCAGAGGGTTTGACGGGTTTCCAGATGCTGGCCGAATTGCGTGAAGACAACTTGCAAATGGCCGCATACCTGCGCGAAACGCATGACATATGTGAAGAACAAGGTGACGTCGCCAGCGCTAGTTTTCTGGAGACTTGGATTGACGAGGCAGAACAACGGGTCTGGTACCTCTTCGAAGCCTGTCGGCAGGTTGGAGCACCCTCCTGAGCCCGAATAGAACACATTTTCACCGCTCAAAAATGCTACGAGAAAGGAAATTAATATGCCGCAACAACCGAATTCGATTGTGCTGATCAATGGACTTTGGATGACAGCTCTCTGTTGGGAAAACTGGGTCGAGCGTTACACCCAGAAAGGTTTCCGCGTCATCGCGAAGAGCTGGCCCGGCATGGACATCGATATCAACGAACTCCGACATAACCCCGCACGAATCGCAAAGTTGGGGATCGCGGAAATAGTCGAGCAGTACGACAAAATCATCCGGGAACTGGATTCCCCTCCGATCATCATTGGCCACTCCTTCGGCGGGCTGATAACGCAGATTCTCATTGATCGAGGTTTGGGTGCGGCAGGAGTTGCCATTGCTCCTGCGCCAGTGAAAGGCATTATCTTTCTACCGTTCTCAACGCTAAAGGTCTCCTTTCCGGCGCTGAGCAATCCCGCCAACAATCACCGTGCGCTACCACTCACCCCGGAGCAGTTTAACTATGCCTTCACCAACGACCTGAGCGAGAAAGAGTCGCTTGCTGTGTACAACCGGTATGCGGTGCCCGGACCAGATCACGTTTTGTTTCAGGCAGCTTTCGCCAACTTCAACCCACACGCGGCGACTGCTGTTGATTTTCAGAACGATAATCGCGCCCCGCTGTTGCTGGTTTCTGGAGGTAAGGACCACGTCTCGCCAGATTCGGTCGTTGAAGCCAACTTCAAGCTTTATCGAAAGTCAACGGCGCTCACCGAATACAAGGAGTTTCCAGAGCGGACACACTACACGCTCGGCCAAGATGGTTGGCAGCTTGTTGCGGATTACGCACTTGAATGGGCTCTCAAGCATTCGTCGCATGCCGTCCCAACGGAAATCAGCGCCTAATTGCCCGAAACAAAAGGATTTTTGTAACGATTTTCACAGGAGAAGAAATGAAAACTGAAAGAGCCAGAGTCCGGCGGACGCGCACGCTGCTGTGTACGAAGAACAGAAATCGTGTTAGGTTTCGGGGCTTCGCCGTCATCGTTTGTTTGCTGTTTGCAGTTTCACTTGCAGCGGATGCGCATGCGGCGACGGAAGCTATCGCTTCCAAAACTGCAGACGTTGGTGGACTCAAGATTCACTACTTAATATCTGGCCAGGGCCCTGCTGTGATCCTGCTGCATGGCTATACGCAGACATCTCGCATGTGGAGACCCATCATTCCGGCACTAGCGCAGAGATTTACCGTGGTCGCGCCTGACCTGCCGGGAATTGGTGATTCCGACATACCGACGGACGGCTTGGACATGAAAACCGCTGCCATCCGCATTCATGCTCTATCTGAGTCGCTCCACATTGACAAGGCGCGGGTCGTCGGGCATGACATTGGGCTGATGGTTGCCTATGCGTACGCGGCGATGTACCCGAGCGAAGTGGAGAAGCTCGTGTTCATGGATGCTTTTCTACCGGGCGTCGAGGGATGGGAACCGTACTACAACAGCCCTAACCTATGGCACTTCCGTTTTCGTGGTCCAACGCCGGAAGCCTTGGTGGCGGGTCGTGAGAAAACGTATTTCGCGTACTTCTGGAATGATCTGGCGGCCGACAAGACCAAATCTGTCCCGCTGGTCGATCGCGAAGCTTACGTGACAGCCTATTCGCGCCCTGGACGAATGCGTGCGGCGTGGGCGTACTTTGCCAACTGGCCACAAACGGCACAAGATTTTGCCGAACTAGCAAAAACGAAGCTGAACATGCCGGTCTTTGCGTTCGCGGGCGAAAAGGCGAGCGCCAGCACACTTTTCCCGCAGATGAAATTGGTGGCAAACGACGTCAGCATTGTCGAACTCAGGGGCACCGGGCATTGGCTGATGGAGGAGCGGCCGACCGAGACAATGAATGCGCTTCTCAAATTTCTGTAATGCGTCCTAAACGGCTAATCAAACGGAGGAATAACAGATGCGTAAGCTAATCTCGTTTGGCCTGATTTTTCTCGTCGTAGCGTCTGCTCAATCGACTTCATCTCTGCCCGAGATGCGAATGACGCCGGCAGAAGTGCTTTTAGCGGTGGTGTTGGTGACAGCCAAATTGGCAGCTCCACGCTGGCTGGGGTACACACGAAAGTTCTCTTCGGAGAGCCTGCAAAGGCTGGATTCTATTCGATTCTGCTTTTTGTCCGACCCCACACCACGATCCAGGCACACTCACATCGGGACGACCGCATGGCTACCGTCGTCTCCGGCGAGTGGCACTTTGGGTACGGCACACGATTCAATCAGAAGTCGCTGAAAGCTCTGCCTGCGGGTAGCGTATATTCGGAACCCGGCGGCACGAACCATTTCGCACAGACCGGCGATGACCCCGTGATTGTTCAAATCTCAGGTTACGGACCGACTGACACTCGCTACTTCAACCCTGACGATGATCCAGAATTAAGAAGAAGATGAAAGCTGCGCGAATCCATAGCTTCGGTGGACCCGATGTAATTGTCGTGGAAGATGTACCTCGCCCGGTGCCATCAGCGGGGGAACTGCTGGTCCGGGTTGCCGCGGCTGGAGTTGGGCCATGGGATGCGCTCATTCGGGAGGGCATGAGCAAAGTGAGCCCGCCACCGCCACTTACGCTCGGTTCCGATTTGTCCGGCGTTGTGGAAGAGGTCGGACCTGATGTCACGGGCTTCAAGGAAGGCGATGAAATCTATGGCGTCACCAATCCTCAGTTTTGTGGTGCAAACGCGGAGTATGCAATCGTTTCGGCGAAGATGACGGCTCCAAGACCGCGGCGCTTGACCCACGTTGAAGCGGCGTCGGTTCCCGTCGTTGCAGTCACAGCATGGCAGATGCTCTTCGATTACGGAACGGCTGAAACAAAGCAGAGAGTTTTGATTCTCGGGGCTGCAGGAAACGTAGGTTCATACGCCGTCCAGCTTGCCGTCCATGCCGGCCTGCACGTGGTGTCCGTTGTCGGTACAAAGGATGTGGCGCACGCGCGAGCTCTTGGCAGTGAAACCGTTCTGGATTATCAGGCTGGCAGATTCGAAGATGCCGCTGACTCTGTCGACCTGGTACTTGATACAGTCGGAGGCGAGACGCGGGAACGCTCGTTGAATCTGCTGAAAACAGGAGGCGTTCTGGTCTCTGTTGTCTCGGCCGATCCTCTACCCAAGCGGTCGGACGTTCGTTCTGTGTTCTTCTATGTTGAGGTCACGAGTGAACGGCTCATCGCGGTTTCACAGTTGCTTGATCCTGGGCCGTTGACCACACAAGTGGGATCCGTACTGCCATTGGAAGAAATCCACACAGCTCACAAAATGCTCGCCGGAGCGCCGCATAAACGTGGAAAAATCGTTCTGCGGGTTGCCACATAACGCTCCGACGTTTGATTCGTGACTCAAGCGTACAGTGCTAAACTGCTGCGGTTCGCATGTTGCTGAGCTTCTTCCGACTCAGCATCCTTATGCCTGAGGAGATTCGTGCCCGAGCCGGACTTGGATGCTGTTCGTTGAAGCAACCTGGGCCAACTTCCGGCTAGCGACCATCCTGAAGCTTACGCGCCATTGGATTTTTGCACTGCTAAGTGTCGCTTCGATCTTGAACTTACCAACTTGATCGGTCTTCGTGTTGGGGGGGGCCGCCCTGTTGTTTTCCCAATGAAGCGGTGCTATGCTTCCTGTTGGAAACCCAATGATCGGTACGAAAGAGAAGAAAGACGTCCTGCAAGGCACACTGGCATTGATGGTGCTGAAAACGCTCGACGTGCTTGGCCCCCTGCATGGCTACGCCATCGCTCGGCGCATCGAGCAAATCAGCGGGGATCTTCTCAGCGTCAATCAAGGCACGTTATATCCCGTCCTACTAAAGCTAGAGCAGGAGGGTTCTATCGCGTCCGAATGGGGCGCTTCGGAGAATAACCGCAAAGCACGCTTTTATCGACTCACGCGCGCGGGACGCCAACAATTGCAGGTCGAAACACGAGATTGGGAAGAGACATCGGCCATCATTGGCCGATTTTTCGCCCTGAAAGCAACAGATCTGAAATGAGAACACTGAAGCGAATTCTCAAGCGGCTGAGTTCCTGGGCAACAACGCAACAGGACGAAGAGCGATTGCGGGCGGAAATTGAAGAGCATCTCGCTCTCCAGACCGCCGACAACATTCGGTCCGGCCTATCGCCCGCGGACGCGCGACGTCAGGCGGTGCTGAAGTTCGGAGCAGTGGAAGCGGTGAAAGAGAGCTATCGAGAGCAAAGGGGACTGCCGTTTGTGGAAACGCTGATACGAGATACGCGACACTCGCTGCGACGGTTGCGAATGACTCCAGCATTTACTGTCACCACCGTGCTGACGCTGGCGTTGGGGATTGGCGCAACCACTTCGATTTTCACTTTGGCTTATGCGGTTCTGATGAAATCGCTGGCGGTAGCGAATCCCGGTGAATTGTACCGTCTGGGCAAAGAGGCACGTTGCTGCTACTGGGGAGGATACAGCCAAGACAAAGAGTTTTCCCTTGTATCCTACGATTTATACAAACACCTCCGCGACAACACCTCAGGTTTCGCCGAATTAGCGGCCTTCCAGGCATCCCAAGCACTATTCGGAGTCCGGCGCGCAGACCGCCCCGAGGCAGCGCAAAGCTATCCCGGCGAGTTCGTCTCCGGCAATTACTTCGCGATGTTCGGCATCGGAGTGTACGCCGGGCGCACGATCACCCGTCAAGACGATCAACCCGGTGCTCCGCCAGTCACGGTCATGAGTTATCGGTTATGGCGGCAGGCGTATGGGTCGGATCCGTCTGTCATTGGCAGCGTGTTCAATCTCAATGACCAGCCATTTACCGTTGTGGGAATCGCGCCGCCGAGTTTTTTTGGCGACTCTCTGCGTACGCCTCCGCCCGATTTCTTCTTACCGCTGAACACAGAACCGGCCCTGGAGGGCGATCTGTACAAGACCGCCAATCACTGGCTGGACTTGATCGGACGCATCCGCCCAGGTGTTAAGCCTGCATCGATCGAGGCGGAAATGCGGGTCGAGCTCAAGCAATGGCTACGTTCGCACTGGGGTGACATGAGCGCGAGCGAGCGCGCAAAATTCCCGGAGCAAACTCTCTTCCTCAGACCGGGCGGTGCTGGCATCACCAGCATGCGCGACCAGTATGAGCACTGGCTTCAGATCCTGATAATGGTTTCCGCGTTTGTGCTGCTGATCGTCTGCGCCAACGTGGCCAATCTCACGCTCGTTCGCAGCATGGAACGTCGGCGGCTGACATCGTTGAGCATGGCGCTCGGTGCGCGACCGTCTCGACTGGTCAGTCAAGCTCTCACCGAAAGCGTTCTACTCTCGCTGTTCGGCGGCGCCGCGGGTCTCGCCGTCGCATTTGCTGGCACTCGCCTTATTCTGCATTTTGCATTCCCCAGAATGAACGGCATGGCAGAGATACCCATCAGCGCATCCCCGTCCGTTCCGGTGCTGTTGTTCGCTTTTGTCACCTCACTGTTGACTGGACTCTTCTTCGGTATCGCTCCGGCGTGGATGGCTACCCGAGTCGATCCGATTGAAGCTCTTCGCGGCGCGAACCGCTCCACCGGCCGCATCGGCTCACTGCCGCGAAAAGTACTGGTGGTCCTCCAGGCTGCTTTCTCGCTTGTTTTGCTATCTACATCGGGACTGCTGCTGACCGCTTTGCATAATCTCGAAAATGAGGACTTCGGTTTTGATCGGGATCGGCGTATCGTGGCAGCCATAAATCCGCGGCTTGCAGGCTATCGCCCATCTCAGCTCACGCCCGTTTATCAGCGTCTCAAGGACTCGCTGTCGAGCGTTCCTGGCGTTTCGACAGTGGCTCTCTGCACCTACTCTCCCCTCAGCGGAAACAATTGGGGTGGGGGCATCTGGGTCGACGGGCGTCCAGCTCCAGGACCTCAAGACGATAACTTGGCGTTTTGGGACCGAGTCACTTCCGGATACTTCAGCGCTGTCGGCCAACCCATCCGCAGAGGACGCGCCATCTCCGAGCAGGATACGGCCAGTTCGCAACACGTAGCGGTCATCAATGAGGCGTTTGCACAGAGGTTTTTCAGGAACGAAGATCCGATCGGAAAACACTTCGGCCAGCACGGTATGGGATCTGAGCGTGACTATGAGATTGTTGGTATTGCCACGAACGCGCGCAATGTAAGTCGCGATATAGCCATGCCGGTTAGCCCGTTCTTCTTCCTGCCCGAAGCTCAACATGACTTTCTGCCGAAAGATGCGTCGGCTGATGCGAATCCGGGCTCGCATTACTTGCATGACATCGTCATTGTGGTCAAGCCTGGAGTCAGCCTCTCGAGTGTGCAGGTGCGGCAAGCCTTGGCTGATGTGGATCCAAATTTGCCCATCATTTCCATTCGCACCCTTAGCGAGCAAGTTGCCAGCCAGTTCACGCCGCAGCGACTCATCGCACGTCTGACTTTCTTTTTCGGAGTTCTTTCTCTGGTCTTGGCTTCGATCGGACTTTATGGAGTGACTGCCTATAACGCCGGACGCCGCGTGAGCGAGATCGGCGTTCGCATGGCACTGGGCGCAGATCGCCGCGACATTATTCGCTTGGTACTGCAGGGCGCATTCGGACTAATTCTTTTTGGACTATTCATTGGATTGCCGTTGACCTTTGCAGCCGGTCGATTCTTGGGGAATCAACTTTATGGCATGAATCCATACAATCCCACAGTAACTCTAGTGGCCGCCGCCACGCTGGGATTATCCGGATTAGCTGCGTCGCTGATTCCGGCACTCGGGGCGAGCTTGACTTCTCCGCTGGAAGCATTGCGCATAGAGTAATGCAGATTGCTACTCGGCAAAGAGTGTTTAGCCGAAGAACGGATTCTTGAATTAATCCTGAAATGGGTTCTGCAGACTTACCGCCAATCTAGCCTTGCGCATCGAGGTAGGATGACCGAGTAGCCGGACGGGATTGCTCCCGTCCAGCCCTCTAAGAACTGTGCGTGAGAGTTTCCCCTCACACAGCTCAA
>QHZR01000355.1 GCA_003224755.1 Acidobacteriota bacterium
CGTCTTATCTTTCTTTATGGGGAAGCCAATCGTCCCGCCGAATTGCTGGCGGTTCAGCCCATTCTTAATTGGCAGACCGCTGGCGGTCAGCGAGAACTGGCCGGGCTTTAGAGCCGGACTGAACGCAAATGTTAGTTACTCGCGAACCGATCATCGTGCAGGTGCAGCAGAGCACGCACATCGACGTCGTCATGCAGGTAGGGATGGCCAGCGAGGTGATCGATGTGACGGGTGAAACACCTTTATTGCAGTCGGAAACCTCGTCACTTGGTCAGGTTGTCGACCGGCGGAAAGCCAATGAGCTGCCCTTAAACGGGCGCAACATCTTTAACCTGGTAGCACTGTCTCCGGGGGTTGTTCCGCAGGGTCAATCCAACGACACTCCCGTGGGTAAGAATATCTTTGCCTGGGCCAACTATCAGATTGGTGGTTCTTTTGCCAACCAGAGTGCCCAATACCTGGACGGTCAACCCTTGAACACCGGTTATATCAACGTGCCGGTCATTGTTCCGACTCAAGACTCGATTCAGGAATTTAAGGTGCAAACCAATGCTCTGGGACCGGAATGGGGCAAGTTCTCCGGTGGTGTGATCAATCTGCACACTAAGTCGGGCACGAACCAAATCCATGGAGAGGCCCACGAGTATCTGCGCAATAAACTCCTCAATGCAAATGAGTACTTTCGCAAGGCTTCCCAGATCAGCGGAGGCGAAAAGAACGAGCCCCCACCGTTTACACAGAATCAATTTGGGGTGTCCGCCGGTGGCCCGGTCATCAAAGACAAGACTTTCTGGTTTTTCAGTTGGGAGAGTTTTCGCCAACGCGGGACCAGCGGGCAGGTGTTCACTACTAATGTTCCCACTGCTGCGGAGAGCAACGGCGACTTCACCGGTCTAACCGACCATGCTGGCAATCCGATCACCATCTATGATCCAGCCTCTACGGATCCCCACACCGGCCTTCGCAAGGAATTCCCGACCCACAACGTTATTCCGCTGAGCGAACAGGACCCTACAGCGCGAGCCTTGCTGAATCTTTTTCCCCATCCCACCGGCCCTGGTATCTACAACAACTATATTGTTGCTGCCAGCGAGGGCGGAGATCAAAATCAGTTTGTTTTCCGCATCGATCAAAATCTCACCCAGAAACAGCGGTTGTTCTTCCGCTTCAGCTATTGGAACCTGCTGAATGTTCCTAAGGATCCTCTGGGAACCGGCCTATGCGTGGACCGTTGTACCGAAGCGGTCCACACCAAGGCAGGTGCCTTCGATTACAACGTGAGCTTCTCCCCGACGACAATCGGTGACTTTAACTTCAGCGTCAGCCGCTTCGGCTATGATCGCACTCCTAAGAACGCCGGATTCGACCTAACGACGATCGGCTGGCCGGCGTCTTTTAACACTGCGGTACCCGCCATAATGCGGACCCCACCTACGCCATGCATAGAGGATATGACCGCCGGGTGTGCGCAGGGACAAAGCTTCATCGTTGATCACAACACTCAATGGAATTTCTCTCCCAGCATCAGCATGATCCGAGGGCATCACAGATTAGTTTTCGGGGGTCAGATCGAAGTGGGGCGCGATAATTATGCGCAGACCAACATTGCGAGCGGATTCTTTGCCTTCGACCACACCTATACATCGAGCGCAGCGCTTAATTCTGCGCCAAATACTGGGGGCTTCGGATTTGCGAGTTTTTTGATCGGATACGCCGTCCAGAGCCTCTTTAATTTATTCTCCGAGGCTCAAGTTCCGGCCCTTACGGCAGGGCAGCAAATCTATCGCGGCGTCTATTTTGGTGACACCTGGCACGTGACCGGCAAACTGAGCGTGAATCTCGGTCTTCGCTACGAGCAGCAGGGGCCTTGGTCAGAGCGCTTCGATCGGCTGAGTTATTTCGATCCGAACGCGATTAATTTAGCTTCTCAAACATCCGGCCGTTCTGATAGGGGGGAAATGTTTCTCGTCAAGACAGGCAGAAACCATAGCCGAAACAGCATGCCCTTAGATAAGACGAACCTGGCGCCTCGCATTGGCCTGGCCTATGGTCTCAATCCGAAGACCGTCATCCGATCCGGATACGGAATCTTTTGGATTCCGAATTATGTCGCGTTTAGCGTCAACCCGACGTCGGACACAGTCGCTACGGCGACCACCATGTATACGGGTTCAATCGATGGGGGCAGAACGTTCATCAACAAGATCAGCAATCCATTTCCGGTGACCGGGATTGTATCGCCACCCGGCCGCAATTTTCCTGCTGGTAAAAATATCCAGAGCTTCACCGCCGGTACGATTCTTTCCGCCACTAATTACTTTGACCATCCAAGTGGCTACGTGCAACAGTGGAATTTGGACCTGCAGCGTGAACTTCCGGCAGATTTCTTCATCGATGTTGCCTACGCAGGTGCGAAGGGAACCCATCTCCCGGGCGTAAGCACCGGCATGCAGGCCGATCAGTTGCCGGACCGATACTTTGCACAAGCCGCCGAGGGGACATTAGATCTCTTTCAGCCGATACCGAACCCTTTTACGGCCATGGTCGGCAATGGAACCGCGCTGGGAGGGTCAACAGTCAATCAGGGGCAACTTCTCCTGCCCTACCCTCAGTACTACGGCGTTAACTTCAATGGCCACGGAATTTACGACAGCATCTACCATTCGCTACAGATTACCGCTCAGAGGCGATTTGCTGGTGGGGCAACACTGTTTGCGGCCTACACGAATGCGAAACTGATCAGCGATACCGATACTCTGACTCTGTGGTTGGAGGAAAGTTCCGGATTCGCCGGGCCCCTCCAGGACAACTACAATCTCCGCGGTGAGCGCTCTCTCTCTGCACAAGATGTCCCGCAGCGCCTAGTAGTCAGCTACGTACTCGATCTCCCGTTCGGCCAGGGCAGGAAGTTCCTCTCGGGGCTGACCGGACCGGCGCGGAAGATTGTGTCCGGGTGGGGCGTGGATGGCATTACCACACTGCAAAGGGGCTTCCCGCTGAAGTTCTTCACCTTTAATCCCACCGTACTCTTCTGGGCAGGGGCGCGTCCGAATCGTGTCCCCGGCTGCAAGGCGGATCTATCCAGCAGTGCTGAGTCCAGATTGAATGAATGGTTCAACACCTCGTGTTTCTCGCAGCCGGCTGACTTCAGGTTCGGAAACGAGCCGCGCGTGGATTCCAGCCTTCGCCAGCAAGGCATCGTCAACTTTGATTTAGCGGTATTCAAGAGAACAATTTTAGGTCCAGCTGACAGATTGGGCTTCGAGTTCCGCGCTGAATTCTTCAATCTGTTTAATCATCCGCAGTTTGGACCGCCAGATACATTTCTTCCCTCCGGGACCTTTGGAAGCATCAAAAAAACCGTCAACAATCCTCGGCTGGTTCAGTTCGCTCTGAAATTTGTTTTCTGAGCGTTGTGCCAAGGAATAGAAGAATTGAAGTTTTAAGATTTCGCCCATGATTGGCCAAACCATATTTGGGATATTGAAAACAAAGGGTCAACATCTAAGTCATTGCTGTTGCAGTCCGCACACTCTGTTGCAGTCCGCACATGCTGTCACATTCTGCCGTGCGTAAGATACAGTTCAAGGGACAATCGAGATACAGAATCCGGTGAAGTTGTCAGAATATTTCGCAGGAAAACTTCTAGGTAGTTTCGGCCAGATGTGCAGCAAGACGGTTCAACTGCTCTAACTGTCGTTCACTTTCAGGCTGTAATGAGAGTCCTTTTCTTGCGGCTCTATTTAGATGGTTCCTGCTCAATCGAAAATTATTTGTAATAGCTTGGACTCGACCTTACGGACAGCGTTGGCGGGTTTCTACGTATCGGACACAGAGGGTATTCGATTGGGGGGATTTTGAGTGTAATGACGATTTTTCGCCAACAGCCATAAGCCTCATGATGCTGCCCGATTTGGTCACCACTCCATACAAACTCGATCAAGAATTTGGAAGACAAGGAACCAGCGTAGGCAATTGTGCGTATCTTAATTCGTAGTAGATGAGGAAACGGAAATCCCCCTTTTAACTTGGCTTTATGAAGATTGTTGCTGGCGGAGTTGCCTCGATTTGTTTCCTTGCCGTTTGTGCCTCAGCTCCTATGGCCACTGCACAAGCGCCTACAATTCGTGTGCAATCTTC
>QHZR01000356.1:0-1380 GCA_003224755.1 Acidobacteriota bacterium
GTTGCCGTGCTGGTTTCGATAAAGGAATGGCAGAGATTACAAACAAGGGTGACTCGCCCAAATCTCAAGTCCGTACTGCTTGCCCGTAAACCTACTTTCGTGCTCGAGCCTCGACAGACGCGGGTCAACCTGCCGCAGAAGAAAGCGACCTTTGCTAAATATGTAGGCATCGGAAATCTGGGGATTCGGTCGGGGAGGAAAGGCGTGAACCGATGGTTACGCGGCTTGCGTGGTCGATAACGTGCGTCCGACAGTCCGGAAGTCAATGTGGATTCACTTGTTCTGGCCCACTGCGAGTTCAGCCTTTTCCATATCCCGCAGCGCGCTTTCGACCGCCGCCGCAGGATTCGGCGCCCCGGTAATCGGTCTACCCACAACAATGTGTGTTGCACCGGCAGCGATGGCTTCAGCCGGGGTCACAACTCGAGCTTGATCGCCATGTGCGGCACCGGCAGGACGCACTCCAGGCGTGACTGCCAGAAACGCATTTCCCAACCTTGCTCGCAAATTCCTGACTTCGTGCGCAGAACTCACCACGCCGTCGCATCCCGCGGCGAGCGCTAGCGAAGCGAGGTGAAGAACCAAATCGGCAAGCGAACCCGGCACTCCGGTCTGCTTAAGATCCTCGGCATTCATGCTCGTCAGCACAGTTACAGCGAGAACCTGAGGGGCATAACGGGAACCCCGCGCCGCGTCCGTCGCAACCTGCAGCATCTTGGTTCCGCCAGAGGCATGCACCGTCAACATACTCACCCCAAGCTGCGCCGCTTCCCGAACAGCCGCAGCCACGGTGTTTGGAATGTCGTGATATTTGAGATCCAGAAAGATCTTTTTGCCTGAGGCAACCAGTTCGCGCACAATCTGTGGTCCCTCAGCGGTGTAAAGCTGCATGCCGACTTTATATGTTCGAACCGAATCGCCAAGGCTGGAAACAATCTCTTGCGCCTCGACCGAGGAAGAGACATCGAGTGCGACGATCAGCCGCTCACGAGGGGAAATCATCAACCCACAGTTTAAGGCAAAACCAGCCAGTTCGTGAAAACTGACCTATTCGAGGAGACACGGACGGTGGCTCCCGCCGGTGACTATCTGGGCAGAACCGGTTCCCGAAGCATGGCCATGGTTGCGACAGCCTTCCTTGGTGGAACCACGTCTAGCCTTACTCGCTGGATCCCCTGCGCTTGGAACTTCAGCACTTTGGCGGCGCTATACGAAACGTCTATGATCCGCCCGGGTACGACTGGCCCGCGATCGTTGATCCGGACTACCACAGCTCGCCGATTGTGCAGGTTCGTGACCTTCACGAAGGTTCCCAGCGGTAGAGTGGGATGCGCTGCCGTCAGGTCGTACATGTTGTAGGGCTCACCGCTGGCTGTGGGT
>QHZR01000356.1:1399-8718 GCA_003224755.1 Acidobacteriota bacterium
CACCACAACCGCGGTCTTGGGATCAGCCGGCCCTGCCTTGGCTGGCCCCTGAAACGCTCCCAGGCCGACCAGTAATGCCAGTGCCAGCCCCAGAGCTGTACGTCTCCGCATCAGATACCCTCCGTCGTCAAAGTCGTCCTCCTGGTAGGCAAGTACTCGCAGTCAGGCGATGCTAGAAGTCGCCGGGGAGTGTGTCAATACCCCGCAGCCCGTATAACTACCTTTAAAGCGGTACAGATAGGTGAAGTAACCCTCCTCAAGAAATGCCCGCACACCGCTATCTCGCGATCCTAGAGCAACATGAATGTTAACCAACGAGGTAGTAACCGGCTTTCGGCTCCTCGTGCAATATTTTCCTAATTGTCTTTTCAGCGACTTAGCAGCTCTATAGGTCATGTCTATTATTTGCAATGGTTTAACTCCAAAATCCATCGTTCAGAATCTCGATCCGGTGGTCACAACTCAGTTTGTTAATGCCTTCGCGGCACAGTGAATCTCCGGACATGTCGAAAAGAGATTTTGCAAGAACCACCATTTCCGATACATTCCCCTCATGCCCCAAACACCGCCGGTCGTGCTGACCATCGCTGGCTTTGATCCGTCTTCCGGTGCCGGAATTACCGCCGACATCAAGACGATCGCGGCGCACGGCTGTTACGGCATCGCTGCAATCACCGCATCGACGGTACAGACCACCGCGGGTGTGCGAAGGGTTGTTCCAGCGGAAAGCGATCTCCTGACCCAAACCCTGCAGGAATTGGCCGGCGATTTCCAGGTCTCTGCGGTGCACATCGGAATGCTGGGGACCGGCAAGATTGCGCTATGCGTTGCAGAATTCCTTGAAACCGCAAAGCCCCCGAATATCGTCCTGGACACTGTACTGAGTGCGACCTCTGGAACCAGCCTGCTGGACGAAGCAGGAATCCGCATTGTGCGGGAAAGGCTACTCCCGTTAGCAATCTTAGTGACCCCCAATGTCGCCGAAGCGGCGGTCTTGAGTGGCCTGGATATCTCCGAGGTTGAGGAAATGAAGCAGGCGGCTATGCGGCTACACGAGATGGGGGCTAAGGGCGTGGTGGTCACTGGGGGGCACCTCGAGAAGGCGATCGATCTGCTCAGCCTGAAAGACAGCTATGTACAAACTTTTCGTTCGGACAAATTGGACTCACCGAACACTCACGGCACGGGCTGCGCTTTTTCGACGGCGATTGCCTGCCAGCTCGCCCTTGATCGGTCACTGTCAGCCGCCGTGCTGCTGGCAAAGGCGTATGTGACGACCGCGATCAGCAGCGGCTATGCGATTGGAAAGGGAATCGGCCCGGTGAACCACATGTATCGAATGAAGAACCACCCGCGGGCTGCGGGAGTGGCCAAGTGGGCCTCGGGGAAAGACTAACCTTCAGATTTCGAGCTTTTGAAGAGAATGCCCACCAGGAAAGCCGCGCACGCGGCCATCAGCCACTGAATCCGCCAAAGCTGAACCGCTTCAAAGTCCGACACATTGTCTTTAACATCGGTAAAACCCACAGCCACTGCTACGATCACACACGCTATTCCCCCTAAGAATGCAAACAAGGACGGAAGAGGTAGTCCGAACCAGGCTTTTACTTTTGCAAGCTCGATTGTGCGCACAAAATCGAGGGTTTCTATCCAATTACCAGCCGCGGCACCGGAAGCCCGATGCCGGCCTGATCCGCAAATGTGACAGAAAGCCGCACCAACCATAAACTCGGTGCCGCACCGCCCGCAGCTCTCCGCCATATCAGAAGCAGCGGGCTGGTTTAGGGGAGGGCGCCAGAACTCTTGATGTGCATCGCGGACAATATCAGCCATATGGATTCACTAAGGGTTAGCTTAATTCCTGTCCGCAAGCCCATGACCAAAGCTGATTTCCTGAAACTGTCGGCTTTCCATGAACTTACAATTGCCCGGACTCCGCTAATCTGTGCAATCACGGGCAAGAATTACTCGTGTAGTGCAAAGATTCTAGGTACCATCCGCTTAATTTTCGCGTCTTACGCCAGAAAAGCGGCAGATCCGAATGTCTCTCGCGTCACTGCGCAAGGTAAACTGCCCTGGTGCTTTTATTGAAAGCCTCCGAACTGGCTAGTCGTCTCGCCCGATCCGCTGTTCTTACCCTGGTATTGCTGCCGGTTCAAGTGCAGCCACAGCAGGACCTGCCAAAGGTCCCCGTTGCTCAAGCCGGAACTGACAAATTCAAGTTCCGGCCAGCCGATCCGCTTAACGCCCACGCCTTCACACATTTCTACGACATGGACTACGAGCGCTCAATTCAGGAATTCACCCTGATTTCGCAGCGCCATCCCGACGATCCGGATGCCATCAATCACCTGCTGAATGCGGTTCTGTTTCATGAGCTTTATCGCATTGGGGCTCTGAACGCCAGCGACTATGCCAACGACAGCTTCCTTACCTCATCGCACCGCGTCGCTGATCCGCACACCTCTGAGCAAATCAAATCACTGGTTCAGAAAGCATTAGCCATAGAAGACAGAAGTCTGAACGCAAATTCCAAGGACGTTGCAGCCATCTATGCCCGGGGCGTTACCCGCGCCCAGTTTGCGACTTATACCGCGTTAATTGAGCATGCCTGGTTCTCGGCTCTGCGGAATGCGGTCGGCGCGCGTCATGATCACGAGAAGGTGCTGGAACTAGATTCTCACGATCTCGATGCCAAGCTGATTGTCGGAGCCCACAACTACGTAGTTGGCAGCCTTCCGTGGGGAGTGAAAGCCGCTTCCAGCATGGTTGGCCTGGGTGGAAGCAAAGAAAAGGGCCTGGAGTATCTGCGAGAGACGGCAGCGGGCAATACCGAGACCAAAATTGACGCGAAGATCGTTCTGGTGGTGTTCCTTCGCCGAGAACGCCGTTTCGATGAGGCCTTGCAAATTCTGAGGTCGCTTGAGCCGCAGTATCCACATAACGTTCTATTTGCGGTGGAAGACGGGAATCTGCTCCGCGCCAAGGGAGAGAATCAGCAGGCAGAGGCGGTCTATCGCCGAGTTGGCCAGGACGGCCGCAATGGAAAGTATGCTGGCCTAAACTACGAGATCGCAGCGGTCGCACTGGGTGACCTACTCCGCGGTCAAAAGAACTATGCTGGCGCCGCGGCCGCATATGAGCAAGTGGGCGAGCTTTCTAAGTCCGATCCCGAAACAACCCAAAGGGCTGCGGTGGGCGCAGGCGAAATGTACGATCTGATGCATAAGCGGGAACTGGCTCTGAAAAAGTACCAGGCCGTAATTGCTGTCGATTCCGGTTCCCATTTGTCGGATGTTGCGCGCAAGCGCATTAAGGAGCCGTACAGCGGGAGTTAGCTCTGTACACGGAACTTTGTTCCCGAGTCGGGCGTATCCTATGGTGCGGAGGTCTTTATGTACTGCAACTATTGTGGCAAGTCCATCCAGGACGATGCCAATATCTGCGCTTACTGCGGAACTCGTGTCGGCGGCGTGATTGCCCGCAAGCGCCTGGTTCGTCCGCGAGAAGGCCGCAAAGTCGCTGGAGTCTGCATGGGCATGGCAGAGTATTTCGACATAGATGTGACCATAGTTCGAGTGGTATGGCTGGTTACTGCGTTCATGACTGGTGTAGGCTTCATCGGCTATTTAGTCGCGTGGATCGTCATGCCAGAAGAACCGTATCTGCTTCAAACGCAGGTACCTTCGGCTGGACAGCAAGCGACAAATACGTAAGGCGCGCGTTATGCTGTCGCGAACAAAGCGGTTTCTGAAGAATTTTATCGCTGCGGCTTGGTACTCTGCCGGAGAGGAACCGGAAGTACTTGTTCCTGCAATTCTGATTACCATTTTCGTCGGGCTCTTGTGGCTGGCTTTCGACATGCTGAGTGAAGGTGATACAGCGGACGTGGCATCTCGATTGGCAAGTCTGTCTATCAATCCCAGCAATTGGACGTAGCCGCATCGAACCCAGCTTGGTCTTGTCGTCTGGGGAAACGGATCTCCGTCTTCTCATATAATCCCTGCATGGAAAGGACCTTCAGCCATGATGCTGAAATTTTCTATGACGTCGCCGGCAGCGGTCCGCCAGTTGTTCTGTTGCATCCCACTCCCGCAGACCACGAGTTCTTCCTGCCAGTTTCGCAGGTGCTCTCGGCGCGTTATCGGCTGATCATGCCCGACTTGCGCGGCCATGGTGAGTCGTCGCTGGGGCAGGGTCCGGCGACAATGCAGAAACACGCAACTGATGTCGCCCGGGTGATGGATGATGCCGGGGTTGATCGCGCTCCGCTACTCGGGGTTTCCATCGGAGGCCGAGTCATCTTTGAATTCTGGCGCAGATTTCGGGCACGCGTGACTGCGTTGGTTCTGTGCAACACCGAAGCCCGTGCAGATTCTCCGGAAGCCCGCGCCCTTCGGAGAGGGACCGAGCCGTTTTTCGAAAGCATGCTGCCGAAGCTAGTAGGCGAAAACACTCGCCATTCGCGTCCTGACCTAGTCGAGGGCGCGCTACGCATGATGCGCAAGATGTCTGCCGAAGATGTTGCCGGAGTGCAAACGGGTATGGCCGAGCGGCCTGATTCAGTACCGATCCTGAAAACGATTAATGTGCCGACCCTTATCATCACCGGAGACGAAGACGTTCTGACTGGCCTCCCTGATGCGGAATTGATGAAGCAAAACATCCCGGGCAGTCAGATGAAAGTCATCGCGAAAGCCGGACACTTCTCGCCTTGGGAGCAACCGGAACAAGTGGGGAAACTGCTTCGCAACTTCCTCGACGGCATTCATCGAGCGTAGTCTCCTGAGTTGTGCAACTGCTTCGGACGCGTCTTCGTTCTCTCGCACCCGGAATCACATGTGTGTCCCTCGGCTTATTGCTGGTCACAGGCTGCAAGAAGAAAAGCGACATTTCACCCGATCATCCGCGGCTTACGCCCAACGTGGTAGTGCGAGACGTCACTTTCCGCAGCTTCGCTCTTAACCGCGACATGCAATATCGAGCAGTGCTTCCCTCGAGTGTTCCGCCGGAGCGAAAGTGGCCTGGGGTTTACCTGTTACATGGCGGCGGAGCCGACATTCACTCGTTGACAAATGATTCCGATGTCGCGCAGTTTCCGAAAAGGGTTTCGTGTTTGTGATGCCTGAAGGGAACTCTTCCTACGACATCAACGCGGCTGAACGTCCGCAGGGTAAATATGAAGACTACATTGTGAACGATTTAATTACTGCCGCTGAAAGCAGATTTCCAATCGCCGCTGGTCGCAACCACCGTGCTGTCATCGGCGTTTCTATGGGTGGATTTGGCGCGATTAACCTTTCACTGAGGCACCCCGACTTGTTTGTGTTCGCAGGCGCATTAAGTCCGGCGATCGATGTTCCGAGTAGACCATTCTCGATCAAGCGCATTGGCCAGTGGCGGGAACACAGCTCAATTTTCGGGCCGTGGGGAAGTGAGACCCGTCGCGCAAATGATCCGTATTTACTTATCCGAACGGCGGACCCAGTACGCACGCCATATCTATATCTGTCATGTGGTGAGCAGGAAGGCCTGCTGCCTGCTAATCGGAAATTCGCAAGGTTTCTAACTGAGCATCATTTTAGATTTGAGTTTCACGCCGGCCGCGGCGCGCATGACTGGAACCAATAGAATACTCGATTGCCTGATCTCTTCCGCAGTCTCTCAGACCACTTCGCAACAACGAAATAGTCCCGTTCCTTTATATTGAAGGAACCAATGTCGAGCGAAGAATCCGTTACCATTCACCCAGCCAAGAGCCTCTCCGGCTCTGTCCGTTTGCCCGGTGATAAATCCATTTCGCACCGCTACGCCATGCTTGGCGCAATCGCCGAAGGTACAACCAAGCTGGAAAATTTTTCCACAGGTGCGGATTGCGCCAGCACGCTAGGATGCTTGCATTCCCTCGGAGTGCAATGGGAACGAAATGGGACTTCAATCGTAATCCATGGCCGCGGCGCCAAATTGCAAGCACCCAAAGCCGAGCTCGACTGCGGCAACTCCGGCTCGACTATCCGCATGTTGAGCGGAATTCTAGCCGGCCAGGGGTTCAGCAGCGAACTCGTCGGCGACGAATCTCTTTCTCGACGCCCCATGGCGCGGATCATTGCGCCGCTTGAAATGATGGGCGCAAAGATCGAATCCCGCGATGGAGGACGGCCGCCACTTCGCCTTACTGGCGCAAAGCTGAAGGCGATCGATTACAAGCTGCCGGTCGCGAGTGCTCAGGTGAAAACATCTCTACTTTTTGCAGGGCTGTTCGCCGACGGAACCACGCGAATTGAAGAGCCGATCCAGACTCGTGACCACGGCGAACTGGCGCTACAAGCCTTCGGTGCGCAGATTGATCGCCGCATGCGAGAAGTCAGCATTATCGGTGGCCAGAAACTACGCGGAATCGAAGCTGTTATACCCGGCGATATCTCCAGCGCCGCGTTCTTCTTATGCGCCGCCGGATTATTTCCCGATTCTCAGTTGACCATTCCTGGGGTACTTTTGAATCCCACCCGCGCTCGGCTGCTCGATTTTTTGATCGGTCTCGGCTTGCGCATTACCATGACGGACCTGCAGGAGCACCACGGAGAACTCGTCGGCACCTTGCAAGTCCAGGGCGGAAGTCTGAAAGGAGCGCGCATTGTTGGCGGAGACAGCGCAGCTTTGATTGATGAAATTCCCGTGCTGGCAGCAATTGCGCCCTACACATCCGAGGGAATCGAAATTCGCGATGCCCGGGAACTGCGTGTCAAAGAATCAGATCGCATCGCGAGTGTAGCGAAAAATCTGCGCCTGATGGGTGCCGAGGTCGAGGCGTTCGACGATGGCCTGCGCATTCCCGGCGGCCAACAATTGCATGGTGCATCGCTGGATTCATTCGGGGATCACCGGATTGCGATGGCGTTCGCCGTGGCGGCATTGCGCGCTGAGGGAGAAACGGAGATCAAGGGAGCTGACGCTGCCGTGATCTCCTATCCAGGATTCTTCGAGATACTTGAGGGTCTGTTGCAGAGATGAATGCGCGGGCGAGGGCGCCCGCGCCACACTCTTACTTGATCGTCTCGGTCTTGCCGTCGTACTTCACCGTTCCGGTCTTCTGGTTTTCCTGATCAATGTCCTGATTCGTGATGGTGCGGGTTGCTCGTTTGCCGGTCTTTGCCGATGCTGACGCCTCCGCCGCAGGAGTCACTTCTTCCGCGCCGAAGTATGTCCAGGCTTTAGGAGCGGCCTCGCCTTCGTGCTCCATCATCATGTGCTCCATCCGCATCATGGGGTGCATGCCTGCGCCTTGGATCGGAAGCTGCACGGACGGACGCGAAATCATG
>QHZR01000357.1 GCA_003224755.1 Acidobacteriota bacterium
GGATTCAGATCGACTGCCTTCTGGAAATTCTTTTCCGCTGCCTCGCCCTGATTGGTTCTCACTTGCAGAAGGGCGAGGTTCAGGTACGCCTCCCAGCGATCAGGGCCCAAATCGATCGTCTTGCGCATTTCCGGAATGGCAGCGGCAAAATTCCCCTGGCCTGCCAGTAGATTGGCTACCGACTCATGCACTTGAGGGTTATTTGGCTGTTTGGCGAGCAGCAGGTCAGTATGTTCCTGCGCCTGCTTCAAGTCGTGGCCGGCGATCAGTAGATTCGCGATATCAATGTGGGCTTGATAATTGTCGGGCTGGAGCTCGATGGTTCGGCTAAGTTCCTGGTAAGCCCGAGTCCATTCCTGCAATTTTAAGTATGTTTGGGCAAGCTGGTAGTGGGCGTCGGTGAAGCGGAGATCGACCTGGACGGCATTGCTGTACTGAATGGCCGCCTCTCGATATTTGCCTTTCTCGAAGTAGCGTTGGCCACTCTCGAAATATTTCTGCTTACGCACATTGGGATCGCGAGAACAGCCGGTGAACACGATCGCCAAGATCGTCAAAATGAGAAACAAACGGAAATATAAAGAACGGGTCATTACGAATCTCCGAAGACAAGTGCGACCATGCCAAAATGCCTTTTTTAACCTACTGCACTTCACCCACCATAAAAAGTTACGCCGGTCACTGCGCCACGAGCAATGGGCACCCGGGATGTGCGGGAATCCAATGCGAGAGATTTACTTTTCCGGACACAACAATACGCCTAGCGCGGGACAAAGTTATTAAGAACTGGAACTATCTTTCCGGCAAAAGCCAGCAAGCGATCCTGGGCCGCATCCGCTGATTCTCCTGAGCGCAGCGGCGTGGTTACTCGTACCAGAGAGCCGTCGCTGCGATTCATACGGATGGAGTCGGCGACTAAGTAAAATTTCGCCAGATACTCGCTGGCCACCGCCCGGTCGTGTGCCCAATACCAGTAAAGCACCAGTTGCCGCTCGGCTCCCTTGGCAATGATGTAGCGATTGGCTGGGAAAGGGGCGCGTCCTGGAGAAGAAATTGAAATTCTGCCGGCCTCAATCGGCGACCATC
Organism: Acidobacteriota bacterium; assembly: GCA_003224755.1. GTDB lineage: Bacteria > Acidobacteriota > Terriglobia > Terriglobales > Acidobacteriaceae > Gp1-AA145. The sequence goes on from QHZR01000357.1 coordinate 1,087, forward strand.
CGGCGCCCGGAAGGCAATTCTTTGGGGAATGGATGGTATCGCCTGCGCGCTGACTGGAAAAATATGCCAGAAACAGATCTACATCAGGGCTTCTGCCGGAATCATCCTGATAGACGCGAAGCAGGAAGTCTCCCTGCCCCAGCACATCCAGCACATCGTGGGATATAGCGACGTCAGTTCCGCTCCACTCCCCCAGTTGCTGTGGAAAGGCCTTAAGCGGCTGCCGCATCGGCAGGACTTCATTTCGGCTGCGGGCGTGAAGGAAAATCGCGGTTACTGCCAGCAACGCAGCGGCAATGAGGAAACGCGCGCTAGAACTCACACACGTGCCTCCTCCCCCTCGTCTTCACAAGCAATAGGCGATGCAGAGCGAAGAGCATGGCCAGCGATACGACGAAAATGAGCCATCCGGAGAAGACGTGAAAAAAGCCTTCAGCTTTTTGCGGATCCCAATATTGCACAAGCAGGCCGGTGCCAATAATGCGCAGACTGTTGGCAGCGACGGCAATAGGAAGTGAAGCGACGGCCAGGATGATGCGAATTGAAATCCGCGATTCCATCAGATAGCCGTAAATTATTGCCAGGGTACCCAGCGAGAGGAGCGAACGTATTCCGCTGCACGCCTCCGCCACTTCCAAGGCCATTGCCGGCAGGTTGATCACATTACCCTCCCGCAGAACCGGAACGCCTGCCCACGGCAGTACAGCCGCTGCCACTTTGGACGCGAGCAACTGTAAGGGGAAGGTGATTTGATTAAATACGATCGCTGGGATCGGGATCATTAGAACCAAGAAAGCCCACGGGAACAGTATTGCCCGAAAGAACCGCCACCCCCTGAAGTACACGATCAGACCCGCAATCACCAACAATAGAGAAATCCGCGACAGAAAAAGCTCCGCGCCCAAAACTCCTACAACGAGCACGCAAAGAGCAAAGACAATAATGCCGAGTCCCCAGAGTGAAGGCGCGGCAACGAAACCTACCAGCCGGGCGCGATCCTGCCACATCACAAACAAAGCAAATGCAGGGACGAAGAAACCATGGGAAAAGTTGGGATCCTGCCACCATTGACCTACCAGATGCAACATGATGGAGAAATAGAGCCAGCCGATCAGTCCAAACAGGACAATGGTCCGCAGCCACGAGTATTTGCCGGCCAGAGGCCCAGGAATTTGCGTGGGCATCGGTGCGACTTGTGCGTATTGACCCACCGGATTGAGCTTTGGGTTGATTACGAGGATATGCGAACTGATCCTCCGGCGCAATCACGGCCCTCGTTCAAGCGTAACAAACAGAGTTTTAGTATGACGGTCGGCTCTCCTCGGGTGACGCGGGTTGGACGCCAAGACCCTTTCGCAGCAAGCCTTCTGGGTTCCTTAAAGATGCCCGGACCAGGTAATGCCCTACTGATTACTGCGGAGTGTGAAAAAAGTTTCCCTTTTATGCCCTTTGAGTTAGGTTATGAGGCGGTACAGGAGCTCACCTATTGCTGCCTTGTCCGACAAGCAACTGAAAACAGAGCTCAATCGATGAAAGCAGAGTTGTTGAGGAAATGCTGTGGATGGCAGTAGCCGTGCTTCCGAGGATCATGCCACCCGTGCGTCATAATTCGCAACCCGTCGACGTCGCGAAGGGTTCACCTAGCGGCCACGGCATTTTGGTTAGATAGAGGCAAATTCCTGGAGAGAGCCTCCAATTCGGATCACGGCCAAGCCATGTTTCTGCAGGGCGTGGGTGCCGGCATAAGGGCGGTCGAGGCTGTAATCCGCGAATTGGCTCAGAGCAACGTAACGGTACTGCTGGTGGCCGAGGGGGGTGCAGGCAAGCGAACCGTTGCACGTTATATCCACGAAAGCTCAGTCCGTAGCGCTGAGCCGTTCTGTTTTGCCGCTTGTGCCGGAGTGACTCCGCAAGACTTCAGCGGCATGTCACGGAACGGAACGGTATTCCTCGAGGAAATAGGCGACTTAAGTCCTGGTTGCCAGGCGGTGCTATTGGATTTGTTGCCGCAGTTGGAGACGAATGGGAATGGATTGCGACGCGCACGTTTGATTTGTGGAAGCGCGCGAGATCTAGAAGCGGATGTCAAGCACGGGCGCTTCCGGGAAGATCTTTATTACCGGATCAGTGGTGTGTGCTTGCGACTGCCGCCTCTGCGCCAACGCAAAGAGGATATTCCTTGCTTCGTGAATTTGTTTCTGGCCAAGTACGCCCAGGACTTCGGCCGCCCCGCACCGGTTCTGAGCGCAGCCACTCAGAAGCTGTTTAACGAGTACTCCTGGCCCGGCAATATCCGCGAATTGGAAGATGCTGCCAAGGCTATCGTGGTGCTGGGAGATGAGTCCGTTGCCATGGATGGCTTGCGCGCCATGCTGATGAAATCAAATCGCTCCGGCAACGGCGAGCAAGTTTCTCTCAAGCAGGCTTCGCGCGCAGCTTCGCGGCAGGCTGAAAAGGAATTGATACTGAGGGTGCTGAATCGCACTCGCTGGAACCGCCGGCGCGCCGCCCAGGAGCTCCAGATCAGCTACAAGGCATTGCTGTACAAGTTGAAACAAATTGGATACGGGGAGTTCGGAACGTCGTAGTCACCTAGGAGAGAGAATGAAGACGACCGCACTGACAATCGCATTGCTGCTCGGGCTTGTTACAGCCTGGGCGCAGAGCAACGGTGCCAAGCCAAAAGACAAAGCGGGCTCCGTGCCTGAGGCTTCGAGGACAACCTCAGCCGCTGGCCCCACCTACGTGATCGGCGCCGATGACACACTCCATATCGATGTTTGGAAAGAGCCGGATCTCACTGCGACATTGCCCGTGCGTCCCGACGGCATGATTTCCTTGCCCCTATTGAACGATGTGCAGGCGGCGGGGTTGACGCCGATGCAATTGGCGTCCTCGATCACGGAAAAGCTAAAGAAATATCTCGCCGATCCGCGTGTGACCGTGGTGGTTACACAGATGAACAGCCAGCGGATTTATGTGACCGGGGAAGTGTTGCACACGGGCGCCATGCCTCTGTTGCCCAACATGACGGTATTACAAGCCTTGGCCAGCGCCGGATTCAGCCAGTTCGCCAACACCAAGGGTATTTACGTGCTGCGCGTCGAAAACGGAAGACAGCAGAAGATTCCGATTAATTACAAGCAGCTCGTGAAGGGCGAAGCGGTGGGGAAAAACATACTTATGAAACCGGGAGACACGATTGTCGTACCGTAAGGGAAACGT
>QHZR01000358.1 GCA_003224755.1 Acidobacteriota bacterium
AAATAAAGTCTGGCTGCACTACGCCAAGAGCACTTCCATCAAACGGCACGTCAAGGTCAAAGGCGAAGCCAACCCGTACGATCCAACCTATGAAACCTACTTCGAAGAACGGGACGAGGCTCACATGCTGGAAACGTTTCGGGGTACTCGTACTCTTCGCCATCTCTGGTATGAACAACGTGGATTCTGCACGCTGTGCCATACAAAAATCACCCGGCTCACAGGCTGGCGGCTTCATTACTGCGTCTCCCGTGTGATGGGTGGTTCGGCAGGTGCCACGAACTGCGTTCTCCTTCATCCCGAGTGCCATGACCGGGTCCATCGTCAGCGTCTTTCCGTTTCGAAACCGCGTCTCCTCTAAAGAGGCGTTCGAAGGGCTTGAGCTGGGTGAAGGGAAACCTTCACGCCCAGTTCTGAGAGGGCCAGGCGGCCGCAAGGCTGTCTGGCTACTCGGTAGTTATGCCACAGGCACCGCTCCGAGGTCGGGAGTGAATGTCCCTCGGTGTCAGTTCTGGTGTCAGTTGGATTTCAAATTTCGTGCTAGTCAGTGCCGAGTGGTTCCAGGAAGGAATCTGCGAAAAGCCTTATCAGCATTGGGTTTCAGGGTGATCGTGCAAAAACGAGCGAGAGCGTGCGAACATCGGAAAATTGATTAAAATGGCATTGCTCTACCACTGAGCTACGCGCCCACTATCTCTACATCATACCGAATGTTACGGTTTTGCTGTCGTCCCAGCGTAAGCGGGCCTTGCAGACTCTTCACACCGCCGCAGTATCCGGATTTAGAATATTCTCATGGCGCTTGAGGAATACAGACGCAAGCGGCGCTTCTCCGAAACGCCCGAACCTCCGCCGAAGGTTGAAAAGAAAGCGGGTCACCGCTTCGTAGTGCAGCGGCACCGCGCCACGCGTCTTCACTATGACTTTCGTCTCGAGATGGAAGGTGTGCTGAAGTCATGGGCTGTGCCCAAAGGCCCATCGCTTGATCCCGCCGACAAGCGGCTTGCCATGCAGGTGGAAGATCATCCCGTTTCTTATTTCGATTTCGAAGGCACCATTCCTGAACGCAATTATGGAGCCGGCTCAGTCATGGTGTGGGACGTGGGCACCTGGGAGCCGCTCTCGCCCGAAGCCGTCAACGGAAAATATTTGCCCGGCACAGAAGCTGAAGCCGCCGCCATGATCAAAAAGGGCGACTTGAAGTTTCGCCTTCATGGCAAGCGGCTGAACGGAGATTTCGCGCTGGTCCACATGAAAGCCCGCAGGCCGGGAAGCAAGGGTAACGAATGGTTGATGATCAAAAAACACGATGAATATGAGACGAATGGTTTTGACATAGACAAATACGACACTTCGGTTCTCAGCAACAAAACTATGGCGCAGATCGCAGGAGACGACGATTCTGCCAAATGGACGAGCAGCAAAAAAGCTTCGCGAGGAAGAGTGAAAGCGGCGTGGCTTGCGGACAGTTTAGCCAAGCTGGATAAAAAAAAAGTAAAAAGCGCAAAAAATCAAACCACTGCGGATACAGAGGAGCACAAAGGTAAACGAAATCCGAAAAGGGTTGCCGCGAAGAATGGATCCAATTCCTTTGCGATCTCTGCGTCCTCTGCCTTTAAAGACTTAGAAGGCGCGACCAGACGGCCCATGCCTTCCGCCATCCGGCCGATGCTAGCTTCTGTCGTAGAGAAGCCGTTCGAGGATCCCAACTGGCTGTTCGAGATCAAGTGGGACGGATACCGCGCTGTGTCGTTCATTGAGCACGGCACTGTGCGCCTGGTTTCGCGAAACCAAAATGACCTTACGCCGCGATATCCCGAGTTGCGTGAGTTGCCAAAGTTTATCAAGACACAAAATGCTGTTCTCGACGGCGAAGTGGTTGTGCTCGACGAGCAAGGCCGTTCCTCGTTCAGCCTGATGCAACAGCGCACCGGCATTCGCAGTCACGGCCGTCAAGGCGCGACACGCCACGACCTGCCCATCCTTTATTACGTCTTCGATCTGCTCTACCTCGACGGATACGATCTCCGGCGCGTCACACTCGAAGAGCGCAAGCGTGTGCTGAAGGAGATTCTGATACCCGACGAAATAGTCCGCTACTCTGATCATTATCCGGGAGAGCAGGGGGTCGCATTATTCGAGGTCGCGAAACAGAAGGGCCTGGAAGGCATCCTCGCCAAGAAACGTAACAGCTGCTACGAGGAGCGCCGCACATCTGAATGGCTGAAGATCAAGATCACACAGACTATCGATTGCGTGGTTGGCGGCTACACCGATCCCGAGGGTACGCGGCAGCATTTCGGCTCACTGGTGCTGGGGCTCTACGATGAGAAGAAGCACCTGATTCACGTTGGTCAGGCTGGCACCGGATTTAACCATGCGACCTTGAAGGAAATATTCGGCGAGCTTGGAAAAATCGAGAGTACCAAGAACCCGTTCAGCGGCGCGGTTGATGCCAAAAAAGTGCATTGGGTCAAACCGGTGCGGGTTGCGGAAGTGAAGTTTTCCGAGTGGACGCACGAAACCGCCGACGGTGGGCTCAAACTCCGCGCCCCGGTGTTCCTCGGCCTGAGAGAAGATAAAAATCCTGAAGAGTGCACCCTTGCAGGTCAGGTAACCGTCTCCACCCAAATATAAGGAGCAATTGACATGCAGCATTCACCTCGTTTCTTGAAAATTGTGGACGATGCCAAATCGCGAATCAAAGAAACTGACGTTGATGAGGTGAAGGAACGACTCGATCGCGGCGACAAATTCTTGCTGGTTGACGTTCGAGAAGAAAGCGAATTCGCCAAAGACCATCTGCCCGGCGCCATTCATCTTGGCAAGGGCGTTATCGAGCGCGACATCGAAGGCCGCGTTCCCGACCTTAACACTCCAATGGTTCTGTATTGCGGAGGAGGATTCCGCTCCGCCATGGCAGCCGACAATCTGCAGAAAATGGGCTACACCAATGTGATTTCCATGGATGGCGGAGTGCGCGGCTGGCGCGAGAAGAACTTTCCCATGACGAAGAAGCGTGACTGAAACTGCCCAGGCTGCAGAACTTCCGTAACTTGTTCCCTCCGTTGCCACGCTTCAGCATAGTAGGAGTGCCGAGGGCCTGAGTTTGCCCTCCGAAGGAAACGCATGTCCAGATCTTCCAGTGCAGGCACCGGTTCAGCAGTTGCTGTAGCCCGCGTGCTCGCGCCTCACGCCATCATCGAACAAGATTTGACGCGCTCCACTTCACCGGAACAGGCATGCGCAGACCTTTCCAGAATCTTCAATGTGGGTTTGGCCGAAGTTGCGCTCATGCGGGTTGAGGGCGACATCCTTAATTTTCTTTTTCCCACCGAATTGCGCGCAGCAGGCTTCGTGCCCCTTTCGAGTTCCAAGGCAGTCGCCGCACGGACTGCCACTACGCGTAAAGTCGAACTATTCAACAATTTTGTAATCGTGCAACATGCAAATGTGTTCGAAACCATCAAGCTGAGCACGCTGGGACAATCGAACGTCCCAGGCGCAAACACAATTCAAAAGTTGATGACGGCGCCGATTACCGATCCTCACCATAACGTGGTTGGCGTACTTCAAATCTGTCACAAGGGACTCACGCCTGACGACTCCGGCGCTGATTTCACCCTCAACGATTTGCAAAATCTGGAGCTCGCCGCCCGAGCTCTGGGTAACCTCTCTTTCATGCACGCTGCCTAGCAGCGGCTTGCCTCCCAGCTAGTGTCGCAACTTCGTCAGCCGTGAGTTCGCGCACCTTTCCTTTTGGCAGACTCCCTAACTGCAGCGGGCCAATGGCAACGCGAATCAACCGCAAGACCTCAATCCCAAAGCCATCCATCAGCCGCCTGATGTGGCGGTTCTTGCCTTCATCGAGTGCAATTTCCAGCCAAGAATTCTTTGCCCCGGTTCGAACAACTGAAGCTTGCTTCGCGCGCAGCACATCGCCCCTTTCATGCTGCCCGCCGCCGGTCAATTGCCGCAACAGTTCCGGCCCAACCACCGCCGCGACTTGCACATGATAAGTTTTGCTGACGTGCGATTCGGGAGATGCGATTCTTGCGCCCCACGCCGAATCGTTAGTAAGTAGCAGCAAGCCCTCGCTCGCTTTGTCGAGACGTCCTACCGGAGCAACCCACGGCAGGTCGCCGGGTAGCAGCGAATAAACAGTTGGCCGCCCCTTTTCATCATCAGCCGAAGTGATAATTCCGCGGGGCTTGTTCAACATCAAATAAACCTTCACAGCCGTTCGCACTGCTTGCCCATCGACCTCGATCAGGTCCTTACCGAAGGCGACAGGCTTATCTGCATTCAACGCTACACGGTGATTCACGCGAACCCGGCCACTTGCGATCAAGTCCCGCGCCCTGGAGCGCGAGCAATGCCCACGCTTCGAGAGTGCTCGTGCCAAACCGGTGCTTGCTGAGTTTTTCTTCAAGATTCAGCTCAGATTAGAAATCGCTTAACCTTGCATGCACTATTCGTGGTGCAAAGATTTCAGAATTTCATGAAAACGACCGTCTTCCGCCAGAAAAAAGTGAAAGAAATCAAAAAATGTGTTCCCCATTGCATCATTCGCGGTGCAATAATGCGTGGACTTTGAATTGCACAGCCTTCTGAGTTACAACATTAGAAACCCCTCCGGGACAAAAATTCATGTGGCTTGAAAAACTTTTCTCCGGCGTTCTGCGAGTTCTTACTCCTCTCGGTCCGCGTTACCTGCAACCATCTTTCGCGCAGCGGCTTTATCTGCTTTGGATCTTCCGCAATTTTCAGACCTTCCAGTGAAAGTGCTGACCTCGCGACAGCGCCGTCTCGTGGAATCCATGTGCGCGGCCGATCTGTTTGTATCTTTTGGCGCCGGCGTTGACGATGCTCCCCTGTTAGGAACGCTTGAACAACGTCCGCCAATTCCAGAGTCTGCAGCACAACGGCGTCGTAGCGGTTCGGTTACCGACTCGGTCGCACCATTCGCCGCCGATGCCAGGCGCCGGTAGAGGCAGTCTTTCACTTACATACTCGCCGTTATGCTGGTTCCTTCGCTGAAGAAGCCATCAGGGTTCGTGCGTTTGGGGCAAAGAAGACGAGCATCCTCACGAGATCGGTTTCATTGACCGATCTGAAGAAGAAGGTGGGAGATCAATGAAGAGCAGACTTCTAATCATCTTTTTTTCGCGTTTATTACGGTATTCGCACAGGGCCAGGTCTCGTCAGATAGCTCCTCCATAGAAGGCAAGGTCCTAGCGCTCGAAAATGCCTGGGGACAGACTGAGAAAGTCAGCGACAGCAAGGCGCTACACGATTTACTCGACGATTCCCTGATTTACATCCGCTACGACGGCAGTCTCCGGGACAAGACCCAATATCTCGCGAGCCTGAAGGACACTAGTTCTCGCGTAGATCAAGCGATCAACGAGAACATGACTGCGCATGTCTTCAACGACACCGTGCTCGTGACTGGAATCTATCGAATCAAAGGAGTTGAAAGGGCGAAGCCATATTCGCGTAGGGAGCGCTTCATTGATACATGGGTGCGCCGTGGCAACACATGGATTTGCGTTGCGACCCAAATAACATTGATGCCCAGCCGGTAGAAGCGAACACGAGGGCTTCACCCAAGCGTGCAATATGTTTGTTAACTGCAAATTGCATTCTGAACCCAT
>QHZR01000029.1 GCA_003224755.1 Acidobacteriota bacterium
TTGTTGAGGCCATGAAGCTCGCTGGCGTGTATCTTCTCGACCGCGAGATGGACTCAGACCACAACCGCTGCGTTATCACGCTCGTCGGCGAACGCGAGGCGATTCAGGAAGCGGCCATTCGCGGCGTGGGCAAAGCTGCCGAGCTGATTGATCTGAATCAGCACCAAGGCGCGCATCCGCGGCTGGGCGCCGCTGATGTCATACCCTTTATCCCAATCGAGGGCGTAACTATCGAAGATTGTGTTGCCATGGCACGGCATGTCGGCGAACAGATATGGCAGCGCCACAAAATTCCGGTCTATCTGTACGAAGCCGCAGCTGCTTCGCCTGAGCGCCAAAATCTGGAGAATATCCGGCGCGGACAATTCGAGGGCATCCGTACTGAAATCGTCACCAACCCGGCGCGGAAACCTGACTTTGGCGAAGCCAGGCTTCATCCCACTGCGGGAGCATGCGTTGTGGGAGCGCGCAAGTTCCTGATTGCCTACAACATTTTTCTGAACACTACCGATGTCGAAATCGCGAAGAAGATCGCCAAGTCCGTCCGGTTTTCGACCGGTGGCCTTCGATATGTGAAAGCTGCGGGATTTCTGGTGCGCGGTCAGGCGCAGGTCTCCACGAACCTGACCGACTTTGAGCAGACGCCCATCCATCGCGTCTTCGAAATGGTGTGCGCAGAGGCTGCCCGCTACGGCGCAGTGCCGACAAGCAGTGAGATCGTTGGACTGGTTCCCAAGAAAGCGTTGGAGCAGGCAGCCGAATGGTTTCTGCAAATCGAGCATTTCGATTCTTCGCTGATCCTGGAAAACCGTCTAGTGGCAGTTATGGGTGGAAAGATGGCCGTCGGCGGAATACGGGCAGGGGTTGAGCCGTTCATCGAACAGTTGGCGGCCCCAACTGCCACTCCCGGCGGCGGCAGTGCAGCCGCGGCAAGTGGCGCTATGGCGGCAGGGCTGGCCGCAATGGTTGCGTCCATGTCGCGCGGCAAGAAGGCGTATGTTCAATTCGAACGCGAGTTGACTGAGGCGATTTCCCGTCTTTCGCTGCTTCGCGAAGAACTCAAGGCTTCGATTGATGCCGACGCCGAGTCGTACAACTCCGTGATGGCAGCCTACAAAAAGTCTCGCGAGTCAGCGTCCGCAGATGGCTTGATTGATTCCGCGCTGAAGCAGGCGACCAGCGTCCCACTAGGAGTCGCGGAGCGGGCGAGGGAAGTGCTGACTATTTCCGCAAGCCTTGGCCCGATCACAAATCCCAACATGAAGTCGGACTTGACCACCGCGTCAGCCCTTGCGCGCGCAGCAATCGAGGGGGGACTCGCCAATGTGGACATCAACATGGAATCGCTGAAGGATGCGGAATTTGTCGCGAAGGTACGTCGCCGTGCGGGAGCCTTGAAATGATGAGTGACCTAGATCCCGGCCGGTCGCAGACCGCCGTCAGGAGCGCATTGCGCGTCTTGCGCCTAATTGCGCTTCCGCTCCTGTTGATCCTCGTTCTGCCGCTTATGCGGTTCCACACGCACAACTTTCATCTTAGAACCTGCTTGCAGAAAGCAGATGGTCTGAGAAAAGGCGCGCCGGTGCGTATTTCCGGAGTTGAACTGGGCATTGTACGCGACGTTCGGGTTAGACCGGAGGACCATGCCTGTCCGGTGATGATCGCAATGGAATTGCAAACCGATTACGAACTGAAGATCCCTCGCGATAGCTGGGCGTATTCAAGTACTGAAGGACTCTTGGGCCCGGCCTACGTCGGAATCGATAGCTCGAATGCCTCTGGCAGGCCTGTTGAGAACTGGGGAACATTGCCGGGCAAGCTCGTTCCCGAGTTCACGAGCGAAGAGTTCTTGAATCACCTGGAACGCCTCTTGCAACAATCACGGCCAAACAAGCTCTCTCAGTCGGCGCCAGCAGACTCGAAATAGGGCAGTTTCTTCGTTCTCACTCGTGCGCCCCAGCTCTCGCCGCCTTTGCGTGACTTGGGAGTGCGCATCCGAAAGTTCATCTCCGCCTGTGCCGCCTGCCTTAATTGACGACTTCATTCGACTCCCATTACTCTGGAGTGGGGGCGCGTAGAATGGCAGTGAAATCCATCCAATTGGGCCAAGTTTGGCGCAAGGACGAAGGTGGCCAGGACTATCTGGTCACGAAACTCTACAACGAGGTGTTTACGCAATATGCGGTGCTACGTCCGGCTGAGGTAACGGCGCCCGACGCGCCCACGACCCGCGTCAAAGTTGCCAAGAACGAGAGTGGTGTAGCCCTGCCCGGATTTACCTTTACGCAAGAAGGGTCATTCTAAGGCAGTAAATCATGTCTCCCACCGAAATCCAGCAGCTGTACGACTACAACGCCTGGGCAAACCGGCGTTCGCTCGCCGCGGCGGAAAAGCTTAAGCCGGAAGATTTCACCAGGCCGCTGGGTTCGAGTTTCAGTTCTATCCACGACACATTGGCGCATATCTATGGTGCAGAGTGGATTTGGCTCGAACGTTTTCAAGGACGCTCACCCGCCGCGCTGCCCGATGTAACGGAGTTTCAAGACCTCGCTAGCTTGCGTGAGCGCTGGTTTGAACAGGAGCACCGCCTTCTTGCGTTCGTGTGTGGACTCACGCAATCAGACCTCGACCGCGTAATGGAATATAAGACGCTGAAGTTTGGTGTCTATCGCAATCCTCTGTGGCAATCTATGCAGCACGTCGTAAACCACGGAACCTATCATCGCGGACAGGTCACAACCATGCTGCGGCAACTCGGCGCCGAACCGATATTGACCGACCTGATGCACTTCTATCGTGAACGTGCCGTGGCGATGGGCGCCACGTAATTCGCGTTATCCTTGCTCAGCACTGCCGCCAGGTGCACAAATAGGTTCGCTAAGAGCTTGTTTTTCATGACTGAAAAAATACTTGCCGCTGTTTTCATATTCATCAAGTCCCTGATCGGCTTTGCCGGGTATGGCGGCATCGTCATCCTGATGGGCATAGAGTCGGCGTGCATTCCGTTGCCATCGGAGCTGATTATGCCGTTTGCCGGCTATCTCGTTTACCAGGGAGCAATGAAGCTCGTTCTGGTCGCAACAGCGGGCGCTATTGGCTGCAATCTGGGGTCTCTGGTCGCCTACGAAATCGGATGTTACGGCGGCCGTCCCTTGGTTGAGCGCTATGGCCGCTGGATCCTGATGGGCCGGCGCGAACTTGATTGGGCAGACCGTTTCTTCACCCGTTGGGGATATCTCGCGGTGTTCATCGCGCGGCTGCTCCCAGTAATTCGGACCTTTATCGCGCTGCCCGCCGGTATCGCCCGCATGCCGCGCGTTCGTTTCCACGTGTACACATTTCTTGGATCATGGCCGTGGTGCTTTGGATTGGCTTGGCTGGGAATGAAGCTTGGTGAAAATTGGCGTGGGATCGGAAAATATCTTCACAAGTTTGACGCGGTAATTTTGGTGGTTCTGGCTGCAGGCATCGTATGGTTCGTGTGGTCCCACTGGCAGAATAGGCTGAGGACTGCGTAGGATTGAATCATTGAATCATCGGGGGATTGAATCATTGCTGAGCAAAAGCTGTGAGCGATGAGCTTTGAGCTGCGAGCAACCGCGAATGTGGTGATCCTTCCGGAAGATTGTCGTTGACGGCTCGTCGCTTATGGCTCACCGCATGCTTTTCAATGACTCAATCCCCGATGATTCAATGATTCAATTCAGTCACTCGACCGGTCCAGTTCTCCGATTCCCTGCAAAACACTCGTGCACAAATGGTTTGGTGAATCGTTGCAAGACGTCTGCCGGAATGCTGTCTTCCTTCAGTTCCTCGAATTTGAATTTGATCGTTCCCGGCGGCTCACCTTCCGGATTCACCGTGGCCATCATGTATCCGTAAACGTTAGTCTTGGCGGCCTTAGCATCTCCTGCAGCGGGAGGCAGCGGATACCGTTCTGCGCCAGCCGTTCCCACAATCCATCCCGGAATTTCTCCACCATTTGCCTTCCAGTAGGGAGTGTTGAAGATTCCCTCCATGAAGAAATGCGAATGGCTGGCGAGCACGTAGACGACCTTGTGTGATTCGTTCTGGATCTTCAGCAGCATTTGATAGACGCGTCTGCCAGTTTCAATTCCACTCGGATATTCATTCATGCTGTGGTTCGCGGAAATACTTTCGGGCAGCGCCTCGTGCATTCCAACGACAATCGTATGAATGGATGCATCTTTGCCATCGCGATTGAGCACGCCTTCAATCCACTTCATTTGCTCGGGGCCTAACTGGTCTTTCGTGGCGTTATCGAGATAAATGAAATCAATTCTGTCGCGTATCCAATGAAAGTAGGTTCTCGGCTGAATCTCGGCAGAATTGTCTTTGAGGCGTTGTTCTTTCAATTCAGGCCGATCAAGGTATTTTCGAAATTGTTCGACAAACTGGGCCCGCGTCTTCGGGGCTGTAGTCTCGTGGTTTCCGATTCCCAAGAAAAACGGAGTATTTCCCCAGGGTTTGATCTGGTTTGCGACGAAGTCGTCCCACGCATGCTTTTCGTAATCTGCAAGATCGGTGGCTTTGCCCTGCTGGGTACGCTCTTCAATAAAATCCTGGTCGGGACCGGAGATCTTGCGCAGGTCTCCCAGATGCCAGTAGAACGCTACATTGTGCTTGATCGCATCAGCAGCAATTGCCGGCATAATTACGTCGCCACAGTTGCGCGAGTCGCCAGAAACGGCGAAGGACCACGTCTGGGCAGAATTACTAGTATCGGCGCCCTGGGTCCACGCCGAGAGCGCGAGGACTAAGCCTGCGACGAGTTTCGTTTTATGCATGTTTCCCCGCAAATATTGCTCGACAACGGACGATCAGCTGGGTTAGAAAAACTAAGAGCTAATAGCTGAAAACTGCTTTAGTGTAACTTTTTCTGTTCCCGCGAATCGGTGAATGTGATGTTAAAACCTCATTCTGCTCTGCACGCCCTGATTGTCGCCGCCCTCGCAATCTTGCCCTTCTACAAAGCCGTCGCTCAATCTCCAACTCCGGTCCTCGTGGAGCTCTTTACCTCGGAAGGCTGCTCAAGCTGTCCGCCCGCCGATGAATTCCTGCGAACACTAGACGCAACTCAACCTGTGGCCGGAGCCCAACTCATTGTATTGGGTGAACACGTTGACTACTGGGACGACCAGGGCTGGAGAGATATCTATTCAGATCATGACTACACCGTCCGTCAACAGAACTATGCCGACCGGATGCACCTCAAAGGTCCATACACTCCAGAAATGGTTGTTGACGGGGCCGTTGAATTCGTTGGAAATGATCCCAAGCGCGCGGACCAGGCCTTTGAAAAAGCCCGCTCCAATCCGAAAGTGAATGTGCAGATTTCTTCGCTTACGCTAGAAAATGGAGTTCTGCGCGCGCATATTGAGTCGGGAGCCATGCCAGCTAACGCGGAAGTTTTTGTGGCGCTGGCACTCGACCATGCGAAGTCGCAGGTATTACGCGGAGAAAATGGGGGCCATCACTTGCAACACGTCGCGGTCGTCCGAAATCTGACGAACGCTGGAAAGGTTGCGAAGGGCGCGGCTTTCGCCAAAGACGTACACATCAAGGCGAAACCATCAGACGCAGGATACCGGCTGATTGCGTTTGTCCAGGAATCACACCAGGGCCCAATCCTGGGCGCAGTTGTGCAAAAAGTCCCATAGTCGAAGATCGGCGCTCCCGGCCAGAATGGGTGATCTTTCCGGTTTACAGGCTATTTTTTTGAGAAGACCGGGCGATCAAATCTATTACGCACCGGAGCCGCTGAGAAGTATCGCAGAGGACCACTATCTGTGTGCTCCGAAACGTTCTCACAGGGGCAGAGACGGAGTGACAGTCTCTGAATTGCCGCGGACAGTGAAATTGTAGTTTGGCGCGATGAATTACCGTGGGTAGTAGAAATGAGTTTCCTAAAGAGCTTTACGGCCTGGATAGCATTCACGTGTGTGCCCCCGTTAGTTTTATATCTATCTCATGACCCGCTATTCAGAAAGAGCGATCTTCTCTTTTTACTTCCGTTCTTCCTAATACCTACTGTTGGTTGCATTGCCCTTTGGCTGCCGATCTTTGGGGAGAGCACTACAAGAAAAGATGTTTTGGCGGGACTGTTGCTGGGCCTGATACTACCATTCTAGGAGGAATTATGTGGACGGCCATTTTTCCTGGATTTGAGAGCGAAGCGGCAATTTTTCTTGGCATCTTGATGATTACATTGCCAAGTGCAGTCGGAGGAGGAGTTGCCGGTTGGCGACGAGCCCGGTCGCGCAAGAGACTCTTTGCGCTTAAAGCCCTCTGATCTTGCTCTAGACTGCCGCCGCTTCTTCTGTCTCTGGAAATGAGGGCTCCGGCTCAATCGCTTCCAGCCTCACATGCCGTTTCGCCACCAGCATGTAGATCGAGGGCACCACGAAGAGCGTGAATGCCGTACCGATAATCATGCCGCTGACCAGCATGATGCCGATGCTGTTTCTCGCGCCAGCGCCGGGTCCGCTTGCGAATACGAGGGGCAAGTGGCCGAACACCGTCGCCGCTGTAGTCATCAGAATCGGACGAAGACGGGTGCTCGCAGCTTCGATGACTGCGTTCAGCTTGCTTCGGCCTTCCTCCTGAAGGTGGTTGGCAAATTGAACGATCAGAATTCCATTCTTCGCAATCAGACCGACCAGCGTGATCAATCCCACTTGGCTGTAGATGTTCAGACTGGTAAATCCCAGGAACGAGAACGTGAGCGCTCCAGCTATGGCCAGTGGTACTGAGCCCGCAAGAATAATGAATGGATCACGGAAGCTTTCAAACTGTGCTGCCAACACCAGATAAATCAGAACGCCAGAAAGCATGAACGTGGGAAGGAACTTGCTACCTTCGACGCGCAGCTGCCGCGATTCCCCAGCATAGTCAACCGTGTAGCCCTGAGGGAGTTTTTTGGCTTCGTCTTCAAGGAACGTCAGCGCCTTATCCAGCGGTACTGGTGGAGGAATCACGCCCTGAATGCGGACCGCATTTAGCTGCTGAAACTTGTTCAACGATCGAGGCTGAGTCGTGGTCTTGAGGCTCGCAAATGTTGAAAGAGGGACCAACTTATCGTTCGATCCCTTGACGTAGATGTGCTCGAGTTGGTCTGCGGTCAAACGCTCGGTGCGCTTTACCTGCGGAATCACCTTGTAACTGCGGCCCTGAATGCTGAACCGATTTACATAGTTTCCGCCAAACAACGTGGAAAGATCTTGTCCCGCCTGGCTCAGGTCCACACCTTGCGAGCGTAGTTTGTCGCGATCGTACACGACTTCGGTTTGGGGCTGGTCAAACTTGACATCAGTATCAGCGAAAATGAACATTCCGCTGGCCATGGCCTTCTGCACGATCTGGTTGGCCAGTTCGCTCACCTGTTCAGGTTCCGCCGACGAGGCAATTACTAGGTCAACGGGGAAGTTTCCTCCACCTGGTAGTGCGGGAGGCGTCAGTGGAATCACTCGCACGCCCGCAATCTTTGAGAGCGAGCCGGTGGAAGCGGCCAGAAGCTGCTGCGATGTTCTCTTTCGCTGGCTCCATGGCTTTGTAACCATGCCGCCGAAGCCGCCGCCGGGCTGAGTAATCTGGAACGTGCCCCCGTTCTCGGGGAAGGAACGATACACGTCTTCCACTTGTTGCGCGAAAAGGTTTGTCTGATCAATCGTCGAGTTTGCCGACGATTGGATCACTCCGAAAACCACTCCCTGGTCCTCCGCTGGAGCCAATTCCCGTTGCGAGAACATATAGAACGGGACAATCAGCAGTACCACAATGACCCAAAGAGTAAGTACGACGGGACGATACTGCAGGGTCCCACCCAGCAGCCGCGTATAAAAATTGCGGAAACGATCAAAACTGCGGTTGATCAAGCCCGCAAAGCCACGCTCAGCATCCCCCTGTCGCAGAAGTTTCGAACCCATCATTGGCGAGAGCGTCAGCGCGACGATACCGGAAACAATGACCGCGCCAGCCAATGTAAATGCGAATTCACGGAATAGTGCGCCGGTCAATCCGCCCTGAATTGCCACTGGCGTGTATACCGCCGCCAGCGTAATGGTCATGGCGATGATCGGCCCTACTAGTTCACGGGCAGCATCAAGGGCCGCGCGCATCGGGGTCGCACCCATTTGCAGGTGGCGCTCTACGTTCTCAACCATGACGATGGCGTCATCCACGACCAGACCGACTGACAGCACAATCGCGAGCAATGTCAGCAGGTTGATGGTGAAACCGGCTGCCAGCATGATGAAGACAGCGCCAATCAGCGAGATTGGAATGGCAATGACCGGAATCAGAACTGAGCGGAACGACCCCAGGAACAGGAAAATGACGCAGATGACGATCAGCAGCGTCTCTCCCAGGGTGTGCAATACCTCATCGATCGCGTCCTGGATGTATGCCGTCGAATCGTAGGGAATGCCCAGCTTGATCCCAGTCGGCAACTGCTCCTGAATCGCCGGAAGCGCGGCGCGCACGCTCTTGATTACATCCAGCGAGTTCGCGGTGGGCAGTACCCAGATGCCCATAAACGTGGCCTGCTGTCCGTTAAAGCGCACGTCGGAGTCGTAGTTCTCGGCGCCCAGTTGGACGTCGGCGATCTCACCCATGCGAACCACAACGCCGTTCTGCTGCTTCACGATCATCTGCTTGAATTCGTCGGCAGTTCGCAGGTCGGTGTTGGCGACTAGATTGACTGATACCGCAGAACCTTTGGTACTACCGAGCGCAGAGAGGTAGTTGTTCTTTGCCAGCGAATCACGCACATCGGACGGAGAAACGTTGCGAGCCGCCATCTGATCCGGCTTCAGCCAGAGCCGCATTGCAAAGTTGCGGTCGCCTAAAATGTCGGCGCGCTGTACGCCGCTGATGGCGCTTAACTTCGGCTGCACCACGCGAACCAGGTAATCACTGATCTGATTTCTGTCTAAATCAGTTGAGGAGAAGCCAATGTACATCGCCGCAAACTGCGTGTCGGCGGTCTGCAAATCAATGATCGGTGCCTCTGCCTCGGGCGGCAGATCGTTTCGCACCTGCGCAACCTTCGCCTGAATTTGGGTCAGCGCTGCATTGGTGTCGTAGTTAAGCTTCAGGTGCACATTGATCGTGCTCAACCCCTGGGCGCTGGTTGACTCCATGTAGTCAATGCCGTCAGCAGCCGCAATCACGCGTTCCAGCGGCGTAGTAATGAACCCGCGCACCAGATCGGCATTAGCGCCGACGTACACCGTTTGCACGGACACCACCGCAATGTCACTGCGTGGATACTGCCGCACACTCAGCGAACGTATTGCCTGCAACCCGGCAATTAGAATCACCAGGTTGACGACAATCGCAAGAACTGGCCGTCGTATGAAGAGGTCGGTCAACTTCATTAGCTGTCCTCAGGCTTGGGCTTTGGGTTGTTCGGTGGTTGCACTTTGTTGTTGACTTGGACCGGCGCGCCGTTTCGCAGCTTGAACACTCCCGAAGTCACAATTTCCTCGCCGGGGTTCACTCCGGAGACAACCGCCACCTGGTCTCCACGCGAGCCCTCGATTTTTACGAACTGCTGGCGCACGCCCCGGAATGTCTTGCCGCTCTTTGGGTCTTGAACGTCCGTGACTACGTAGACGGAGTCACCATACGGTGCATAGTTAATGGAAGAGGCGGGCAAGGCGATTATCTGACGATTGGCGCCCAAGCCAAGCTCGACTTGAACAAACATGCCGGGACGCAATCTGCCTTGCGGATTCGTGAGAGTCGCCTGTACCTGAATGTTCCGCGTGGCTTCGTTTACAACGGAGTCCACAGCGGAGACCCGTCCGGCAAATTGGATCCCGGGTAGATCGTCACTCGTCATGCGTAAGCCTCCGCCCATTCGCACCTGTGGAGATTGTTGCTGCGGCACGCCGAAATTCACATAAATCGGGTTTACCGCCTGCAAGGAGACGATGGCCTGGCCGGCTGACAAATACTGTCCGAGATTGATTTGACGAATGCCCAGAATCCCGGAAAAAGGCGCTCGAATGGTCTTACGCTCAATCGTCGCCTTAATTTCGCCAACATGGGCTTCAGTGGATTTCTGCTGTGCCGAGGCATTGTCATACTCGGTCCGGGCGACCACGCCTTGCGCCACCAGCTTTTCCTGACGCTCGTAATTGATTCTGGCAAGCTCCCAATCGGCCTGCGCTGCCGCCAACTGAGCACGCTCCTGCCGGGTATCGAGCTCAACCAATACGTCTCCCACCTGGACGGCTTTGCCCGACTCAAAGTGAATTCTATCTACGGTCCCCGGCAGATCAGCGCTCACGGTTACGCCCTGGATGGCGGCGGCAGTTCCAATGACCTGCAGCGTGGAAGGCCAGGTCTCACGCTTGGCAACGATCGTGGTGACTGCCGTGGGGGGCGGTGCAAAGCTCGCTCCCTGCGCCTTGAAACCCTGAAATTGCCGATATTTCACAAACCCAAGGCCTGCGATGATCAGCAGTACCACCCCCAACATCAGGAGCATCCGTTTTAGCATCTGTCATCCTCTATTTGTAATTGGACGAGGTGAGCTGGTATGTCGATAGCAGGACAGGCGGCATTTCCAGGCAGCACCAAACTTTGTCAGTTAGATTAAACTGCGTTTCCGCGGGATTCAAATCTTCCGGTCAGGCGTCAGGTTTTCGGCGTCAGGCCAGACTTTGAAGCCCGAGGCCTGGCGCCGGACGCCGGCCATGCTAAATTGTCCCCCATGAAGCCGACTCGCAGCTTTGCCAGCGATAACAATGCGGGCGTCCATCCCGCTGTCATCAAGGCAATCTCCGCCGTGAACCAGGGCCACGTTGTCGGTTATGGAGATGACCCCTACACCGAATCCGCAGTGAAGCTCTTCAAACGTCACTTTGGCAAGGATATCGAGGTCTTCTTTGTATTTAACGGCACGGCCGCCAATTGCCTTAGCCTAAAAGCGCTTACCAACTCCTACCATGCCGTTATCTGCGCCCAAGCCGCCCATATTTACGTCGACGAATGCGGCGCTCCGGAAAAATTCACCGGATGCAAGCTGATTCCTCTTCCCACCAAGGACGGAAAGCTGACGCTCGAGGCGGTGCGCTCTGCCTACCATGGGATCGGCGTCGAGCATCATGTGCAGCCGCGCGTTGTTTCCATCACTCAAGCGACTGAAGTAGGCACAACCTACAAACCAGAGGAAATTCGTCAATTGGCGCGCTTCGCGCATGATCACAGCATGTTTCTTCACGTGGACGGCGCCCGCATCGCTAATGCTGCTGAGGCACTAAGGCTGAGCCTGCGTGAGGCGACTCGTGATCTTGGCGTTGACGTTCTTTCTTTTGGCGCAACCAAGAACGGAGCGATGGGTGCCGAGGCAGTGGTGTTTTTTCCTACCGCTTCGCCAGAAAGTGCAGTGCCAAAACCTGGGGTGCCCCACTTCTCGCCGGTTTTGCGAGAAGTGGGTCTGTTCGCGAATTTCAAGTTCTACCGCAAACAGGGCATGCAACTCGCGTCCAAAATGCGCTTCATCTCCGCGCAGTTCGAAGCACTGCTTAAAGACGATCTCTGGCGGCGCAACGCCCAGAACTCCAACCACATGGCGCAATTGTTGAAATACGAACTGAGCAAGATTCCTCAAATTAGGATTGTTTACGAAGTCGAGGCTAACGGAGTTTTCGCCCAAATTCCAAGTCGCGCCATTGAGAAATTGCATGAACGCTATTTCTTTTATGTGTGGGATGAGAAGGAATCAGTGGTCCGCTGGATGTGCTCCTGGGACACGACCGCACGCGACGTGAAGCAGTTCGCAACATTCCTGCGCAGCACGATAGAGCCGAACCGCACAGGAAACGTTAAGTCGCCCAGTTCTGCGTCCGTAGTCCCCTAACTCGACTAAACTCGCGCTCATTATTCGTGACCAGAATCAACCCTGATGAGAGCGCATGGGAAGCAATCCACAAGTCATTGTTGCCGATTATCTCGCCTTTCGATTCGAGTTCGGCACGAATCTTCCCGTAATTTCCTGCAGAGGCCTCAGGAAGGGGAAGGACGGACAAGAATATTTGTAATTCCCGCAGACGCTCGAGAGCGGCGGTTCGATGAGCGCTCTTTTCTGCACCGAAGAGCAGTTCTCCAAACGTGATCACGGAGATCACTGCCTCCCCGGAACGTAGCTTTTCAAACCGGTGCAAGAGGTCCGGCGAACGTTTCTGTCGGATATAGATACAAATGTTTGTGTCCAGTAAATACCGCGGCTCCATTACAATCCCTTGCGCTTCTGCGGAGGATCGTCCTCGCGGCCAGGAATTTCAAAGTCCTCCGGCAGGCCCGCAAGCAAATCGAATGCACGGGCCATGTTTCCCGTTTTCTCCCGCAGGACAATTTCCTCCCCACGCCTAAAAATCTCCACCTCTTTGCTTTTTAAGCGAAACTGCTTTGGTAAGCGTAGGGCCTGGCTATTGCCGGAACGAAAAACTTTTGCTGTCGCCACCTCGAACCTCCCGAGTTAATGTATATACTAAAAGTATATACATATTTTAGTGTCGGATCAAGCCATGGATTCGTGTACTTAGCCGGCCACTAGGCCGTCGTTCGCTATGATGTTCAGCATGTTTTCTCGCCGTACTTCCTGGAAGCTCGATTCCAATCGGTTTACCCTCGCACATCAGCAAATGCTTCGCGAAGGCAGCGAAGTCCTCGACCTCACGATTTCGAATCCCACGCGCGCTGGTTTTGCTTTTGATGAAACCACAATCCTCGATGCGCTCAGAAATCCGAAGTCTCTCGATTACGATCCCCAACCGAAAGGCTTGCGCCGCTCCCGAGAGACCGTCGCGGAGTACTACAAATGTGGCGCGGGCGCCCCCGCCCGCGAAATCGATGCCGAGAATATTGTTCTCACCACCAGCACCAGTGAAGGCTATTCCTACGTCTTCCGCCTACTGTGCAATCCTGAAGACGAAGTCCTGGTTCCGAAGCCGAGCTATCCGCTATTCGACTTTCTGGCCGACCTGCAAGACGTCAGGGTCGTGCCATATCCGTTGCTCTATGACCATGGTTGGCAAATTGATTTGCCGACCCTTGAAATGGCCATTACGCCGAGGACCCGAGCTATCGTTTTGGTGCATCCCAACAATCCGACCGGATCATACGTACGCGAAGAGGAGCAAACTCGTCTCAACCAGCTCTGCCGCGAGCACAACCTTGCGCTGATTGTGGACGAGGTGTTTCTTGACTACGCTCACGATGGTCGTCCCCAGCACAGCTTCGCCACAAACAATGATGCTTTTACCTTCACACTTAGCGGCCTTTCAAAAATCGCCGCACTTCCGCAAATGAAGCTAGCTTGGATCGTCGTCAGCGGTTCGGAGAAAGAAGCCACCGAAGCAATGCACCGCCTGGAGGTAATTGCTGACACCTACTTGTCGCTGAATGCACCGGTACAGCTGGCGGCGGAGACCCTGCTCAAGCAAAGAAAAAAAATCCAATCGCAAGTCATGACGCGAATCCGCGCCAACTTGGCCGAGCTTGACCGTCAGTTGGTGCAGTACACATCATGCGTTCGACTGCTGATCGAGGGCGGATGGTACGCTGTCCTGCGCGTTCCGGTGACCAAATCCGACGAAGACCTCGCCATCCAACTTCTCTTTGAGCGTTCCGTCCTCATCCATCCTGGACACTTTTACGATTTTCCGAACGATGGCTATTTAGTCCTGAGCTTGATCACGCCCGAAGCAACATTCCGCGAAGGCATCTCTCGCGTCTTAAAAGCATTCTAAGAGGGGTTCCTGAGACTTGATCTTCACATCCGTGTTTCATCACTGCTACGATTTCTTGACGAGGACGAATTCCATGGCCATTCCACTTCCCGAAAACGTCAGACAATTAGTCGATCGCGCCAACTTCGCTCATCTGGCCACCCTGATGGAAGATGGGTCGCCGCACAGCACTCCGGTGTGGGTGGGCCGCGAGGGAGATCGCATCGTTATCGGCACTAGCGGAAAATCCCTGAAGGCCCGCAACACCCGTCGCGATCCCCGGGTCGCTATTTCGATGGTTGACTTTCAAGATCCTTATATGGAGACGCAACTACGCGGCCGCGTAATCGAGCAACGACCCGATAACGACCTCAAGGTTTTGGATGCTATCTCGGTTCGATATACCGGCAAGCCGTTCCCTATGCGCGGATACGAAGACCGCATCGCCCTCGTGATAGAAGCCGACAAGGTGCGCTACATGAAATTGCCTTTCGAGCACACGCCGGGTGGAAAATAGCGAAATTCACCTCTAGCAGGCTGCGGATGAACTAATAGAGCGTCCGCCATCTAACGAATGCTTGCGTCACATGAATGCTTGCGCCGCCTGAATGCTTGCGCCACTGTGGAAGAGCGGCTCAGCGCCGCGTAATCGTTTGAATGAATTAAGGGACTTCAGCCCCTGTTAGAGCTGCAGGGTAAGAAAGGGCACTCATCAGGCACGAACCCCTCCATCACGCCTTTTGCAAGAACGGATTGCTCTCCCGCTCTTCTCCAATGGTCGTCACCGGCCCATGTCCCGGGATCACCACCGTTTCATCTGGCAAGGCAAGTAGTTTGCCTTGCAACGACTCGATGATCTTGTCGAACGATCCGCCGGGCAAATCCGTTCGTCCGATGCTGCCCGCGAACAGCGTATCTCCAGCAATTAACTTTTCGGGAGTGTGCAGCACATCGGCCACCAGCGATCCGGCTTGGACCTTGTCCGCTTCGGCAATGCTGTGATCGATTTCGACCTTGCCGGGCGCAGTCATTCCAATCCAAGCCGCCTGCAGGTCAAGCATCTTCAGCAGGGTGTAATCATTGTGATTGAGAAGAATGGGTGCGCTGGTAGCTGCCCGCAGCTTCATCGCGCCGCCGACGTGATCAATGTGGGCATGCGTGATGACGATTTGCTTCACTTGCAATTTGTGTTTGCTGATGATCTCGAGGACTTCGGCAATGTTATCGCCAGGGTCAATGACCATCGCTTCGCGCGTGGCCTCATCCCCGACAATGGAGCAATTGCATTGCAGTGGTCCAACCGGCAAGATCTCGTGGATCATAGACAGAGTACTGCCTGCATTTTCAAAATGGGGAATTGGACCTTTGAAACTGACTTCCGGAAGCTAACGCGGATCACTTCGAAGGCTGCGGCGCCGGCTTTGCCGGAATCTGCGTCTGTGACGACCCAACGCCACTCAGCACCGATCCCGGACCTTTCTTACGCGAAGCCATTACGGAAAGCGTGATCGAGGTCACCATAAAGATGATGGCGCACCAGGTGGTGGCCTTGGTGAGGATCGTGGCTGCCCCGCGCGGACCGAAAGCGGTCTGGCTGCCACTGCCACCGAAAGCGGCCGCAATGTCTCCGCTCTGGCCGCTCTGCAGCAGGACAACGATAACCAGAAAGAGACAAACAAAAACGTGAACAATAGTGATGAGTGTAATCATGAGATCCTAAATACGATTATGGAATTCCTTGGTGCGGAAGGGGGGACTTGAACCCCCATGCCTTTCGGCGCCACCCCCTCAAGATGGTGTGTCTGCCAATTCCACCACTTCCGCAGCTTGCAAACCGCTTTGATTCAATAACTTGGCCACGATGGCTGCGGAGGAGTCATCCCACTGCACCGGATTTTGCACCGACTTTTTGCACTGTACTCTTCCCTCCGGTCGCTCCAAGTCCGCGAGCCGCACGAACAGTTTCTGGACAGTATCCTCCCGCGGATGAACATACCGCATCGTGGTTTTAATGTTATCGTGTCCAGCGACGTACTGCAATGTAAACGGGTCGGTGTATTCCCCGGCCTCTGTGAGAAATCGTGGTCGAGAATATCGTGCTACACCGCGATGCGGGGCAGGGCAGGCTGCGAGCAATTCGCAGCGCGTTGCGCGA
>QHZR01000359.1 GCA_003224755.1 Acidobacteriota bacterium
GGGCAACGCTGCGCGCCGGCGCTGCGGCTACTCTGCAGCGCGTCAAGAATCCCATTCAGCTCGCGCGCAAGATTTTGGAAGATTGCCCGCACATGATGCTCGTCGCCGAAGGCGCGGAGCGTTTCGCAAAACAACACGGAATCAAGCTGTGCAAGCCGGAAGAACTGGTCAGCGAAGCTGAGCGCGAAGCCTGGATGAAATGCAAGTCCGACAAGCACGCCGCCGAGCATCACCGGGGCCACGAACAGGGAACCGTTGGCGCCGTGGCCCTAGACGCAAACGGAAGCCTCTTCGCCGCCACTTCCACCGGTGGAACCTGCTGCAAACTTCCCGGCCGCGTCGGCGATTCGCCGCTCATCGGCTGCGGCTGCTACGCGGACTCCGAAGCCGGCGGCGTTTCCTGCACCGGCTACGGCGAAGCCATCATGAAAGTCGTCCTCGCTAAGTCCGCCGTCGATCTTCTTCGCCGTCCTGCAACGTGTGTCGACACGCCTCCCAACATTTCCTGCGGTACCTCCACTGCCGATCTCGCCGCCCGCGAAGCCATCCATCTTTTTGCGAAGCGCACCCACGCCACCGGCGGCCTCATCCTGCTCGACCGCCATGGCAATCCCGGCTTCGCCTTCAACACCGCCCGCATGGCCTACGGCTTCGTTGCCCCCGACTGCTCTTTCCTCACCGCCGTGTAGCGCGTCTTGGCGCGGACGCGCCCGAAATCGCCGCCAGGTTCCGCGATCCAGGCGGAAACGTCGTCGGCCTCTACCAGCAACCCGCCTGACGCCCTTGTAAAACCCTGTTGGACAGATTTGCCTCTGGTTATTTGAGGTCCAAGCGTTCGACACCTGGATTTTCTAGAAAGAAGAGCCAAAGCCCTCACGGAAGATTCTCGCGGAACCCGTTGACGCCATATAGCAATTATGCGATAATCCAAGGCTAGACAATTGAGCGGTGAATTCAGCATTGAGTACGTGGAGTTGCCCAATGGGCGGTTGCCCGCCCGGGAGTTCGTGGATTCGCTGGATGACAAAGCAGCCGCCCGCATAGACGCGTTTATCGAGCGTCTGCGCATCTATGGCAACCGGATGCAGGAGAAATTCGTCAAGAAGCTCACGAATGACATATTCGAGCTAAGGGTTAAACAATTCGACCGGATTTTCCGAGTTCTCTTCTTCTACCAGCCGGGCATGCTAATCGTGATTACGTCAGGATTCCAGAAGAAGACAGAGCAAACTCCGCCAGGCGAGGTCACAAGGGCGGACCAACTAAGAAAGCTCTGGGTGAAATACCGGAACCGGTACACCGGATCGCAGAAAGAGAAGGGAGCCATCCTGAAGGAGTTGGGCTTATGAAGCAAACCGTCAAACGCGACAAACACAAGGAATTTGTCGGACAGCGCGCTCGCAAGAGTGCGACCTACCGTAAGAACTTCGCGCGGGCGCTGCAGCAGGTTGACCTGGCTCTTCTCGTCCGCGAGATGCGGGAGGATGCTGGATTGACTCAGGCCGAGCTCGCTAGGAAGGTTGGGACGACACAGTCGGTGATTGCCCGTCTTGAGGATGCTGAATATACGGGTCATTCACTCACGATGTTGGAGCGCATCGCAGCGGTCTGCGGCATCGCCCTAAAGCTGCACGCGGAGAAGAAGCCTGATTTTGACCGCGAAGTAGCTTTGGTCTGAGCTCTGGACCTGACGCTAATCGTTCTTTTCGAGGCTGCAAATGGGAATCTTGACCGAAGACAGGAAGCGTGTGGTCACTGAGCAGCGGCTCGGCTTCGTCGCAACGGTTTGTCCGGACGGCACTCCCAACTTATCGCCCAAGGGAACCACCGCCGTATGGGACGACGATCACATCGTCTTTGCTGATATCCGCTCCCCCGCGACAGTCTCCAATCTGAGGCGTAATCCGTCGACGGAGATCAATTTTGTCGATCCCATGGTGCGCAAGGGTTACCGCTTCAAGGGTGTCGCCTCCGTCCTCACGGAGGGAGCACTGTTCGAACGAATCCTGGATTTCTATCGCGCGGAGCGCAATCTCGACGAAAGCCACATCAAGATTAGGTCATTTGTACTGGTCAAGGTCGACGAAGCCATGCCGGTCGTTTCCCCCGCTTACGATCTAGGCCAGAGCGAAGAACAGGTGCGAGAGAAATGGCAGCGCTACTTTGATTCGCTGCAACGCAGTATCCCGGCCACTCGGCGGGACAAAACGTAATCAGCCTCTGCCGGCAACCCACCTGACGCGCCTGTGAGACCGCTACTCGGCACGTCTGTCCCTGGTTATTTGAACCGTTCTAGACTCTAACCAAGGACTTTCACAAAGAAGGACTCGATCACATGGGAGGGAATGACGCAGCCAATCGAGCGAGACTACTGCGGAAAGCCGATACGGCGTACTAGCCCTGTATATTTCGGGTCAGAGCGAAACGCGTCGAAGGCCGGATCAGTCCTTAGCCAATAAGTGAGTTCTTGGGAGCGCGCCTGATAGGCCTTTTCCAGCCAAACGAAGGCGTCTTGCTTGTCACCCACGCGCGCGTAGAGCACGGCAAGGTGGTAGGGTTCACCGGGCCTCTGCTTCCATTGCGCGCGCTGCTGTTCCAGATTCATGCGCCAATAGCCTTTGGAGCCGAGACTTTGGTACGCGCGACGAAGAGGCTGGAAGCGTTGAGCGGCAGATTCTTTGGTTTCACCATAGAGGACGGCAGTCTCCTCCTGCAGGTCAATCGCTTTGGAGAAATCACCGTTCCGTTCATATGCCGTGGTGAGAAGCCAACGTGCCAAGCCGTTGGTGCGATCCATTTCCAACACTTTCAGCCAGCCTTCGATTGCAACGTTGTAATCCCGTCCTGTAAGCATGGGTGTAAGTGCGAGGGAGTTGACCACCGGAGACAATGGGTCAACTTGCTGAGCCTTCTTCATGTTGGCGATGGATTCTTCAATGCGATTCGCCTGAGCGAGATACATCCCGTACCAAAGGAGGGGCCATGAAGCGCCTGGATTCAGCTCGAGGGAACGGCGAAATTCTCTTTCCGCCTCAGGGAAGTTCCACTCATAAGCATATTTGACCCAAGCCAATGAGCTGTGTGCCTGGCCAAGGGTGTCATCCATTTCCAGGGCTTTTATTGCAGCCTGGCGCGCTTTGAGCAGGCCTTCGTGGGCGGGCGTCATCTGCATGCCGACAGCCCAGCAGTACGCCTCAGCCAAGTCAGCGTAAGCTTGGGCGTATCGGGGTTGCAGCTCGATCGCACGGCCGAAATTCACCACGGCCTTTTCGAAGCCATCGGGATTAATTTGAGAAGCGTAGTGCCTGCCCCGTACATAAGCGTCGTAAGCTTCCGGGTCAGGAGGTTGCATGCTCGTCAAGTGGGCCTGCTCTTCCGGGGTGAGAGAAACACGGATCTCACGCGCAATCGAACGCGCGACCCGGTCTTGCAACGAAAGCACGTCCGCTAAGTCCCCCTGGTAGCTGTCAGCCCAAAGGTGGCGCTCCGGAGAAGCGCCAAGCAGTTGTGCTGTGACGCGAACGCGATTTCCCGAGCGCAGGACCGTTCCTTCCACTACCGCGTCCACGTTGAGTTCGCCCGCAATGGTGCCAAGCGACTTGCGCGTTCCTTTGTATGACATCACGGACGTGCGGGAAATAACGCGCAAATTGCCGATCTTTGCCAAGTCCGTGATGAGCTCGTCCGTCATGCCATCCACAAAGTATTCCTGTTGCGGATCATTGGAGAGGTTCAACAGCGGCAGAATGGCAATCGAACGGATAGGAGAGAGCGAACCACCAGCCCGGACCCGGCGACCGATTCCCCACGCCAACACTGCAACTGCAAGCACGGCAGCAACGCCCAAAACACCGCGCCGCCTCAGTGTCTGCGATGTGGCGGTACGCGGATGGCGCCCGCGCGGCGGATCGGAATCTCCCGGGGGCGCGGCAGTTGGCGCGGCCGGTGAGGACACCGTGACCTGACTGATGAACCTGTAGCCGCGGCGGGGAAGGGTCTCGATGAAGCGCGGATTTTCCGCTGAATCTCCCAACACCTCACGAATCTTATTAATGGCCGTGCCAAGGCTATGTTCGAAGTCCACGAACGTGTCGGCGTCCCAAAGGTTCTTGCGCAGCTCGTCTCGCGTGACAATTTCGCCGGGCTTCCGGAGCAAGGCTAT
>QHZR01000360.1 GCA_003224755.1 Acidobacteriota bacterium
CTTCCGCCCGCTCTGCTACATCATCTCCTCGACCGAATCCGTTCGCGCGAGATTTCGGCGGATCAACTGGGATTGTTTGCCGAGTGGCTCGACACCGAACCCGAGGTGCCCAATGAGAAATGGTTCAAACGTCTCCCGGCAATGACTGTCTGCGGGCAAGGCGATCTGGTGAAGACGTTCCTAACTGCACAACAGCTTCCCATCGGCAAAGAAATTTTCTGATCTCTGACCTCTGATCTTTGCCTGCCGCGCCGTAGCCTTGGCGAAGGCGGGACTTTCCTGGCTTGGCTGGCAAACGCCTGCTCTTTCGTCCGCTGACGGGCACGACGGAAGTGGATTCCGTCGGCATCGCCCGCGCTTCACAGGGCGACGTTACACCCGCCGGAGAAAAATTTTGCGAAATCTTACGGCAATTCACAGATTCGAGCAGAACTTAGGACTGACCCGCATTCTTCTATTCCGCCACTAATACATTTAGTGGGCATTATGCTGAATTACCCTCGACCTTTCTGGGCGCATTGACCATATGAGTATTGGCGACCAACCGACACAGGACGACGTAGATTCGCTGGCCAGCTTCGTCGAAGCAGTCGCGGAGCTCGACTCGGAGCCATTTTTCAGCCGTGACGAGCCACGAAAGTTGTCAAGTTCCGGCGATAAATTCACGTACCACCTCGGCGATCGATTTCATTTCCGGTCGGCGCTAATCACTTTCCGACGGATATGGATGAAAGGCGATGCCGAGAATTTCGAGCACGTGTGTAACGTGATCTGGAAATTTACGACGCCGCCTCCAAACACGTTTCTCGCGTTTATTCGTGATTCCATCCGAAAGGAGCTCGATGAGGAGCCGCAGTGGCCTAGGCCAATTAATGTGCAGGCCGAAAGTTAGTAGATTTATGGCTAAACGCAGTATTCGCACACTCTGGACTGGCCGGCGGAGTGAAGCTGCGGCACGAATTCGACGCATTGGTTCAACAATATGGCAACGGACGATTGGAGTTCGCGTTTCGCCAGATCGTCTGGAGCCTCGGAATTCAGTACAAAAACGTTGTCCAGTTGGCAAAGAACCTCCTCGAGACTTGGCGGCGTGACTTCGGACTGCTTCCGAGTTTCAAGCTGGGCTCCGCCTTCGGAAGGAAACGCCGTGAGCGAACCACTGACGGTGATCTGATAATCCGAGAGAGCTCATCCGAGTTCTTTTCAGAGGAAACTTACGAGCAGAGGTTTCATCGTATTCTCCGGCGGCCTGAATTCAATACGGCGGAAAGCGCACTGAGTATTCTGCAGTTCACCGAACGGGAATTATTGCGCTTTGTGATGAAACACGACTCGTACGCGGGCGTCGTTCGGGAATCGATGTTCGAGCTTACGATCCTCGAAAAGGCACCGCAAAGCCACAGTTCTATCGGTGGGTTCAGGTCGTTCGCAGGTCTCGTTGATGTTCAGTCGAGGTGTCCGGTCCTCTATCTACTCTACTGATACGAACGTCGTCACCGACGCGATTGGACTGGCCATCATTGATCGGCTGCTTGCTGAGTTTAAGGACCAGCTACTTCATTCCTAATGCAATTGTATCGGAGCCGGCTGGTACCGAAATCCTGCGGCAATTGACCCGCACTTCTTCGCGCATCACCAATGTCAAAAGTGAGGGCTGACCCCGTTCTTTCGCATTCTTTCGCCCGCTTTGAAAAAGTTGGCGAGGCTTTGGTTATTCGGTAGTTGAATTTATGCCAATTCCAGAGGCAGCAAAAGCAGCGGCGCAAATGATCCAAGATGCCGCGGCGCGCTCAGCCACGCCGCAGACGCGCTTAATAGCTGGGCCAGGAACGGGAAAGTCAAATACGATCGTCAATAGATTATGCTGGCTTTTGGAGCAAGGCGTTGAGGCAGCCCACATCTTCGTTGTTTCGTTTACTCGTGCTTCTGCAAATGACTTGAAGGAACGCATCGTTACTGCTTGCGAGCAATGCGGTCACGCCGCGGCGGTTACTCATATTCAGGTGAGTACGCTACATTCACTCGCCCTCAGGACGTTGCGGGCTGGCGGTTTGTTAACTCGCTTTCCGACTCCCTACCCACTCGTGCTCGACGAATGGGAACTAGCAAATGTTTTCGACGCCGAGTTCGGCGTGTCGAGTGGTATTAGATCGCTAACGCGCCAGAGAGAAATTCGACGTTATCATGAAGCAATATGGAGTACCGGCGTTCCGGATCCTCCAAATTACATCCCACCAGATCCAGCGATCAACACGCAGGAGGCTAATACATTTGGCGCGTTCCACACTCCACGAACGCAGGCATACGCGTGCGTCCTGCCCGGCGAAATTGTTCGCCAATGTGTCGAGGAAATTAACGCTGGCAATCTCGACGTCGTTGGCCTGCTTCATATGGAGCACCTAATAGTCGACGAGTTCCAAGACCTAAACCCGATGGATTTGCAATTTGTCGATCTAATCATTCAACGCGGTGTCCAAGTATTCCTGGCGGGCGACGATGATCAAAGCGTGTATTCGTTCCGGTTCGCGAATCCTGCAGGGATTCAGCAAATTCCGCAGAAATATCCCGCGGCTGGCCTTCATCAGTTGACGGAGTGTTTTCGTAGCATGTCGAACGTGCTGCATTCCGCCGCGACGCTGATCGCTGCGTTTCCGCCGCAGAATCGAATCGGGAAAAATCTGCATTCGCTATACGAGCAGTGCCAGCCTCCGCCACCTGGCATCATCCATTTGTGGCGATTTCCGACCGGACGTGCTGAAGCGCGAGCAATTGCTGAATCGTGTCGCGACTTGATCGCCAATGGGATTTCGCCAAGGCGCATTCTTATTCTACTTAGTAACCGACGCGCTTTGGGACCGGAAATTACGGCGCAACTCGAAGGAGCGAATGTGCCATTTACCGTCGCGGCGGCCGAGGACTTTCGGGATATGGATATTGGACGACTGCTGTTGTCGATGTTGCGAATCGTCTGTGACGGCAATGACTATGTTGCTCACCGCACGCTGCTCGGTGTGCGCGATGGAGTAGGGGTCGGCACTTGTACTGGAATATGTGAAGCTGTCATTGGCGCGGGAGGCCTTAATTACCGTCGCATCTTCTACGATCCATTACGGGCTGGAGTTTTTTCTGCGCGCGCATTGCGTGCACTCAACGCCGCGCGAAACATTTGCGCACAGATTGCTCAATGGAACAGTGACGACACGATCGGAGCGCGGCGGCAAGAGATTCGAAACATAGTCGACGACGCGGTTGGCCCGGTCGCGGGACAGCAATGGGAAAATTTTTCGGTGGGACTCCCTGATGGAATGACGCTTCAAGAAATGCGTGATTACGTCTGGGCGGATACAGACGAGCAGCAAGCCACGATTTTACAGAGAGTGTATACCCGTCTTGGACAAGAAGTGCCAGACGAGGCAGTTCTACCGGATCGAGTTCGCTTAATGACAATGCATGGTGCGAAAGGATTATCTGCCGGCATCGTTTTCGTACCAGCTCTAGAAGATACGATTCTTCCGGGCACGAAGCGGGTTCCTTATCCTGGATTGGTGTTGGAAGCGGCGCGATTACTTTACGTTTCGATTACGCGCGCGAGAGCGGTTTGCATCATCAGCAACGCCTACCGGAGATTTCTTAACGGAAGGACCGTTGCTCAAGCGCCATCACGGTTTACTGCCAATCTTGGAGGTACATTTCAACAAAGACCCTCGGGATTACAGCCCGCCGAAATTCAAAACATAGTCTCAATGCTCGCGGAAAGTTAGCAGGTGTGCAGACATGATGACGAAGCAAACTCATATCGTAGAAATTCTGAAAGAACGCCTATTCTACCGCCCGCTTACGGCGCGGCGGAAGTCGGGTCCGTCGGCATCGTCCGCGCCACAAAGGGTGACGTGATACCTACTGGAGAAAAATTCCGCGAAACCTTACGGCAATTGGCAGGCACCCGTTCTTGCAAAAGTGAGGACTGACCCATTCTAAACTTTCGAGCAGTTCAACCACGCCTACGCGGCGAACACATAGACTCGAAGGCTCATGTCCTTCGGGTCCACCACCCCGTTTGCCCAGAACTGTTTCGTATTCATCCATTCGTAGGCTTGATGATTACTGTGCATGTAGATGTTCTCGGCGAGCGGAAGCGTGCCGTCACTCGACGGCTCCGCCACGCCGGTGCTCTGAAAGAAGATTCTCCTTCCGTCTTTGTCAGTCAACACCCCGTAGATGTTGAGCTCCAGCCGACCGTTGGGGAGGAAGCGAACATGATCGACCAACTCCATCTCGGCTTCCATCGTCTCGCCGCGAAACGGGCCGGACGCGTGCATGTTGATGTGCGCCCCCTGCGCAGGGATGGGCTTCCCAGAGACGAACTCCTTGAACGAGTACCCGAACTCTTCCACACGTGTGAAATGGTAGTCACCAAAACCAACGTACGACTTAGTCTTCAGTTGAGTCATCGGGCACGCTCCGGTGAATTCGGTTTTGAGCGCGACAAAAGATAGTTACGTCGAAGCGAGGCGGTCAACTTCTTTTCCACGCCGCTTTCTTTTTCATATCCGAGTTCAATTTGCATGCCAGCCGTCCTTAGCACCGCGTCTGCGGCTTCAGTCAAGGGCAGCACCTCGCTTCCCTTTAACGAAATAACATTACTTTTTCTCAATGTTTTGTTTCACCTTTCTGTTGGTTGGTTGCTTTGACGGACCGCTATGCCTTGATAAATGCGAGCAGGTCGGCGTTGATCGTATCGGGCTCGGTAGTAGGCATGCCAGGAAAAGCAATTGGGGTCGTGTCTAAACATTTAACATTTGTTTATTTGCTCGTTAAGCAGATCGCACAAGCATAACGGAAACGTCTAAGATCGCTCTTGGAGTTCAAATTTCTGCAACCTGGGATTCCCGGCTGAAGACGCCGCCAAGATTTAATTCTGAATCTGTTGGGCGGGTTCGATGTCTCCTATGAGCAGCAGAGGCATCGTCTGATCCAGGATTTTCGGTTCGCGTTCCGGCAACTCATCAAAGCGCGCGCGGTCGGCGATGAGCGACGAAGCCTTGAATGGTAGAGACTGGAAAGCAAAACTTCATGGAGGGAATCAAAGATAAGGTTGGCGTCATCACCGGCGCGAGCTCCGAAAGCATTCGCCCGCCGCGGCGGGCAGGCTGAGCGGGCAGCGGAATAGGCGAGGCCACGTAAAAGCGCGTAAAACGGAAACGCGCCGCGGCTTTGCACGTGGCAAACGAACGGCGCGCGCGAGTTATGGCTCTGGTTCGTCGCTCTTCTCGTCTGCCCGGGATGCCTGACGCATTTGATCGTGCTCGGCTTCGGTGACGCCTTCTTCGAAAAGCTGCGCACTCTCGCTCCGTCCCTCGGCATCTTCATCTTCCCCGAGGGAGTCTGCTGCTTGCCGTCCGGCTGAGCCTGGCACGGGATCCCAACCCTCCGAATCGGGTACGGATTCACGACTCTCTTCCTGCGGATCTATTTCCGCTTCTCCTGTCAGCTCACGCTTGGCCTGTTGATAGTCAGCCTCGGACGGTTTGGAAGGACGACCGTTAATCGCGGCTAACTCGAGCGCACGGGCTTCAACCATCTCAGACGTCACCGTCCCAATGCCAGCAGCGTTCTCCATTATGATACCTTTGTTCAGCGGATTTTTTCTCATAATTTAACCAGCTCCTATTCGTATTTACCTTGAGTTGCGCGACGAGGATTCAGGTCAGCCTCGCCGCGAACATGACTCACGATTCAATCGATCTTGTCCTCATCAAATTCAACACGAGTTTCGTCTAAAGGCACCTTAGTTGGACGTTTGCTTGGATGGATTTTTCCGTCGCTCGATTATCATTACAAGTTTCTACCGAGCGTGCGATGCAGCTTGTTCGATCAGAGCTGCAACTTCCTTCGGCCTGGAGACGTAGACCGAGTGACTCGCGCCTGACACTTCGACCGTTTGGCTTTTAGCTCGTGCGGCGTACCACCGTTCGAGATCAGGGTTGATGGTTCTGTCTTTTGTCGCAACTAACATCCAGCTTGGTTTGCTTCTCCACGCAGGCGTGGTGATTACTGCTTTGAAATTCTCAGCTGCATTGACCACCTGCGATCGCGCCATGAAAGCGGCCTGCTCAGCCGACAGGTCGGCTGCAAAGTACTGATGAAACTGCGCGGGGTCGAGGTAAGTGAAACCGTCTGCTGTCTTCTTTATCGCAGTCGACTTGCTGAGATCGCTTGGGAAGCGCTTTCCGTCGTCAGCCTCATTCTCTCCGGCATCTGGCATGTGGGCCGCGATGTAAACAAGACCGGCAACAGTTGGTTCCGTTCCGGCTTCGGTAATTACCGCTCCCCCATAGCTGTGAGCGACCAGAATGCAGGGTCCATCTTGTTGAGCGAGCACGCGCTTCGTAGCAGCGACATCTTCTTTAAAGGAGGTCTCCGGTTCCTGAACGATGCTGACGTTATATCCATCCTTGACGAGAATGTCGTAAACGCTTTTCCAGCCGGAACCGTCTGCCCAGGCGCCGTGAACCAGAACAATATTTCGAACGCGCTGTTCTTCGTTCTGCGCTAAGAGCGCACAGCAGCTCAACAGCGATAATACGATGCAGAGGGACTGAGTTCCGCGCTTGGTGCTTGTCATATCGATTACTTCCTTTCGTTTGTTGTGAGTCACAATTTTTGATGTTCCACCACTTTGCAGGTGGAGCGTCGAGTTCACTCACCAACTTGTCGCCGAACATGGGACGGGCCGCTCTTTGACGACCCACACCTAGCCTCGTCCCGGATCTTCAAAGAGCCGTAGCCCGGCTTGTCACCGACTCCGCGGACTCCGGAAATGCCCTGATCGGCTGCCAGAGCGGTGTCCGTAACTGGCTCGGCTGCCATGGCCATATCCATAACCCGCTCGGCTTCCATAGCGATATCCATAACCAGGGCCACCGTAGTAGCCGTATGGGTACCCGCCGTATCCATAGTCAGCGTACGGGTAATAGTCGTAGCCGTAATATCCGTACGGATAGTCCCAGCCCCACCATGCCGGAAAGCCGAAGCCGCCGATGAAGACATCATTAGAGAATC
The DNA here is from genome assembly GCA_003224755.1 of Acidobacteriota bacterium. GTDB lineage: Bacteria > Acidobacteriota > Terriglobia > Terriglobales > Acidobacteriaceae > Gp1-AA145. The sequence continues at coordinate 7,063 of QHZR01000360.1, forward strand.
GGTGATGACCAAAACGGTCACCACGAAAGCCACCGCCGTGGAAACCTCCACCGGCGAAACGGCCGCCATGGAAACCACCGCCACCGAAACCTCCCCCATGGAAACCGCCACCACCGTGAAAACCGCCACCACCGCCGCCTCCGCCTCCGCCACCACCGTGGCCAGCTGCCCATCCTGCGTGAGCGAGCGCGAGCGAGGTGATACCTATTAAACTCAGTAATTTAATTTTTTTCATACTTTAAGATCGTTATGCTGCGGTTTTGGAGCCATGGCGCATCCGCGGGATTTTGCGGTCCTTCTTAAGAGTGATCGTCACACCCTCCGTCGAGATGAAAGAGGAGGGCTTACTGCGCGAAATTCTCGACAGCAAATCCATCGCGTTTAGCATTCTCACCTTGTGCGAGTCGACAACCAGACGCGGAACAATCGGGAAATTGAACGCAAATTTTTGCTTAGGCAGCTGCCCGAATCAACTGAAGCGCTCGCGGCATTACGTTATTGAGCAAGGTTATCTGGCGACCGAACCCGCAGGCCCGACAGGTTCGTCTCCGCAAAAAAGCGCAAAACTGCGTCGCTCACTTTCAAGGTCGGTCGCGGCGCGCACCGAGAAGAATGCGAGATCAGGCTCAGTCCAAAAGGGATTTTTCGGTTGCTCGAATTATCATTGCTCCGGCGCCCATACATAATCGAAGAGCGTCATGAAACCGTAGTCCATGTGCAGTTGCTGGTGCAGTGGAAAAGCGTCAGACCCGGATTGTCAGCAACAAAGTCCACCTCGGCCTCCTGGTATCCGCCCATCGATGTTCTCGTAGCAGAACTCACAGATTGCCCTATCTGCTTGCCCATCGTAAATGGTCTCCCATGAATCCGAACAAAGCACTCTGGGAAAAAGGCGACTTCACGCGCATTGCCGCGACCATGCGCGAAAGTGGCGAGGCGCTCGTGCAGCGACTCGGAATCACAAAAGGGCTAAGGATGCTCGACCTCGGATGCGGCGATGGCACGACGGCATTTCCCGCGGCGAAACTCGGAGCGGACGTGCTGGGCGTCGATATCGCGCGGAACTTGGTGGAGGCTGGGAACAAGCGCGCCGCGGAGCATGGCCTCAGCAACTGCACGTTTCAGGAAGGTGATGCGTCCAATCTGCAGCAGCTGCAGGATAAGGCGTTTGATCTCGTGATCAGTATTTTCGGAGCGATGTTTGCGCCCAAGCCGTTCGAGGTCGCCAAGGAGATGGTGCGCGTGACGCGGCCGGGAGGTCGGATCGTGATGGGCAACTGGATTCCGAATGATCCGAC
>QHZR01000030.1 GCA_003224755.1 Acidobacteriota bacterium
GAGAAAGTGTGCAATGAATCCGGTTTGTCGGGCCTCCATTTCCACGATCTGCGCCGAACCGCCGTGCGCAACATGCGCCGCGGGCGCGTATCCGAGAAGGTGGCCATGGAAGTGGGGGGCTGGAAGACAACTTCTGTGTTTCATCGCTACGCCATCGTAGACCATCAAGATATTGCCGACGCCATGAACATGCTCGAAAAGAGTCAGGACGAACAGAGTCAACGATTAGAGGCAGCAGTCGTCACTCGAACCGCACCCGGATCGGCGGCGATGAAAGATTTCTCACGAGCAATTCCCTCTCAACCAGAAACGCCGGTGAGTTCCTCGGAGAGCGCGGTTGGAACATCACGTTTACATCACGTTGAGGTCTCGCGCGAAATTTTTCGGCGTCTGCATCGCGGGACCAGCAGAGCTTGTAACGCTACGAATTACGGAGGGTTAAGTGCTGGTGCCGGGAGGGGGAGTCGAACCCCCAAGGGCCGAAGCCCGGCGGATTTTGAGTCCGCTGCGTCTGCCAGTTCCGCCATCCCGGCGATGAGAGGCTATGGTTCAGCGACTTACTGCTGATTCACAGAGATCCGCTCCACTCACTCAAGATCACTGTTTCTAGGTCTGGTGTCAGTTGCCGATTTTTGTGCAGTGCCAGTATCGCATAGGTGCTGTAGTGCCTCCAACTGCTGTTGCAGTCCGAGATACCTTTGTTCGCTGCTTGACCGCAAAGCGGGTTAGCTATACTGATAGCGCATGGATGTTGATCGGATCATCACCGAAATCGAGTGGCTAGAGCGCACCTTTGCGGTGCCGGACACCCGACCGCTGGGTCCAAGGGACCTTGCTGCTGCGAACCGGCGGCATGACGAGTTGCTGGCGAAGAGCCCGTGGTTTCGGCTATGGCAGCAGTATGGCGTGTGTTGCCGCCCGGACTCGCAGAGATCTGACTAGGGATCTGGTTCGGTGATCACCGTTGCGAATTTGCGTTTAGGACTCCTCCATATCCCCGTTTGACTGGATAGGGAGATGGTTGTTTTGAAAGTCCAACACCTTCCGGTTTGACCCTCGGCACCGAACCTCTTAGACTTTGATAAAGAAGGCCTGCTCTCCAGTCGATCCAGGAGGACTTCCTGACGTTTATTTCCATGTCCTGTAAGAATTTCGCACTTCGGTGCGCCGCGTTCAGCATGCTCGCCTCTGCGCCTCTACTCGCGCAGGGCGGCGTACAGCTCGATAACAGCGAGACTCTATTTGCGGTTCTGACTGCAATCAACAACTGCGGATACGACGCGGAGCTCACCGCGTCTGATCCGGTGCGAATGACGGTCCGGCGGGAAATTGGTAGCAATCTCGAAACGTCTGAAACGGCCAAGTCAGCTTCAGATTCGCTTTGCGCGTTCTACCACGACCATCAGCAAGGCACGGATGCTCGCACGCTCTCTTCTTATATATCTTTGGCGCTTTATCTGAACCCGCCTCCGGCGCTGACGCCCAGGGTCAAAGAAGCGGACTTGCCGCCTGACGCAAGTGGCGTGCTCGGGCTAGTTCCATTGCTGACGAAGTTTTACACCACGGCGGGAATTCACGAATTATGGCAGCAACATACGGCAGCCTACGCCGGATTCAATGGACAGTATCGTGAACCGTTGTCGCAGATGATCCGGACAACGGAGCTTTACCTGCGTCTGCCATCTGCAAACTATATGGGACGGTCGTTCACGGTGTTTGTGGAGGCGATGGGTGCACCTTCGGAAATCAACGCGCGCAGTTACGGCAACGATTACTACGTTGTGCTCACGCCGGCGCCGGGATCAAGTTTGAAGATGGACTTGATCCGGCATGCCTTTTTGCATTTTTTGCTGGATCCGATGGTTGGAAAATTTGCCGGGAACCTAAAGCCGCTTGATCCAGTTATGGATTCCCTGCGGTTGGCGCCGATGGATGAAAATTTCAAAGAAGATCCGTCGTTGTTGGTCACCGAGTGCTTGATCCGGGCTGTGGAGGCGCGCACCATGGCGGGAGCCAAAGCACCGCAATCTGAGCAGGACCGCTCGATCGAGGATTCCGAGCAGCAAGGATTCATTCTGACGCGCTATTTCTACCAGCGCTTACTGCAATTTGAAAAAGACAGCATCGGCTTCAGAGCAGCATTACCCGCAATGCTTGCAGGAATTGACGCGCGCGCAGAACAGAAGCGAGCAGGACAGATTCAGTTTGCAGCAGCTGCCGAACCGGAATTGCTCCATCTTGCGCGTCCCAAGGAAGGCAAGCTGCTGGCCATGGCCGAGGAGCGTCTTTCGGCTGGCGATATTCAAACCGCGGAGAAGCTCGCGAAACAGGCCCTCGCTGAAAAGAACGAGGATCCGGGCAGGGCACTATTCATTCTGGCGCAAATTGCCTTGCGCGGAGGAATTAATAATGCGAGCCCCTACTTCGAACAGGCGCTAAAGGCGACAAGTGAGCCGAAGGTTGTAGCCTGGTCGCACATTTATTTGGGAAGGATTCTGGATTTGCAGGACGATGAGGAGGACGGTCCCAAACGCGCTGCCGCTATCGAGCATTACAAAGCGGCTGTGGGCGCGAGCGACTCGCTTCCTCAGGCAAAAGCGGCAGCTGAAGAAGGATTACAGAAGCCCTATGCGCCGCCAAGTCGTGCGCAACAGGCTCAGCCGCCCCCTTCGGAAGATCAGAAGCAATAACATCAAGTTGACGTTGTCCGGGGTAATGGGAGAATGGAGGAAATGAAACTGGCAGCAGCATTGACGTTCGCTCTAGGACTGACCGGAGTCGCTGCGGTGGGTCTCGCCCAGTCGCCGGGACAATCTAGCCAGCCCGGCGGATCCTCCCAAACAGGTCGCGCGCCGATTCAGACAAAGACGGCGGCGGAGTATCAGGCATATCAAGCAGCCATTGCGAACGCCAAGAATCCCGAGGCCATGGAGAAAGCTGCCGACGACTTTGCCGCAAAATTTCCGGACAGCGCGGTGCGGGTGCTGCTCTATCGCTCGGCCATGAATGCCTATCAGACGGCGGGAAGCGCCCAGAAGATGATGGATGTGGGACTGAAGGTCCTGAATCTGGATAAGGACGATCCCGAGGCATTGATTAGCGTTGCCGAAGTCCTGCAGGAGCAAACTTCACCCACCGATCTGGATAAAGACAAACGCGCGACGCGCACGATTGATTATGCCCAGCACGCCTTGGAAACGATGGACACCGATCTCGCAGTCCCTACGGGTACCGCGCCTGAGCGGGTGGAAACGTACAAGAAGACCTTGCGGTCAACCGCGTTCGCGATTATTGGAACGGTGCAGTACATGCAGGAACAATACGCCGACGCTGAAGGCAATCTACGGAAGGCGATCGAGGCCGATGCCGCCAATCCTGATCCGGTTGTGGTGCTGCGCCTGGCGCTCGCGCTCGACCAGCAAAAGAAATACAGCGATGCGCTGCAGCAAGCCAATAAGGCGGTTGAACTCACACAGGAAGGCACAGACGTCGGCAAGATGGCGCGGAACGAGCGTGACCGCCTAGTAATTGAGGTCCGCGGACGCGCGCCGCAAAGTTCCGCGCCTCAGAGCTCGAATTCATCCAGCCATTGAGTCATACATGAACCCTAGCGTAAGCTCACACCCCCGGGAACCCGTGACCCTTGAAAAGACCCTCGGGCACGTCTTCGCTTCGCCGGAGCTGCTGCATCAGGCGCTCACGCACAGTTCGCAGGCCCGTGAATCTGAGGCCGCACGGCCGACAGCCACAGAACGCGCCAAGGATAATGAGCAGCTTGAATTTCTGGGTGATGCCGTCCTGGGCTTGGTGGCGACCGAAGAATTATTCAGGCGCTTCCCCCAGTTCAGCGAAGGCCAGCTTTCAAAATTGCGTGCGCATCTGGTGAGCAAGAATCATCTTATTAACGTTGCTGAACGGCTGGAGCTCGGAAGATATCTTCGTTTAGGCAGGGGCGAAGAGAAGAGCGGAGGCCGTAACAAATCCGCGCTTCTGGTGGATGCTCTAGAAGCGGTGCTTGGCGCAATCTATCTGGATGCAGGTTTCGAGACCGCGCGTTCGCTCATCCTGCGCCATGTCTTGTTGCCGGAGTTGGAAGAATTCATTTCGAGCGGCAAAGCGGCAAAGGTGACCGATTACAAATCGGCCTTGCAGGAAAAGCTGCAGGCAACGAACCGTCCCCAGCCGGTTTACGTGATGGTCAAGGAATCAGGTCCCGAGCATCAGAAGACTTTCACCATCGAAGCGCGATTGCTTGCAATGGGAAACAGCCAGGTTGAATTCCTCGGCCGTGCGGAGGGATCAACCAAGAAAAATGCCGAGCAGGACGCCGCGCGCCAGGTGCTGGAGTATCTGGCGGCGAAGGAAAATGGAGCCGGAGAGTGAGTGCCGACCACGTGCAACACGTGCATTCCTCAAGCTGGCCAGAATCGTTGCAGTGGCTGCTGGGCATTGTCGTCATTGCTGTTTTTATAGTGACATTCATCGTGCAGGCATTCCAAATCCCTTCGGAATCCATGGAGAATACGCTGCTGACGGGCGATTACCTGTTGGTGGACAAACTGCACTTCGGCGCCAGCAACTTTCGCGGCCAGCTTCTGCCATATGGCAAGGTAAAACGCGGCGATATCGTGGTTTTTCATTATCCACTCGATCCCCGGTTGCATTTTGTAAAGCGGGTGATTGGAGTTCCTGGCGATCACATCCGGCTGATCAATAAGCAGGTCTATATAAACGGCGCGCCGATGGTGGAAGGGTATGTGCATTATTTCCGGCCACATGATGCGTTCCGGGACGAATTTCCGCGACTGGATTTTCTTCCATCAGGCCTGAGCGGTGCATGGTGGCAGGAGATGAGAAAGATGGTTGAGGACAATCAACTGATTGTTCCGGAAGGCAATTACTTCGTGATGGGTGATAACCGCGACGACAGCTCCGACAGCCGGTACTGGGGCTTCGTGCCACAGGAGAACATCGTTGGCAGGCCACTGGTGATTTACTGGTCTATGCGTGGCCAGGAAGCAGGCAATACGACCGCGAATGATAAACTTACCCGATTCATCTATGCCATGGGACACCTGATGCAGATCACGCGCTGGGACCGGACTCTCCGATTGGTAAATTGATGCCGAAATTATTGAAAGAGGAAGAACGCGTGGCCAAGAGAGACAAACAGGACGAAAAACCGCGGGAGACAACAGTTGAATTTCTGGCATCGCTTGCCGGAGTTCTGGTCACTGGGCTGTTCATCATCACGTTCATTCTGCAGGCATTCGAAATTCCTTCCGCTTCCATGGTCAAGACTCTATTAGTGGGTGATCACGTGTTCGTCAACCGCGTGCAGTTTTCTCCCCGCACGAGTGGGGTGGGCCCGCTTGTCCCTTACAGCCAGATCCACCATGGCGACATCGTGGTATTTCTGTCCGTGGACCCGCGCACGCCGGAGCTTTATATCGTCAAACGCATCATCGGACTGCCGGGGGATCGCATTCATCTGCGCGATGGGGCGGTCTATCGTAATGGCGAAAAGCTGGATGAGCCTTATGTCGTTCACAGCGATCAGCCTCCCTTCAATTCGTACGATCCATATCGTGATAATTTTCCCGCCGTCTCACCCGGCGACCAGGCCAATGTGATCTCGGAATGGAAACTGACCATGCCCGACCACATTGAAAACGGCGATCTTGTCGTGCCCCCTGACAGCTACTTTGGAATGGGGGACAATCGTGACTTGAGCCTTGACAGCCGATATTGGGGATTCATTCCGCGAGAGAATGTCATTGGCCGCCCGATGTTTATCTACTGGTCGTTCGAGACGGGCGAAGACCAGTATCAACAGAGGGAATTCGGGCAGCGGGTGGCATTTCTCGGCCACGTCATTATTCATTTCTTCGACGAGACTCGCTGGAAACGGACGCTCAAGGCCGTGAAGTGAAGAAATTGTTGTCCAGGTCGTCATCCCAGCACGCCGTCGCGGGTATCTGTTTATTGCTGATCGCGCTACTCCTGGTACGCCCGCAAGCGGAGCGTGTCCGCTGGCGGGTGTCACAATCCATCAGTCTGGCTGTTGGAAAGCGAGTTCAAATTGGATCGCTGCATCTTCGGTTCTTGCCTCGGCTTGGTTTCGAGCTCGAAGATTTCGTCATATATGACGATGCTTCGGTCGGATCAGAGCCTTTGCTGCGAGCCCAAGATGTGAGTGCTTCCCTGCGAGTTACTTCTCTTCTTCGCGGAAGGTTTGAAATTTCCAGCCTGGCCCTTACCAACGCCAGCCTTAACCTAACCCGCGATTTTCAGGGCAAGTGGAACTTGCAGGATCTACTGCAGCGGACTGGTCAGATTTCGACGGCACCGACTGGTTCTGCGCGCAGAGAGTCCCGGCCCGAGTTTCCTTACATTGAGGCCACACACGCGCGCATCAACTTCAAAGTTGGCGCAGAAAAAACTCATTTTGCATTGACCGATGCGCAGTTTGCGCTATGGCAAGAATCAGATGACGTCTGGGGAATCCGGCTAAAGGCGCAGCCTATTCGAACCGACGCCAATCTCACGGACACGGGCGTGATCAACCTTAGCGGACGTTGGCAGCGGGCCGGCTCGCCAGCGAAAAGTCCCATCGAATTTGGGTTCGAGTGGAAGCAGGCACAAGCCGGCCAGGTCTCGAAGCTTATCTCAGGCACAGATAAAGGGTGGCGAGGTGGCGTCCTCATCTCCGGCAGCTTGTCGGGGACGTCCCGAAACTTTAAGATTGTCGCCGATGCTTCAATAGATGACCTTGGCCGCTACGACGTCTTTAATGACGATGACTTGCATCTCGCTGGTCGATGCGTGGCCGACTACAACCTTGCAGCTAATTCGTTTTCAGACGTGGATTGCGCGTCTCCGGCTGGTGGCGGCTCGCTTGAGCTGAAAGGCAGTGCGACGGGCTTGCCGTTCTCTTCTTTTAGCTTCACCCTCGTCGGGAATAAGCTGCCAGCAGCAGCCGTGTTGAGTTTCCTTCGCCATACCACTGCGGGTGTCTCCGAAGGCTTGAACGTCAATGGAGTTCTCGACTCCACGGTCGAGATCGTGCGCACTGGCGCCGATCAGCCGGTTCAATGGACGGGCGAGGGCGCACTTCTGGAATTGACGCTAGCCTCAAGCAAGTCTTCGCCCCCACTATTCCTGGAGAGGGTGCCATTCACCGTTATCTCCAGTTCGGAAAATGACGATGGCAGCCAAGGGCAAGAAGACGCACCCAGGATCGACGCCGGCCCAGTGAGTGTTTCCCTTGGGCGGACTTTTCCATTGCAGGCTCACGCGTCCCTCTCTTTTGCCGGTTATCGGGCTTGGGTCCGCGGGGACGCCAGCGTCAAGCGGTTACTCCAGGTTGGGGCAATACTCGGCATTCCGGCTCCCGCAATATCGGCCGATGGCGCCTCGAACGTTGACCTCCAGATCTCAGGAACATGGGGAGAGAGCCGGCCAAGTGTGACCGGCATCGCGCAACTGCGCAACGTCCGCGCACAGGTTCGTGGACTAAATGCTCCGCTCGACGTTCGCAGTGCAAACCTCACTATTGCTGAAGACAACGTGCGGGTCCAAAACATCAACGCGGCGGTAGCTGATTCGCAATGGCGGGGATCAATGGTAGTTCCGCGGCCATGCCCGACTCCACGCGACTGCATGCTTCAAATTAATCTGCACGCCGGTGAAGTCAACGCGGCCACGTTGAACAACGTTCTAAATCCATCTGCGCGCAAGCAGTCCTGGTACAAGTTCCTGTCGCTCGGCGGGACGCCAGCGTCCTACTTCCTGCAGGCACGTGCCAGTGGGAAGGTTTCCATTGAAACGCTCACGATGCAAAAGTCGAGCGCCACTCAACTCTCCGGAGACGTGACCCTTGACCAGGGCAAATTGACGGTTGCGAACTTTCGGGCCGCGATTCTAGGCGGAAAAATGGGCGGAGAATGGAGGGCAGACTTCCTGGCTCGGCCGCCTATCTACCGAGGCAGCGGGAATATCGGCGACATTACACTCGGTCAAATTTCGGATCTTATGCAGGACGGGTGGGTTGAAGGGACCGGATCGGCGCACTATGAGTTTAAGAGCGCCGGGTGGGGTCTTCAGGATGTGATTGCCGACGCAGATGTGAGCGCAATTTTTGCCATCCAAGCGGCCAGATTCCCTCACGTTGTCCTCACCAGTAAAGCCGGCCCGCTGCGAGTCAAAGCATTTAGTGGCAAGCTGATTCTGCAGGACGGTAAATTTTCTCTTCAAGACGCGAAACTTGACAGCGCTGATGGCATTTATACCGTTAGTGGTACGGCATCGCTGACAGGAGCGCTCAGCCTAAAGATGGCGAGTGAAGGACCAACCGGCTACGACCTCTCCGGCACGGTCAGTAGGACCCGAGTTTCGCAATTTGCAACCACGTCAGCACGTGCCTCGTTAAAACTTTGAGAAGATTTCCCACGATTGTTTTGCTGGCAGCTCTCGCCTGTTTCGCAAAGACAAAGACCCCTCCATCCGACGTTGCCAGCATGGAGCAAAAGCTCCATCACATTGAAGTAAACGCGAGCGCCCAGCGGCCCGACCAGACTCCGACGGTCTTCACGGAAAAGGAAGTGAACGCCTACGTCGCCTCGGATAATGTGAAGTTGCCGGTTGGAGTGCAATCGCTCAAACTGGCAGGCACGCCAGGGGTCATAACCGGAACTGCGCAGGTCGATTTCGACCGCGTCCGCGAGGGTGTGCATTCGTCGAATCCGCTGCTTGGGATCTTCACTGGCGTGCACGAGGTGGTTGTCGTCGCACACGCTCACGGATCCGGAAGAACAGGGTACGTCCACGTGGATTCTGTTTCGCTCGATGGAGTCGAGGTCCCCCATTTTGTGCTGGAACTTTTTGTGGACCAGTTTCTAACTCCCAAATATCCGCAGATCGGCATCGACTCGCAATTCGCACTGCCTGATCGCATTGACACGGCCACAGTGGGGGAACATCAGCTGGCTGTCACGCAAAAATAGGCGTCCTTGGTCGTTGGTCTTTGGCCATTGGCCAAAATCAATTGGTGTTTGACTGTCGCGGGGGCAATTCACTTATCCCTCATCGCTTATTGACGAACAACCAACAGCCAACGACCAATGACGCCTTATGCTATGTTTGACCACTTGTGACGAGGCCGAACTATGCCGCGATATGAGTATCGAAATCTCGTGCCTATGCCCGAGGCGGAGAAGACATTTCTGGATTGGATCGACTGGCTTGACTCCGAATTCAAAAACCCCGATCCCGAGCACCGCTGCGTCGTTGTGCGCGATGCCCTACATCAGCTTTATCTTGGGAAGCCGTACACGGCTCCGGAAGGAGATTTCGCACAGCGTGCCCTGGTGCATTCATTCGATCCGCGTAACACGACCGTCGAACCTGAATACTATGGCGACGCGGACCCCGCCAAGTATGCCGAACGCAAGCCGCTCATCTGGTTCTGGATGATGTATGACCGCTCACCGGTCGGCCTGAATCACTGGCTCGGGTTTCGCATGAGGGCCATGCTGGCGCGCCACGTGTTCAAGCATTGCGGCAAGAACGTCAAAATCTTCCATGGCGTCGAAGTCACATTTGGCTACAATCTGACAGTCGAAGACAATTGCACCATTCACAAATATGTTTTGCTGGATGATCGTGGAGAGCTGATCATTCACACGGGCAGCTCGATTTCCGATTACGCCAATGTTTACACTCACGCGCACGACTTGAACGATGGCATGATCATCACCAATCACAAGACTGAGCTCGGCCCGAAAGCCCGCGTCACGTATCACGCAACTGTGTTGAGCGGCATACACGTCGCCGAACATGGTCTGGTTGGCTCAATGGGAGTGGCTTCGAAAGACGTGCCGCCATTTCACGTGGTGGGTGGCGTTCCCGCGAAGACGATCAAAGTCAAAACCATCGCGCCACCCTCCTCCCCGGACAAATAGGTCTGGTTTTGGAGCTTTGCGGGTAAGCGCTTTTGCAGATTGGTCCGCCGGAATTTGTTAGTATCGAAGCCAAGGTTCGCCCATAACCGCGAATGACCCTCCACTACGTTGACATCATTTTTCAGATCATCGCGTTCCTGTTCGCGATCAGCGTGCATGAGTCAGCCCATGCCTGGATGGCAAACTTGCGCGGCGACCCAACCGCGCGCATGCTTGGTCGAATCACGCTCAATCCGATCAAGCATATTGATCCGGTCGGGACAGTATTGTTGCCGCTTATAGCAGCAGTTACCGGGTTTCGACTCCTGGGATGGGCCAAGCCCACCCCGGTAAATCCGCGGAATTTTCAGAATCCGGTGCTCGACGACGTCCTGACTTCGGTCGTCGGTCCGATCAGCAACTTGGTTGTGGCCACCGCCGCCACGGTGCTCCTCGTCGGTATCAAACTGACTTCGCCGGCGGGAAGAGCGGCAGTGTACGACCCTGTTCATGCCCAATCGGCGCTTGGTCCGCTCTGTTTTTTACTGTTCGAGTTCCTCGAGATCAACGTGCTGCTGGCAGTTTTTAACCTTATTCCAATCCCGCCGCTCGATGGCAGTCACGTATTGCGGCACTTTCTGCCCGAATCTATTCGGCAGGTTTATGACATGGCAGGAATATTCGGACTAATGGCATTCATTTACTTCGCACCTAATCTCTTGAGCAAGCTCGTGGACCCAGTGCTGCGAATATTCTTGGTGGTATTGAACGCATGATGTCCGCGCAAACCAAAAAACGCGTCCTCAGCGGCATGCGCTCTACTGGCAAGCTGCACCTCGGCAATTTTGTCGGCGCGCTCGATAATTGGGTGCGCATGCAGGATCAATACGAGTGCTTCTTTTTTATTGCCGACTGGCATGCGCTCACCACCGACTACGCCGACACTTCACAGGTCAAACAGAATTCAATTGAAGTTCTACTTGACTGGCTAGCTGCAGGACTTGATCCCGATCGCTGCACCATATTTATTCAGTCGCATGTGCCGCAGCACGCGGAGCTTCACCTGCTATTTTCGATGGTCACGCCTCTGGGATGGCTCGAACGCGTTCCGACATACAAGGAGCAACGTGACAACATAAAGGACAAGGACCTTGGGACCTATGGATTCCTCGGCTATCCAGTTCTGCAGTCTGCCGACATCCTGATTTATAAGGGCGACTTTGTTCCCGTGGGCGAAGACCAAGTACCCCACGTCGAGTTGACCCGCGAAATCGCGCGTCGTTTTAATTTGTTTTACAACCTGCAGGGCGCACCCGTTTTCCCGGAACCTCAGCCATTGCTGACTCCTGCGGCAAAGCTTCCTGGCACCGATGGCCGGAAGATGTCGAAATCGTATGGCAACACCATCCTGCTCACTGATCCAGAACCGGTCGTACGGCAAAAGCTTAAGACAATGGTCACCGATCCCGCCCGCGTTCGCCGTACCGATGCTGGCAATCCCGACGTTTGCCCGGTTGGCGATCTGCACAAAACCTTCAGCGACGGCGATACCATTGCCAAAGTGGATGCGGGCTGCCGGTCGGCGGGTATCGGTTGCATCGAATGCAAGAGTTGGGCTGCGGATGCTCTCGTGCAGATTCTGCAACCCATGCAGGATCGCCGGAAAAAATACGAGGACAATCCGCGCCTGGCGTGGGATATTCTTGAAGCAGGATCAGCGCGGGCACGCACGGTCGCCAACGAAACCATGCAGGAAGTCCGCGCGGCGATGAAAATGTCTTTGGAGTTTGATGCGCCAGGAAATGCTCAGGGAGCGAAGTAGACCTCGCAGCGCTGGCGATGTCCTCAGGCCCGGAGGGCCGGCATAGTTTAGCCCAGGGCGTAAGCCCTGGGTAAGTGCAAAGTACGACCGAGTCCCGAAGGGACGGCAGAAAAGTAAATGGCCCAGGAAGCACGAATCCGGCAGGACGAAAGTCAAAGTCCCCACCCTGTCGCGAAAGACGCGACAAGGATGGGGCACCCCGGATTTGACGATGCGAAGTCGGAGACGGCGGTCGCCGACAGGCCTACCGCCGCCGCACATGCAAACGGGCCTGTAGCGGTTTCCAAAAATAACGACAACGACTCCGCTTTCGCGGTCTCTGTCGGCGAGGTCTATGAAGGCCCTCTAGATCTGCTGCTCGATCTTGTCCGCAAGCAGGACATTGACATCTACGACATTCCGATCGCCAAGATCACTGCGCAATATTTGGCGTACGTGGAGAGACTTCGCGAGCTTGACGTGAACGTGGCCGCCGACTTCATTTATATGGCGGCGGTCCTCATTCATATCAAATCGAAAATGCTCTTGCCGCGCGACCCGGCGGCAGGATCGGAGGAACAAGAAGATCCGCGCGCCGAACTTGTTAACCGCCTGATCGAGCACGAGAAATTCAAGTCTGCCGCGCAGATGCTCATGCAAAAGCAACAAATCGAAGATGCCGTGCGCTCGAATCCTGCGATTCGTGAATTCATGGAGGCGGAGGGGACAGAGCCGGAATTTGCTGCGGACGTGATTGATCTGGTGAAGACGTTTCAGCAGGTGCTGGAACGCGTGCGCTCCCGTCCCATTCTGCAAGTGGACGAAGAGACGGTCACCGTCAGTCAGATGATTGATTACCTGCGGCGGCGACTGTCACTTGAAGATCGCCCGCTACGTTTAAAACATATTTTGCAGAATGTGCAGTCGCGCACCGCCCTGGTTTGCATGTTTCTTGCGTTGTTGGAACTGGTACGGTTGCAGGCAATTCAGTTACGGCAGGACCGTCTGTTCGGCGAAATTCTGCTTCGTAAGCACGTCGGATTCGATGCAGTGATGGCGGAACAGGCCGCAGTGAGAGATGATTGGAAGTAGGCGCTTTGAAGGGACACGACTTCAAAGCGAGCCCGGTGCAATTTATGATTGACTCTGTCATCCCGAGCGAAGCAGATCGGCTGCCGAGCAGGCGACCTCCGAAATCGAGAGGACCTGTTTTTTCCATGCGCATGCAAAAAAGCAGGTTCCTCCACGCGCCAAATTGATCGCGAATGCGATCAATTGGCTTGGTCGGAATGACATTCTAAGAATATAAGATGAGCCTTAAAGCCAAAGTCGAAGCCATCATCTACGCGGCGGAAACGCCGATCACGGCCGACCAAATTGTCGCGCTCGTCAAAGATTCCGCGGAGACCGCCAATGGCACCGAATTGCGGTCGCAGGTAATGCTTGCGGTCGGAGAACTCAAGGTCGAGTATTCGCTGGACGTCCACGGCATTGAAATCCGCGAGGTCGCTGGCGGATACCGCATGTCCACGAAACCCGAGCAGCACGACCTGGTACGGTTATTTGCAAAGAGCTTGAAGCCGCCAATCCGCCTTTCACTCCCTGCTCTGGAAACGCTCGCCGTAATCGCCTACAAGCAACCGGTTACAATCCCGGAAATCAGTGGAATTCGCGGCGTGGATTCGAGCGGCGTCATCGCCACCCTGCTCGATCGCAAGCTGATCACAACCTCCGGACGCAAAGACGTCATCGGCCGACCTATTCTCTACAAGACTACGAAAGAATTCTTGCTCCGCTTCGGATTGAAAGACGTGAACGAGCTCCCCAGTATGGAGGAGTTCGAGAAGTTGGTTGCGGAATCTTTCCAGAGCGATCTGTTGCCGGCAGAGTCGCGCGCAGAGGGATCTGCCTCCGAAGCCGCGGAATCGCTTTCGGAGCCGGAGCAGATCAACGCGACCAAGACGGCCTAAGTTCTCATTCCTGTTAATCTTTTTCTACGATGCCCTCTGAACGCCTGCAAAAAATCATTGCTGCTGCCGGGATCGCCTCGCGCCGCGCGGCGGAGAAGCTGATCACCGGGGGTGCGGTCTCGGTCAACGGACAAGTCGTAACTGAGCTCGGCACCAAAGCTGATATAGAACGCGATCACATCCGCGTGAATGGGAAACTGCTCCATCGGGCTGAACGTCACATTTATCTGCTGATGAATAAGCCCAAGGGATACGTCACAACCGTTAGCGATCCCGAAGGCCGACCGACTGTGATGGATCTTCTTCGCGGGATTCGGGGGCGAGTCTATCCCGTTGGACGACTTGACTATGCCAGTGAGGGCTTGCTACTTCTTACGAACGACGGTGAGCTAGCACAGGGTTTGATGAAAGCAGCATCGCATGTGCCGAAGACGTACGTTGTAAAAGTCGCTGGCGTACCCGCCGAGTCGGGACTAGAGAAACTTAGGCGGGGTTTGACGATATCGGAGAAGAGCAGGTTCCTCGAGTCTAAAGGCTCTCGGAATGACAGCGCGGAGGAGAAAGGGAATCGGCGTAATCGCAGCGGAACTCACCGAAAAGACGCGCAGCGCGTGAAAACGGCACCAGCGAAAATTCGCCTGATCCGCGAGGCGGAAAATCCCTGGTACGAGGTCACGCTGATCGAAGGCAAGAACCGCCAGATCCGGCGCATGTTCGAGGAGATCGGACATCACGTGGAAAAGATCAAGCGCGTGCGCTATGGGCCTTTAAACCTCGATATCCCTCCGGGCGAATTCCGGCGATTAAGTGTTGGCGAGGTTGAGAAGCTGAAAGCAGCGACAAGAGCAAAGACGAAAGCTCGGTAGAGACGTTGCTTGCAACGTCTCGGGCCAGATTCGAGAGCCCTTCCAGACGCAGCAAGCTACGTCTCT
>QHZR01000361.1 GCA_003224755.1 Acidobacteriota bacterium
CAGGGCTTTAATCTTGGGCAACATCTGCACGCCAAGATAAGGAGTAAAGGTCACGGCTACAACCCACGAGGTG
Source organism: Acidobacteriota bacterium (assembly GCA_003224755.1). GTDB lineage: Bacteria > Acidobacteriota > Terriglobia > Terriglobales > Acidobacteriaceae > Gp1-AA145. The sequence goes on from QHZR01000361.1 coordinate 74, forward strand.
AGCAGGGCAAAACCCACTACCCAGAAGATGTTTCCCGCATACTCGCCAGCGGTCGATCGAGCGAACCCCACTGGCATGAGACCAATAACAGTGACAAGCGTCCCTGCAAGCATTGGAGCAGCAGTATGACTCCACGCGTAGCCCGCGGCCCGGATGCGGTCCCACCCTTCCTCCATTTTGACCACCATGATCTCGATGGAGATGATCGCGTCATCAACCAGAAGGCCAAGGCCGAGGATCAGAGCGCCGAGCGTGATGCGATCAAATACCCTCCCGGTCAGAAGCATGATGACGAAGACCGCCGCCAACGTCAGCGGAACGGCTGCTGCCACAACGATTCCTACACGCCAACCGAGGCTGATGATACTAACGAGCATCAAGACGGCAAGAGAAACAAAGAACTTCAGCATGAACTCATCCACCGCTTCGCGGATGTTTACTGCCTGGTCCGTTACTTTGCTGAAGCTGATGCCAGCAGGCAGGTCGGCGGAAATCTTCTTCTGTTCGGCTACAAGGGCTTTGCCGAGGTCCAGGCCGTTCCAGCCCTCCTTCATCACGATGCTGAGAAGCAAGGACGGCTGGCCATTATGACGGACAAGAAAAGTTGCAGGATCTTCGTATCCGCGCTTCACCTCGGCAATATCAGAGAGTTTTAGGGTGTGCCCGCTTGACACGACGGTGGTATCCCGAATCTTCTGAAGATCATCGAGCGCGCCATCCAGTCGAATAGAGACCTGTTGAGCTTTCGTATCGATAGATCCAGATGGGGTTACTGCATTCTCGCGAACCAGCGCATCGAAGATATCTCGTGCGCTTACTCCAAGCGTAGCCAGCCGTTCGTACGAGAACTCGACAAAAATACGTTCCGGTCGTTCTCCAACGATGTCAACCTTCTTCACGCCAGGCACATGAAGAATCCGCTGCCGAAGAGTTTCTGCTTCGCGCGCAACCTGGCGAGGAGGAAGGTCTGGAGCCTCGACCGAGTAGAGCGCGAATGTCACATCCGAGTACTCATCGTTGATGAAGGGACCGAACACGCCCTGAGGCAACTTGTGCGCTTCATCGCCTAGCTTTTTACGAGCCTGGTAAAACTCTTCCGGGACGTCCTCTGGGCGAGTGCTGTGCTTGAGAGTCACCATCATCAGCGCGAGGCCGGGGCGCGTGAAGGTCTCTACGCGATCGTAGTCGCGCAATTCCTGCATGCGCTTCTCCAGCGGTTCGGCAACGAGATCCTGTATCTCCTGTGCTGTCGCTCCGGGCCACACCGCTGCAACGGTAAACACCTTGATCGTGAAGGTGGGGTCTTCTGCGCGTCCCAGTTTCAGGAAGGCAAAGATGCCAGCAGCAACGATCGTAATGAGCAAGAACAGAGTGACTGCCTTTTCGCGTACTGCGAGGGCCGACAGGTTGAGAAACTGCTTCGCCGCATATTCGCGAACCTGGGGTCCAGCGATGCCGTTTTCCTGGTGCGACTTCTCGTTGTTTTCTGACATATGGTGCTCCGTTATTGAATTTCTGCCTTGCTCTCTACGCGCACGCGTTGGCCATCGCGAAGGAGATGAACTCCAAGAGCTACGACCTGTTGTCCTGGGTGCAGGTTCCCGCTGATGCTTGCCAGTTCTTCACCCAGTTGGCGTACTTGTACAGGTTGAAATGAGACTGTGGATGTAGAAGGGTTCAGTAACCAGATGCCGGGCCCCTTCCCTCGATCGAGAACAGATGCGACCGGTACTTGCAACATGTCGTCAGCCCCTCCATCGCCGGACAGATGGACGGTAACGGTTGCTCCTAACGGAGCATTCGCGGCAGTGCCTTCGAGAACGTAGCGTGCTTCAAAGGTGCGGGTCTGCGGGTCAGCAGCACCGGCCAGCTGTCGCAATCGAACTGGAACTCTCATCGCGTTGCCGTAGAGCGTTGCGTATGCCGCCGATCCAACCGCCGGCCTCAACGTCTCTGGTAGGTTCACTGCGGCCTCTCGCGGACCGGAATGGGCGAGCTTCACAACCGTCTGCCCGGCCATTACCACTTGTCCTGGCTCGGCCAAGGTCTCGATAACGATGCCATCCGCATCCGCAAGAATTTGTGAGTAGCCGCCCTCATCTCTCGCAACCTGCTCCTGAGCGGTAGCAGCAGCAAGCTCGGCTTGTGCCGCATCGGATGCGGCTTTGATCTGATCGTAGATTGAAGCGGAAACCGCGCCGCTCTTGACCAAACCGCGATATCGGGCCTCATCGCTGGCCGCTTGAAGAGCTTTTGCCTTTGCTGCAGCGACGGTTTCTGATCGCGCCGTAATACAAACTGTCCCGTATCCACCAAACGCTTCGTGATCTTTCCGGGAACTCGGAAACCAAGACTGCTCTGAACACGCGCTGAAACCACGCCAGTGAATGCGGGATCTGCGCCGGACGGCGAACCTATTTCCACTATCCGAACCAGCTCCGGGTTTGTTCTTGGGTCTAGCTCCTGCTTCTGACTGCAACCAGCCAAACCGACTACGAGGCCGATAATGACCAGCACCAGAGCGAAATAACTGAAATTGATCCGTTTCATATGGCTTTCCTTTATTTGTTGGGTTTTGATCATGGGAGCCAGCCGCCCCCGAGAGCGCGATAAGAGCCGACCGCTGCACGTGCGGCGCTCTCTCGAGCTACGGCCAAGTCGTCTTTGGCCGCAAGCAATTGACGATCCGCATCGAGCACGTCGGTGAGTCCGATGACACCCGCGGCGTAGGATTCTTGTGACAAGTCGCGCACACGCTGCAGTTCAGCGATTTCACGAACGATTTCATTTCGGCGATTCTCCGACTGGACCAGTAAACTGAAGGCGTCTTCGACATCTTCGGCCGCGTGAAGGACTGCCCTTCGATACTGCAGCAAGGCTTCGGCATTGGCGCCTCGCGCTCGCTTCACTTCCGCAGCGACAGTGCCGAAATCGAAGAGTCGCCAGCGCAGACCTACTACACTGATAGGTTGAAATCCTTGTTGCTCGAAGAGATGGGCGGGCGCGAGCGCTTGAGATCCTACGATCCCTGAAAGTGAGAGCTTCGGATAGTAGTCGGCGAGAGCTTGGCCAATGTGAGCGTTCGAGGCAGCAACCATTCGCTCGGCAGCGATGATGTCAGGTCTCCTGCGTAATAGCTCCGTGGGCGTCCCATAGCCAGAGATTTCCGGTACATCGGGAATGTCTACTACAGAGCTCAACTCCGCTGCGTACGTTCCCGGCTGGGCGCCCATAAGGACGTCCAGCCGGTTCAGCTGTGCTTCGAGAGATACTGTGAGCAGAGGAATCGTCGCCTTCGCTTGCGACAGCAAGGCTTGGGCCTGAGCGAGTTCGCGGTCGGAAGCGATGCCCGCATCCCTGCGCTGCTGCACCAGTTCGACGAGATGCTTGTCAGTGGCGATCTGGCCGTTGGCGAAGATTAAGCGCGCCTGCGCGCCCCGTATCTGCATATAGGCATCAGCGGCTTCCGCGGCAACCGTGATGCGAGTGCCAGTACGGGAAGCTTCGGCGGCCTGAGCCTCGGCTGTAGCAGCTTCAGCTCCTTTCTTCAAACCGCCGAACAGATCGGTTTCCCAGCTGGCAATGAATCCGAGATCGTAGTAGTTCTGACGGCGATCATAGCCGGGCAAGTGGGCGGCGACGCGGCCCGACATACTCTCGGTCGACTGGGAAAGTGAGGTCGTCGAAGCGTAAAGGTTTCCAGATGGCAGGCGCTGCGCCCCTGCTCCTTGAGCAGCGGCACGCGCCTGTTGCACCCGCGTCATGGCAGCGGCCAGGTCGAGATTCTCGTCCAGCGCCCGCTTCACGATACGTGCCAGCTCAGGATCACCGAAGCCCGTCCACCACTGGTCGAGGGGCGGTGCCGACAGAGAGGCAGTACGAGTTTCGATCGAGGGAGCGTTGTGAAACGGCTGCAGATTCACCGTCGGGCGATGGTATTTTGGCCCCACGGCACATCCGGTCATGCTGGCGCCTACTGCGAGGGCAAAGCCCAATCGGAGAGTGAACTTCCGCGCGGCGGGTGAGCTGGCGAATACAGTGGGCCAAAGCGCTTTCATCACAGCACCCCTGTGTTCAGCATCGAAGTATCGACGGAATGAATGACGCGATTGACCGTAATCACAGCGTCGTTGTCGCGCATGCTTTCAGCAGCAGTGCGAACTGAATTCGCAAGCTTCTCAATGGCGTTCGCGCGCGCTTGACGAACATCGAGCGCCAGGCAGCCGAGAAGCAGCGCGCATAGAGCCAACACGGTGTCCAGTTCGAGATCAGTATGCTGAGGCTCTGGTCTCTTGCCATCGGCCATCACGAAACGCACCTCCGATACGCCGGAATTGGCTGGATGCGGCTGCACTAAACGGATCGCGTTTTGAATGACTGTGCGCTTTGCCCAAGACCGCGCCCACTCCTTGAAGACACGGTTTGAGTTGACCGAATCCTCGATGCCTGAGACGAATGCCTGCTCTGCCTTTTCGTGATCGCCAGCCACTAGATATGCAAGCTGGTAGAGACCATCGAGATCCTCGGTAAACACGTTGCGGAAGTCTTCAACGGTCGCGTACTGATTCGCTTCCTGCCTTTTCCCCAAGTAACTCATCTCTTCTCCTCCTGACCACCATTTCTGCGCACCCTGCGGGTAAGCTGTTTCAAAACATATTTCGTGAAGACGCCACAGCACCGGACCTTCACTCCCTGCTTCATCACCTCAACAAGGACGTTCTCGCCTGCTTCGCTGATCGTCGTCAGGTTTTTCAGGTCGATGACGAGTTCGCGGCCGTTCAAATCCGAGTTGGCCATTTCGTACGCGGCCTTCAGCTCATCGGCCCACGGGGCGATAAGCTTGCCCTCAAGCACTAACCGGCGTTGATTTCGCGCTTCGACAGTGGAGATTTTCAACATGCGTCCTCACTACACAGGGATCAAGGCAAGGTGCATGCCAAAGCGGGCGAGGCTGTAACTCACTGAATCTTCGAGGGGGATTAAATCGGCTTGGGTCGAGAGTTGAGACTGTCGAAGTCAGTTCCGACAGCAGAATGATTTGGAAAGGCTGGCCCAGTTCAGGCGTACTCCCGGGGATCGATTCCGAACTTCTTCATCCGCAAGATGAGTGTCGTGCGATTGATTCCCATGCGTGCGGCTGCTCCATCAGCCCCGCCGACACGACCCTTAGCTTCGGTGAGGACACGTACGATTTCCTCACGCTGTTTTTGTGAATATTCGTCGGAGAAGTTCTTTTTCCCGTTCAGGGCAGCGCTGATGGATTCTTTGACGATCCGGGCAATATCTTCCTGCGCGGGCTGGACGCCGGGAGAAGGTGGCGTGTCGGTGCTCGCCTTGCGCAGCTCCGAAAGCGGTGCTTCGAGCGACTTGCCGCGCGTCAGGATCACAGCGCGCTCGATGAAATTCTCCAGTTCGCGGATGTTCCCTGGCCACTCCCATGCCGTTAGGCCCTTCATCGTTGCCGGCGGGATGGTTTCGATCTTCTTTTGCATCTGCTTCGCACACTTTTGAACGAAATGGCTCACCAGCAGCGGAATGTCTTCGCGGCGGTCTCGCAGCGGCGGGATGCGAATTGGAAACACATTCAGCCGGTAGAACAAATCGCTGCGGAATTCGCGGTCGGCAATCATCTTTTCCAAATTGCGGTTGGTTGCGGCAATAAGCCGGACGTTCACCTTGCGCGTATGCGTGCTGCCTAAGCGCTCGAACTCGCGCTCTTGCAATGCGCGCAGCAGCTTCGGCTGAATCTCAATTGGAATGTCGCCCACTTCGTCCAAGAAAAGTGTGCCCTGGTCGGCCAGTTCCATTCGTCCAGCTTTTTGGCTGATGGCGCCGGTGAACGCTCCCTTTTCATGCCCGAACAACTCGCTCTCCAACAGACCGGTGGGAATTGCCGCGCAATTGAGCTTCACAAAAGTGCGCTCCTTGCGGCGGCTGCGGTCGTGGATTGCGCGTGCGATCAATTCTTTCCCTGTGCCGGTGTCGCCCAAAAGCAAGACTGTTGAATCGCTCGCAGCGACCGTCTCCACCAGTTGCAAGACGTGCTTGAGCGCCGGGCTGGTCCCTACAATCTGCTCGAAATCCATCTCGGTGCGGATTTCTTCTTCCAAATAGAGCTTTTCCTGCGCTAGTTTGTCCTTCAGTTCGGAGATCTCACGGTAGGCAAGGGCGTTTTCGATGGCAATTGCGATCTGGCCCGCGGCCTGGCTGAGGAAGTCGACCTCTTCTGCTGTAAAGGTTCCCTCCGTTGCGCGCACAATCATCAGGTCCCCCAGCGCCCGGCCGCGACTTACCAGCGGGATAAAACAAGCGCTCTTCATGCCTTCCGCCGCTGCGAGTCTGTACCCCTCGCCGCCGCCGGGCCAACCGATCTCCGTTACCGTCGCGACCATCGGCTTCATCGTCTCGAACGCTCGTTTGCCGGGATCGTTCTCGGCCGGAGTGATGATCAGCTCCTCCTTGGCGAACCCCTTACTACCGGGCGAATCCAGCGCATATAGCTTGAACGTTCCCGCTTCTTCGCCGGGCAGCCAGATCCCGGCCCCGTCGCAGTGCATAACCTCGCGAAAGTTGGCAGAAATCGCGCGCAGCACTTCGCGCAGGTCGAGATTCGAGGTGATGCGGGTCGTCAGGTCCAGGAGCAATTGCAGTCGTTCGTTTTGTCGCTCTAAGTACGCCTGTGGGTCTGGCGCGCACCGGGGATCCAGATTGTTATCTCTACTTCCGCTCATGTCGTTTTCGAAGAAGGCGCCCCATTATTCGGGAGAGTGTATCCCAGAACACATGATGCAATCATCTCGCGTCAGGGGCCACTTTGGGAAACTGCAAATCGGAGACGAACAGTCTTGGACAGTTGCGCCCAAGACTGAATTCCGACAAGTACCAGAAGAATGGCGGAGAAGTCTCCGCTCCCCGGTCAGCGCTGTTCTGCGTGCTCGCCTCGCGAAACGAAACAGCTACAGCTTGCTTTTGCGACCTGCTTGCCATTCTGATCGGACACATCACATTCGACATAACCCAGATTCTTCCCTCGTCACTACGTGGGCTTCTGCACGCAATCGCGCTTGCCAGACAGGCCGAAAGAAGTTGATGCTCAGCGATGTGGTCGTAAATGACTCGCTCGGCTCAAGGGTAGAAGCAAAGGCCATGCCCATTGCCGCGTCCGCCAGATCGCACAACACTCCGCCGTGCATCGTGCCCATGGGATTAGCATGTTGCGGCCCCGCTTGTAAGTAGCCAACAGCGCGCCCGCCACTGATTTCTTCGACCTTGAAGCCGATCAGCTCTGCAACGGTGGGCCTCGAAGCGAGCACTTTCTCAATCAGCGGGTGACTAGCCGGTGATTCCGCCCTACGCTTTTCGGGCAGTCTCCTCTGAAATCTGAACTTTTAACGACAGCGGAAGTGGTCGCAAGTTGCTGACTCTCGGATAAGGGTACCTATTTACGATGGAAAGCAGCGCCCGAATGCAAGCAGCAACTTGGGCGATCCTTGAATGCGAATCTTCCTCCGGAGCAGCGCCCATACGAGATTGGCCTCCTTACGCAGAAAGCGTAGCCAGGTCTGGCTATCGGCAGTAAGTCGCAGATCGGCTTGCCCATTGTGGCCTTCGGAAACCTGCAACTTTTCGTCTCGAATCGTGACTGTTGCTTTCACTTCATCGTGACCGGTGAACGTGAAGTGATAGACAGCGTTAAGACCTTTTGACTGACCTTTCTGAAAAACGAAGTTCAAGCCTCGCAGGAAGGCGCGAATGGTTCCTTGGCCGGCGAGGCCGTTCGACACACGCTTGCTCTTCTTGTGCGGAAAGCGCCGCGCTACGAACTCTTCAGCGTCAGAATTGGGAACAACGTAGACCGTCTCAGGTTTGTTCTGCAGGGGGCGAACGACATCGTCCAGAAATTGCTTGCGGTTCGTGAGGAAGGGGGCGATTACGTCCTCACCCGCAGGGCATACCGCCATGCAATAGGCGGCCTTGTAGTTGGCGCCGAACGACAAGCTCTGCCACATAGAGACCGTCTCAGCCCCTGAGACATTTTTACGGTAATCGTGTGCGCTTTTGCTATCCGCGATCTTCTCCACCCAATCGCTGAATCCGCCCATGAACTCGCGGTAATTGTGGGTGTAGCAGGCAGAGAAATTGAACTGACCGTC
>QHZR01000362.1 GCA_003224755.1 Acidobacteriota bacterium
CACCGACTGGCAAAAAATAATTGCGCGCAACCGTTGGTTTCAACGCAGAGTCGTTTCGTATCTTCGTTGCTCTCAACTCTCAACTCTCAACTCTCAACCGGTCCTTCTGAGCTACAGTTACACAGCACTTGAACCATTTCGGCATGCAAAATCACAGGGCTGGAAAACGGTGCTTGTGCAGATCGATCCTGGCCCTGAAGAAGAGAGGATTGTGGCAGAAGAGGTCGCGCGAGTGCCTGAGTTGGCCGGCGACTGGCAGCCCGCACCTGCGGAATACTGGGCATCATGGCGGAAGGAGTGCGAGCTTGCCGATCGAATTGTGGTCAATTCCGAATGGTCGCGAGACGCTTTGATTTGCAGCGGAGTTCCGCGTGAAAAGGTATCGATTATTCCGCTCGCATACGAAACGCCAGACATCGGAGGTCAGAAGTCAGAGGTCGGAGCGCGGTTGTATCCGGAAGGTTTTACAAATGAGCGGCCGATGCGATTGCTTTTCCTCGGTCAGGTGAATTTACGCAAAGGCGTCGCCAGACTACTGGAGGCCGCTCGGATGTTGCGCGATGAGCCGGTTGAATTTTGGATGGTGGGACCTGTGCAGATCGCAAATGCAGAAACGCTAACAAGAGACGCGCGGACGAAATGGTTTGGCCCTGTGACGCGGAAGCAGGCTGCAGAGAGGTACAGAGCTGCTGACATATTCATTCTTCCGACGCTCTCGGATGGGTTCGCGATTACGCAGCTCGAGGCGCAGGCGTACGGTTTGCCTGTAATTTCGTCGAAATTCTGTGGACGCGTCGTGCAGGGCGCTCGCAACGGCCTTATTCTCAAGGAACCCAGTGCCGCGTGCATTGCAGCTGCAATTCGCGACTGCATCGCCGATCCGACTTGGCTGCAAAATTTTGCTGCCGCATCACGCGTCGCGAATGAGTTCACAATCGATGCGCTTGCCCAACGGCTGCAAGAGCTTGGTTCGGCGCTGTAGCCATCGGCGCGCGTCAACGACGCCTTTGGGTTTCAAATTTATGTTTTATAATGGTGCGGGTCGCCTTCGCTCATGGTCACAAATGAACTAACGATCTATCTCGCTGCCGCGGCGTTGGTCGTACTGACAGTCGAAAGCTGCGCAAAGTTGCTGAATCGAGATAGCTTCTCCATCACGCTTGCCGTCTACGTGACGGCGTTCGCATGGTATTTCGTCGATCCTTTTCTCAACCCGAAGCAGTACGATTACATTCCTCCGTTCTTGATCAGCCAAAGCTACGGGCAAGTACTGATTTTTCTCATCGCCTTTCGCTTTTTTATGCGGGTTGCAGTGCGTTGGGTTGATTCGCAAGATGTGGTTGACGTCAAGCCGGCATTAAGATGTAGTGAGAGCGCCAACGCCAACTGCCACGCCTACTCCCACAGAGATCGGGACGCCAACGGCGACGCCTGGTGACCGAGCCACTCCGTCACCGCGGCCTCGTCCAACGCTGGCGCCCCGCCCGTAAGGGGCACAGCTAATAGCCGGTAGTCGGTAGCTGATCGTGTGTTGTAGCCGCGAATCGCTAATCCTTGGTGCTCGCCGGAAACCGTCGGGCAGGAGCATCGCGAAGGCGGATCGGCGGTGCAGGAATTCAAAATAATATTGACACACTCTTGCCAATTCAGGTAGAAGGGGCGTTCCACTTTTGGCCCCCCCATGAAAACGTTCACTCCAGTAACAAGCCGGATTCAAACGATCACACGTTCGCTCGGGCGAGGCCGTTTTGAGTATGCCCTTTGCCCGCTGGCGACAATGCTCGGCGCACGCCTGGCGTTGTTCTTATGTGCGGCGGTGCTGGTGCAACCGTGTGCCGGCACTCCCTTTCAATGGGAGTTTACCGGCAGCCTCAATATTCCTAGGGCTTATCACACGGCGACGAACACGAACACGGCGACGATGCTCTCTAATGGCAGGGTGCTGGTCGCAGGTGGTGCGGGACCACGTCCGGAGACTTTTCCATACCCCGGACTCGCAAGCGCGGAGCTTTACGATCAAGCCACGGAGAATTGGACGGTCACAGGCAGCCTCAATGATGGTCGGTTGCTCCACACGGCGACGTTGCTCTTCGATGGCAGGGTGTTGGTGGCGGGAGGTTGGCCCGACCATACCAATCATGGACCACTGTCAAGTGCGGAACTCTACAACCCGGCCACGGGAACTTGGACACGAACCATCGGCATGCATGTTGTCCGCGTCGACCATACTGCAACATTGCTCTTTAATGGCAGGGTGCTGGTCGTCGGCACACCACGGGGCGACCCCAATAGCGCGGAGCTCTACGATCCAGCCACGGAGACTTGGAGTTTCACCGGCAGCACCACTACTCCCCGTTTCGGTTACCACACAGCGACCTTGCTGCCTAACGGGATGGTGTTGGTGGCAGGGGGATACGATGGTACTAACCACATTTGTGCCAACGCGGAACTGTACGATCCGGCCACAGGAACTTGGACGGCGACCGGCAGCCTCGCCACTGCACGCCAGGACCACACGGCGACGTTGCTGGCCAACGGTAAGGTGCTGGTAGCTGGAGGCGCGAATGACACTGCAATACTGGCAAGCGCGGAACTCTACGACCCGGCCACTGGAACTTGGACACCGACCGGCAGCCTCAATGTTGCCCGGTGGGAGCATACCGCAACAAGGCTTTGCGATGGCACTTGCGATGGCGAGGTGCTGGTCGCAGGTGGCGTTAGCCGCGAAAGCTCTGTCGCGACCGCGGAACTGTACAATCCGGCCCTGGGAAATTGGACGGTCACAGGCAGCCTCAATAATGCTCGGGCCCTCCACACCGCGACGTTGCTCTCCGGTGGCTTCGTGCTCGTCGCAGGTGGAAATAGCGCCGGCGGCGGCTTTCTCGCGAGTGCGGAATTGTATAATGCCGGTCCCACCAAAGGCTTTCGGTATAGACCAGATACCGGTGGCCGGATCATAGACTTCCGCGCTCGCTAAACCAATGCCGGATATGGTTTCCCTTCCGCGGGCGACCAGCACGAT
>QHZR01000363.1 GCA_003224755.1 Acidobacteriota bacterium
GGCGTTTACTTCCTCGCGAAATATGGCAGGGAACTGCTGAACGGACTGCTTGATGCGATCCATCCTGATTGCCTCGATCATCAGTTGATTGCATTGTGAAATCGTCTTTACAGAGGCATTGCCTGCAACATCTTCGGCAGACGTAGCAAGCTACGTCTCTACACAATCCGCTGGTTGCTGCTGCGTCATGCAGTGGATGGCGCCAAATCCCCAAATCAGGTCTCCGCAGTAAATGGGTGCGATCTCGCGATCGGGGAAAATGTCCGCCAGAATGTCGAGCGCAACGCGATCATTAGGATCATTAAAGACAGGAACAAGTACGACGCCATTCGCAATATAGAAATTGGCATAACTTGCGGGAAGCCGCCGGCCTTCGAAATAAACAGGCGCAGGCATCGGGAGATCAATCGTGGCCAAAGATTTCCCGTCTTCCGTTACAGCATCGCGCAATCGTCGAATATTCTCGCGCAGCGCTTCGTAGTTGTCGCTCTTCGGATCGGCGTCCACACAGGTGAGTACAGTGTCAGGAGAAACAAAACGCGTGATATCGTCCACGTGCCCGTGAGTGTCGTCACCGACAATTCCTGATCCGAGCCAGATCACGTTAGTTGCGCCGAGATGCTGCGCGAAGATCTTCTCGTAGTCACGCTTCTTCATTCCTGGATTGCGCTGTTGCACTCGGCTTAGCAGACACTCTTCCGTGGTGATCAAGGTGCCTTGCCCGTTGACATCAATCGAGCCGCCTTCGAGCACAACCCAATTCTTGCCGAACGTTGGACGAATTTCGTGCGGACCCGCCGTTCGTGCCATCAGGCTGCCAATTTGTTCATCCTGCTGCCAGTTGGGATATTTTGCCCAAGCATTGAAGCGCCATTTGATGGCAGCCAGTTCCTGACGAGCTTTGTTTTCAACCTGGGGCTGCCCCACCCTTGTCGCGACAGGGTGGGGACTGTGACCTGACGCATCTTCGCGGGCGAGGGCGCCCGCGCCACACCACCAAACAAAAGCGCATCCCGAATCCCGCGTCCAAACCCGATTCGTCGGCCAGTGATGAAAACGAATATTGCTGTTCAGTGCATGAGCACGCTTCAGAGTCTTGCGCGCAAGGCGCTCCGCCGCAGCATCCTTGACGATCAACTCCACCCGTTCGTGCCGGCTCAGGTACCGAATGATTTCCGCATAGACCCACGGAATCGGCTCAAACTTTCCCGGCCAGTCGAGCTTGTAGTGAGGCCACGCCAGCCATGTGGCCGCGTGGAGGTCCCATTCCGCTGGCATGCGAAATCGAATTTCATCTGAGTGCGAACGAGGCATGAAGTCAGTCAATCAACCTGCTGGTGATCGGCGCGTACGCGTCAATCCGGCGGTCGCGCAGAAAGGGCCAGTTGCGGCGGATGTCTTCCAGCGCGCGCAGGTCAACCTCTCCAACCAAAATTTCTTCTTTATCGTGCGAAGCCAGCGCGATCACGCGTCCGAACGGATCGGACAGAAATGATCCGCCCCAAAATTCCAGTCCTTTGCCCGGCGCTTTCTTCCCACGGATATCGCCTTCTTCGAATCCAACTCGGTTCACGACCGCGACGTAAACGCCATTCGCGATTGCATGGGCACGCTGAATCGTCTGCCACGCATCGTATTGTGCCGCTCCGAAATTTTCTTTCTCGTCCGGATGCCAGCCGATCGCCGTTGGGTAAAAGAGAACCTGCGCTCCTTGCAAGGCTGTGAGACGCGCGCCTTCCGGGTACCACTGGTCCCAGCACACGAGTGTCCCCACGCGACCAACTTGCGTGTCGAACGCCTTGAAACCGAGATCGCCGGGAGTGAAATAAAACTTTTCGTAGTAAAGCGGATCGTCGGGAATGTGCATCTTGCGATAAATTCCGCGTAGGCTGCCGTCACTGTCAATCATCACTGCAGTGTTGTGATACACGCCCGGTGCTCGTTTCTCAAACAATGACGCGACCAGAACGATCTTCAGCTGTTTGGCGACCTCTGACAGTCTGGCAGTCGTTGGTCCCGGAATCGGCTCGGCTAAATCAAACAGCACTGCATCTTCGCGCTGGCAAAAATATTGCGTCTGAAAAAGCTCCGGCAGGCACACGATTTGCGCACCCTTTGCGGCGGCCTGATGCAGGCGATCAATCGCGCGCTGCAGATTCTTGTCCGGGTCCGGGGTCGCCGACATCTGGACGAGTCCTACACGAAATTTGTCGGCCAAGGTTTCCATCTCCACGAACGACCTAGCATACCATCCGGGTCACCAGGAAATTACCGCCGAGAACACCGAGTTCGCCGGGAAATTCATGAATGTTTTCTCTGCGTTCTCTGCGATCTCGGCGGTAATCCTCTTTGCTTACTGGCACGATCACTTCTTGCTCTAGTAAAGTAATCCTTCGAATCAGAACCCCAGGGGACAACTATGAAGCACGACAATCACGACGGCACCGGCATCGACCGCGAGCTACACAACCCTATTGAAGACCAGTTGATTCCGCTCGAGCCGCTGGATCTCTCCCACGTGCGCTCCATTAACGATTTGGTGGTTGCAATGTCGAAGACTGCCTTCACTGGGCGCCAAATCGGTGAGGCTGCTGACGTTCTCGAAGCCATGGCCCGCGACAAGGATTGCTTTGTGGTCATGACCCTTGCCGGCGCGATGACCGTTGCCAAGCAGGGACTGATCGTCGCCGACTTGATCGAGCGGGGCATTGTGAACGCCATCGTTTCCACCGGTGCGCTCATGGCGCACGGACTGGTTGAGGCTACGGGCCGCTCGCATTTCCGCTACAACCCCGACGTACCCGATACCGAGCTTTACGAGCAGGGATACAACCGCGTTTATGACACGCTCGAGCCTGAGCAAAATCTCGACGACGTTGAGCGGGTAATGGCAGAGGTGCTCGGCAATTGGGACCACTCTGAAGTGATGTGCTCCTACAAGCTTAACCATGCCATCGGCGGTTTCCTGGCAAGGCGTTCGAAGGAGCAGCGCGGGATTCTGAAATCGGCTTACGAGAAAGGTGTGCCGGTTTTTGTGCCTGCGTTTACGGATTCGGAACTTGGACTCGATATCGCTCTGCACAATCGTATGCGCGAGGGCTCGGGGCGCCACAAGATTCGCTTTGATCCTTTTGAAGATTTGGAGCATTTCGCTTCGACATTGCTTCGGCAGAAGCGCCTGGGAATTTTCACAATTGGTGGAGGAGTTCCGCGCAACTGGTCGCAGCAGTTCGGGCCATTTATTGAGTTGCGGCACCGTCGCTTGGGGGAAAATTTGCCGCTAAAGCGTTACCACTATGGCGTGCGAATCTGCCCCGAGCCGGTATATTGGGGCGGTCTGTCAGGTAGTCCTTATAGCGAAGCGATTTCCTGGGGAAAGTTTGTGCCCCCGGCAGAAGGCGGCCGCTTCGGCGAAGTTTTCGTGGATGCGACCGTAGGCTTGCCATTGATTGTGGCCGCAGTGCTGGAGAGGTTGGGGAAGATAAAATCAGTTAATGGAAAGGCTAAGAAAGAAAAAGCCGGCGCGCGCAAGTAGGCCAGCCAAAGGTGGCGAAAAACCGAGCCTTCATAAGCTCGTCGCGAAAATTACGTCCAAGAACCGCCACGCCGAAATCTTAAGCGGCCCGGAGCGCGGGAAGGAGAGGATCGAATGGTAAATTGGCTTGCATGTTAAATGGGCATACTCGAGTGGTTGGATATTAGCTGTTTCAGTCCAGCTTCGATAATCTCATGCAACAATTTTATACGTCCCGCAATTTGTACTCTATGTTCTGGTTTCTCACCTTCATCATAGCCGCGTTTTCGGACTAGTTTGGAGAAGTTCTTTACATCCTCTGGTAAAAGTATTGGGTTATGCAGTAGCTCTTCGGGGCACTCGTAACAGTAGACTGCCATTTTGCCTTCGTATCCAAACGGGCAGGAGCTAAAACCACCCTCTCTCTTGGTGCCACGCCTGTTCGTCGATCTGCCAAAAAATCGCTCTGCGACAAAATGATGTTCGGTGGCATGCGAGCGCCCTGCAACTGTAGGCGTCGCGTATTCTCCTGAGCGGTGGAGATTGCAGCCGCAAATTGAACAGACTTCTTTTGCAGGCATACAGGAAACGTGCCTAACGGCTTGAATGGGTATCAGTCAAAGATAAAAATCGCCGCTGCGATCACTGTCGTCCACAATCCGCGCTTGTCCCCCACCGCCGACTGCGTAACGTTTGCCGTCCGGACGATCTTGTTCGAGATACGGTAAATCTCTTTCTTCTCGTCCCAGGACCGGTCGGGATCGAACTCGACGTTCAGCGTCGTGGCCAGCATTTCGGCGGCGAGCTCTTCGGCATAGTCTCCGGCGGAATCTTCGGTCTCGCCGAAGGAATGGTGCTCGCTCAAATAGCCATAAGTATTGCGATCGGCGGGAATGGCGACACCGATGCTTGCCGCCAAGAGCCGGTGCGGCTCATGCGTAGAGTTTTCCGCAACCACAGAAAACACCACCTCCCCCGGGCTCAGATAGGGCAGTCCCTGCGACCGCGGGACCAATTTGCATTGCGGCGGGAAGATGGAGGAAACCCGGACCAGATTCTGGGCTGCGATTCCGGCGTCGCGTAGCGCCAGCTCGAACGACGTCAGGCGCTCTTTGTGTTTACCGACCCCCTTGGTGAAGAAGATCCGTTTGGGGACCATGTCTTTGGACAATTCAGAAACCCTCCGGGTTTTTGAGTGAATGAATCGTCAAACATAACATAGCTGGTCGTGAGCGGAGATGAAAAGTACAAGAAAAGAAAACACCGTCTGGATGGGACGCTGTTTCTGCCCAATTCGCCCGCCCGCCCGAGGAATTCCACAGCGATCCTACTTGGCCGGACCGACTTTACTGACCTCGATCGTGTCGCCGTCAGCCGTGCCGGTCACATTTGCTTTCTCGCCAGCCAGCTTGTCCAGGGTCTTACGCGCGGTCTGGTCGGCGGTGTGGAGCGTATAAACCTTATCGCCCACCACCAGCGCGTAGTTCGCGCCTTTGCTCACGCAGGTGCGCAGGCAGGCCGCGTTCCCCGGCATCATGTGCTTGGCGCCGCACATCGCATCGCTCACTTCGCCGGCAAAAGTTTGAGATTTGGAAGCGGCGAACGCGCTGACCGCCAGAACAGCGATTAGGCTGAGTAGTCTCAGTCTCTGTAATTTCATGGCATCCCTCCAGAAATCGATGCCTTTGCGAACTCTGCCGTCAAAGGCTCTAAAGATTTTAATCGCAAAGGTCGCAGAGCACTCGCAAAAGGCCGCAAAGAGAATCTCCCGTTCATCCCTTCGGCACAAAGTGCAGTGCCACGTCCACAGTCTTGTCCTGCTGATTGATCGACCGCTTTGGAATTATGTTGTAGGGAACCTTCAATCCAACATCGTGGTACATGATCTTGAAGAACCGTTGTAGATAACTATCGTCGAATGGATCGGCCTTCTTCAGCTGCCACTGTTGTGCCATTTTGGCTTCGTTCGCTGGCGGGATGCCGTCAATCGTGAGCTCGCCCATACGATACAAATCGCCCTCGGTCACGCTGAGCTGATAGCTTACGCTTGCAGACGAATCGTCCATCTCTGGCGTGGGGTCGGCGTGCGCGAATAGGTAGCCCTTCGTTCCGTATAGCTTGTGCACTTCCTCAAGGTCATTCGTAAGTTGAACGGCGTTTGCCGGCTCCCCTGCATTCAGGTGAATAAGCGATTGAAGCTTGTCGGTGGGCAAAACGGCATTGCCAGCCCACTCCACTTTAACCAGCTTGTACTGCAAGCCTGGAGCAACCGGGAAGCTGACATCCACCAGGGTCTGCGCTCCATCCTCTGCAACCTTGGCTTGCGCATCGCTGAAGTGCGCCTTGAGGTATCCGCGCGCCAAATAAACCGGAAGCAAGTTCAATTGCTCCTGCACCCGCATTTTCGACCGCAGATAGTCTTGCCCGGTTAGAGGCTTGGCAGCGGCCTCCAAAGCCGGAAGCTCAGCTTGCGCCGCGCCAGAAAAGTCCATGTTGCGGACCACGACCGGATGCAGATTTACCTTGTACACGTAGGATGTGATCGGCCCGTTCAATGCACCTGCTGGAAGATATTCGGCCTCGCCGAAGATTTTCTTGTCGTCAAGAATCTGCTTCAGGGCTTGCGCGACCTGATCCGCAAGGTTCCCAGCCGACGGCACGCGGCCTTCAAATAGAGCCAGCCGCGACCGCAGCAGGCCAGTCAACTCGTCATCAGAAAACCAGACGAAATTATCGAAGGTGATCGGAACAAGCTTTTCGTTCTCCGCTACTTGCAGATCCAAATTGCATCCAGCGGTTGAATACTGGTACTTGTAGGTTAGATTGGAAAAAAGTCCGGTTTCGCCGAGTTTCCGCGCGGCTTGCTGAAACTCCGGCTCGCCGGCAAATTGCCCAATTTTCAGGCCAGAGGCCGCGATCACCTGGTCTTCCTTGAAATGGTCGAGACCATTCACGTGGATCGAGAGAAGTTTGTAACTGAGCTTCGACTTACCCGGAGCTTGTGCAGAAACTCCACTGCACAGCACAAGAAACAGGAGAAGAGAACCGAAGACGCAGCGCCTCACGGGCGAATTGTATAACATGACCCACCGGAAGTTGGATGACGGCAGCTTTCTAATGTTCTCGGGCGATTGGGGTGTTGCGATAGACAGCCATTTGCCATCCTGATACGTTCTACTCTTCATACGAAACTTCGTCTACTTCGATAGATTGCTGGGGTGTTCCATAAATGTGCA
>QHZR01000031.1 GCA_003224755.1 Acidobacteriota bacterium
CATCGGCTCGCATCTTTGCTCCACGCTTCTTTCAGGCCCCGCCTCGCGGCGAGTGTTGTTTCACCCTTGCGCTTCGCTATGACTTCACTTCCATCAAGTTGTCAAAGGGACTTTCACCCTCGAGCTGTCGACCCTGCTCGGCACACAAGGAAAAGCCTTCGCCACGGCGAAGGCTTGTACGTGTAGGGCGGGCGCCCGCCAACCTTATTTCTTCTCTGCGGCTTTTGCTCCGGTGCCGCTCCCGTATTTGCGGCGGAAACGCTCCACGCGGCCGGCTGTATCCACCAGCTTCTGCTTGCCGGTAAAGAAAGGATGGCAGCTTGAGCAGATTTCTACGTGGATGTCGCCCTTGTGGGTGGACCGGGTGCTGAAAGTACTGCCGCAGGCGCAATGCACGCGCACTTCGTTATATGAGGGATGAATGGCTGCCTTCATGGAGTCTCCAAATCTTGGTCTGAACCATTTGATTCTAAAGGATCGTCGCAGGATTCAGCAAACAGCGGTCGTTGGCTGTTGGTCGTTGGCAACTCGGTAGAGGCATTCAGGCTAATTGAAAACTATGCGCTGATCCCTGCGAGCTCAGACGAATGATGTGGATTGTGGAATTACTATTTTTCTTCGATCCGCGTTAATCCGTGAAATCCGTGGCTGCTTTTGGTTTTCGCTTTCTCTGCGACCTTTGCGGCTGTTCTCTGCGCCTTCTGCGGTTAAAGGCTTTTGAAATTCCGAACGGCTTATGGCCAAAAACAAAACGGCAGGAGCGATCCCTGCCGTTCTCCGAAAGCGAATGCTATTTCCCTCGATTCACTGCCTTTTTCAACTCTGCGCCCGGAGTAAACTTCGCGACGCGGCGAGCGGCAATCTTGATAGTCGCCCCGGTCTGGGGATTGCGGCCATTGCGCGCCTTCCGTTGCGAAATCGAAAACGTGCCAAACCCGATCAGAGCAACGCGATCGCCTTTCTTCAATGCGCTGGTGATGCTCTCAACGCTCGTGTCAATGGCGCTTGCAGCCTGGGTCTTGCTGATGCCGGCGCCTGCCGCAATGCGGTCAATCAAATCTGCTTTGTTCATCGTAGCTCCTGGGGAGGGCTTCCTTCTTTTCAGCAAGCGGCACCGCAGATCGCAGTCGTTTGCGGTCCGGCGGAGTACGCTTGTTTGTGGTGGAAACCTGCCGCAGTTATTTAGCGCCCGCTTTTCGCGCTTGTCAACTGTGGAAATCCGCGCCAGATGCCGACTTTGAGTACTCCGCCGTCTGGACTCGGCTGCTGCAGCGGCTTGAGGCGGCTCAGGCGTCAATCGCCAGTGGGCATCAGCATTTCTTCAGAGGTCGTCGTGGCAGGCGGCATCGCAGAGAACTGCTCGGTTTCGGTGGAACCGTCCAGCGCAGTAGTTGACGTTGATCCGCCTGCCACTACCTTTGCGACCAGGTCGAAGTAGCCGGTTCCCACGAACTGCTGATGCTTGGCGGCTTCATAGCCGAAGAGCTCATTCGAAAATTCTTTTTGCTGAAGTTGTGAGTACGCCTGCATTCCGCTCTCTCTATATCCCCGGGCAAGCTCGAACATGCTCAGGTTCAGTGCGTGGAAGCCCGCGAGGGTGACGAATTGGAACTTATAGCCCATGAACGCGAGTTCTCGCTGAAAGCGCGCAATCGTGGCTTCGTCCAGTTTTTTCTTCCAATTGAATGAAGGCGAACAGTTGTAAGCCAGCAACTTGCCGGGATATTTCGCGTGCACCGCTTCGGCAAAAGCGCGGGCCTCTTCCAGATTCGGTTCCGACGTCTCGCACCAGATCAGGTCCGCATAAGGAGCATACGACATGGCACGGGAGATTGCGGAATCCAGCCCTCCGCGAATGCAGAAGAAGCCTTCGCTGGTCCTTTCGCCAGTGAGAAAGGCATGATCGCGAGGATCTACGTCGCTGGTCAGCAACTGTGCGCTGTTAGCGTCCGTGCGCGCAAGCAATAGCGTGGGGACTCCCATTACGTCTGCGGCCAGACGGGCGGCAACGAGTTTTTGAATGGCTTCCGACGTTGGCACCAGGACTTTGCCGCCCAGATGACCGCATTTTTTCGCCGACGATAGCTGGTCTTCAAAATGGACGCATGCCGCGCCCGCCTCAATCATCGCTTTCATAAGTTCGAAGGCGTTAAGGTTCCCACCGAATCCCGCCTCGGCGTCGGCCACCAGGGGCACGAACCAGGTCACGTCATTTGTTTTTTCGGCGTGGTGAATTTGGTCTGCGCGCTGCAATGCACGGTTGATCCTGCGCACCAGCGCGGGAACGCTGTCGCATGGGTACAAGCTCTGGTCGGGATACATCTCTCCGGCATTATTCGCGTCTGCGGCGACTTGCCATCCGCTGACGTAGATCGCCTTGAGCCCCGCTCGGACCTGCTGGACCGCCTGATTGCCGGTCAATGCTCCCAGCGCGGGCACAAACGCTTCAGTTTGCAACATTTCCCAAAGCATTTCTGCTCCGTGGCGCGCGAGCGTGCACTCGATCTGCAAGCTTCCGCGCAGGCGTTCCACGTCTTGCCACGAATATGGACGGGTAATTCCCTTCCATCGATTCGACGCCCAATCGGTCTTCATTTTTCCATTGCTGCCCATGTTCGTTCCTCGTATAAGATCGCCCCAATCGCGTTCTTGCCGCAATCACTTCTTAGATCGGATTGAATTCCTCCCTCATCACCATCGCCTCCGCAATTTGCCGCGCCTGACTGAAACTCTCACGCGTGCCTTCGTCGGCGTACTTGGAATCGGAAACGAGCTTGTCGAGTTCTTCCTCGAAAATCCGGTGGATAAAATCTGCGGTGTGCGGCACCGGCTTTCCAGATTCATCCTCGACGCCGCCGTGGCGCATCCGTTGCGCAAGCATCAGCCGGTAAATCCTGTCAGTGGCAAGGTCCTCCATATATCCATCCAGCAAACTTGCGCCCTTCCCATTCAGAACGCCGTTACGATAGCGAATCACGGTCTTCACTGCAGCCCGCGTACCCGAAACGGATCTCTGGCCCACGCCATGGATCGGGGGCCGAAGATTCGGGTATCGCTCAAGCTGAGGCGCCCGTCTTTGGAGCTGGTTCGGAGAGGGAAACTGTTCGATCGCAATCTGGTTCTGGTCCGGATGCCCCGTCCACGCACCGTCCATTCCGCAAACCGCTTCATTCTTCTTGTCCTTTCGAAGAACATCGAGAGCACGCGTGTTCAGCTCGGCATCGGTCCGGCTGGGATACAACGCCGTCATTCCACCGATCGCCAACATGCCGCGTTTGTGGCAAACCTCAGGCATCAACTCGCGCAGGTTTTGGAAAAATGCGACGTCATGCGGGATGGTGTTGCGGTCGGGTAGCACCCAATCGGGATCGGTCAAATTGAAATCGATCAAACTCGCCATGTAGTCCCAGCGGCCGAGGTTCAATCCCAGAATGTGTTCGCGCAAGTTGTAGAGAAATTCCTCCATCTGAAATGCGAGCGGGTGCGACTCCACCAGCGCCATGCACTTGATGTAGTCCTTCGGCCAACCGCGTGCCTCAGCCATCGCCTGGAACAGATCACGCCACCATAATGCTTCTTCCGCCGACTCGGATTTTGGAACGTAGATACACAGCGGATGCTTCAACTCCGCCGGATCCACTCGATAGACGATGCGGGCCACGTCGAACAAGGATGCGGCCATCGGCTCGCTGAAAATTCCCCCCTGCTGGATGTGAAGCCCGCGCGGACGAATCCAGATTACGGTTGAGCTCGGTTGTATCCCAACCACCTTGTCACGCTTCTTGTCCGCATACGTCAGGGTTCCGCGCAATGCGGACAGAATATTTTCCGCGCCCAGTCGCTGGTGCTCCCATGCGTTGACCGTCGAATCTTCTAAGTCGAGCATGACGCCGGGAGCGCCTGAGTTCAGCATTTTGACCACGAGCTCGGCGTCGTCGGCTGGCCCGGTCATCTGGTTGCGCTGGTCCTGGCACCATTCCGGCAGCTCGATTTGCCATCCGTTCCGCACCGCCGGCCCGGGATAACGATGCACCGGCTTTGAGCCAGCGTGGGAATCGTCCAGCGCCAGCCGCCGGTCTTCAATTAATTCGGAGCGCCAGGGCGAGAACTTACGGTGCAAAGGCACCAAAAACTCCAGAAAGCCTTCAGGCAGGTCCTTCGTAGGATCAAAATCCGCCGGGGGAGTGTTAATCCGAAATCCGGTCAAAGTTTCAGGAATGGCGGTCGCCATAGTCGTTCTCCAAGCACCTTATCCAGCTGCGGCGATATCGAAACTCGCGTACGCCGCTCATCTTGCATTGTTGGTCCGCCGCAATCGGGAAGCAAACGGAACGTTTCAATTAGCCTGATAAGTAATTATTATCAGGCAACCTTTGGCGATAAGAATATATTCTCAGGCTGACAGCAAAACTGGCTGACGGAGCGTGGCTATGGAAATTGCGCAAGTGGAAACGTTTCTCGCAGTCTCAACCTTTGGAGGTTTTCACCGAGCCGCTGAGGCCCTGCGCGTCTCGCAGCCGGCGGTCAGCTCTCGAATTCGCGCACTTGAGGAGTCGCTTGGGGTAGCCCTGTTTGTGCGGTCTCGTAACAGCCTGATGCTCTCAAGCGCTGGGCGCCTGTTTCGCCCTTATGCGGAGCAGCTACTGAAGACTGCTTCCATCGCGCGCCAAGCCGTGCACCAGCTCCAGCCAGGAAGCGACACACCTCTGCAGATTGCCGCGGGCCTCTCCATCTCGGTTTACTTCTTGCCGGACGTTCTAAAGAAATTTCAGCGCGAATTTCCAAGGGTCGCAATCAGCATCCGGCCCGGCCATTCCAAAGAAGTGCTCGAGATGGTGCTCGGACAAGAGGCAGAAATTGGTCTGGCCAGGTCGCTGCAACATCCGGAAGTGGAAACCATTCCTCTGCGGGATGATCCCCTGTTGCTCACTGCCCACACGGAACAACTTCCCTCGAAGTCGAGACGGGCTCGCCTGAGCGAGGTCGCAGCCTGGCCGTTGATCTTCTACGAGCGTGGATCGAGTGACTGGACACTCACCCGAGGCCTGTTCCGGCATGCCGCGCTGGTCCCAAACGTCGCCATGGAGGTAGATACCATCGAGACGGCGAAGCGAATGGTAGAACGCGGCCTCGGCATGGCATTTCTGCCGGCCATGGCGGTCGCTCCCGAGATTCGCCGCGGCGAACTGGTGACCATCAAACTATGGGACGCCGAACCGCTCCACCGCAGCTTGGACATCATCCATCCCCGGCATCGTCCCTTGCGAGCAGAGGCACAGTCGTTCTTGCAAGTTGTTCGCCAGATTGTGAAGCAGAGGCCAAGCGCTGGAACTCGCGGTTAGCCTCACGGCAGAGCGCCTAGAGCTGGAATGTTGCGTTCTCCTCAGTTCTCCACAATCAACCCATAACTCCACAGGATTGCCACAGAGCTTCCGCGCTGAGCACTTTTTGTTTTCATTTGGTATAGTCACGCTGGCGTCACGCCTTCCGTCACGCACTTGTCTGTAAGTGAATATGAAATTGAACCAGTAATATTAAGAATAGATTCAGAACCTAAAAAAACCTGGCTTGTTCTTGTGTAGCGACTTCCTTTTCCTCCATCCTCCACAACGGGGCCGACATCTCCACAACATCTACACAGTCAAAATGAAAATTGACCTTGCGCGAATGGAAATGGTCGGGCAGGTTTGTAAATGACATGGCAAAGCTGCCCGGTTTCATTTTTTATCCCGGCGATTGGCAAAAGGACCCAAGCCTTCGGCGCTGCTCGAAAGCTGCAAAGGGTGTGTGGATGGATATGTTGTGTCTGCTGTTTGAATGCCCAGATCGAGGGGTGTTCGTTGACGCTGGCGGTCGGCCGTGGGGCGATGAAGAAATCGCAGCGGCAATCGGTGGCGACATTCCTTCGAATCTTGAGTGCATTGCGGAGTTGTTGGACAAGGGAGTGGCCCAGCGCAATACGCGGGGTGCCATCTTCTCACGCCGAATGGTCCGTGATGAGCAAGAACGGCAGGCAAATAAAGAACGCAAACGGAAACAACGCTTAGGAGAAAAGTCGATTTTAAGCAGGCCGAATGATCGTCAAACCGAAACGCAACCCGAGTTATTTGGATCAGCGTGTGCGATTAGCAATGAACTCTCGGCAGTAGATCGAATTGCTCGGCTCCATCCCGCTAATGAACATCTTCAGAGCAAACCAATCCCTCATCTGCAACAAATTGCAATCGCCGAAGCGATTATGCGGGATGGTGAAAATACTGTGCTCGCCGGCACCCAAAACTTGTCTGAAGGGGTTCTTCAGTGGGAATCGTCTGATTTGCGGTTTATTCCAAACCCGATTAAGTTTTATCAGGAGTCGGGCTATCTAAAGCGTCCGGAGACTTGGCAGCGAAACCGGAAAAAGAGCAAACCAGCGGAATGTGCGCTCCATCCGCATGCTGGTTTTACTGATTGGGGAGAGTGTTGGGGATGCTATGGCAATAAATACGTTAGCGGATGTCAGCCCGCCTGAACAGCACGGCCAATGTCCGCACTGTTTAGGAACCGGATGGCGACATAATTCCAATGAGGACAAGCGCGTCATGCGCTGTGAGTGCAAGCTCGGGATCCGCGCCAAGAAGCTAATCGAAAACGCCGGAATTCCACCCCGGTACGAGTCTTGCACATTGGAAACTTACAGAGCCGAATCGAGCAAACCCAGTCTTGTGAATGCTAAAGCTAAGGCGCTTAAGTTTGTTGAACAATACCCGATAGACAAGACAGGCTTAATCTTCGTCGGAAAAGCTGGAGAGGAAGGGGATCACGTGTTTATTTTGCAATTTCCAGGAACTCTTAGAAAAAATAAAGAACTCTTACGATCCATCAGTGCAGACGACCTCTATGGGGCTTTTGCGCCCTGTTTTCGATTCTGAAGTCATCGTCCTTGATGATCTGGGCTCCGTCATACCCACTGGCTGGGTTTGGGACACTGTCAGCCTGATACTCAATACCCGCTACAACGCCAACCTAACGACGATCATTACGACAAATTTCCAGGACGGAACAGCCGCGAGCTCGGATGAGGATGGAGAAGCAGCCAGGGCGCGCCGAGCGAATCGCGAACAGACCCTTGGGGATCGAATCGGCGAGAGGATGCGTGATCGGGTGCATGAGATGTGCCGCATGATCAGCATCTGGGACGTACCGAGCTATAGGGATCGGAATCCAAATTCTTTAGTGCGCTAGCCTCAAACTATTCCCGGTTTACTTGGCCTGCGCTTCTAATTGCGCGTTCAAATTCACACTGCCGCCACTTGCCTTCAGTTTTCGCTCCCAGCTTTTGTAGCCGTTCTTACTGACGGTGACGGAATGCTCGCCGGCTGCGACCTCAATGGTGGACGGAGTATTGCCGACGAAACCGCCATCTACTTCAATGTCAGCCCCTGCGGGCGTCGATGCAATAGATAGTTTTGTGACGTTGTTTTCGGCGACCTGCTGAACCTGAGGGGCAGGCGCCGATGGAGTTTCCTTTTTCGCCTCGGCAGCTTCCGCGCTTAGAATGCGGAGCTTTTCCTCCTCGCCTTGCATGCCATTCTGATCAGGAAGCGGGAGATAGGCGTTGTCTTTCTCGATGCGGTAGTGAATTACATCTCCTACTTGGATCGGCTTGCCGCCTGAAAGACATTCCGCGCCGGTAGAATGAAACATCGCTTCCTTGCCGCAATCCAATTCGAAAACTTTTGTGGCGGTTTGAACCTTGTAAGTATGGGTATATTTGGACCGAGACGAGACGGATCCATTCGTTGTTCCGCCAGTCCCGAAGATAGATCCGTTTGTTCTGGTGTGCTCCGTGGTGCCTGTTCCAATCACGCGTCCCTCTTCCGGGTAGGTATTCGGCTCCTTTTTCGCAAATGCAATGCCCGCCAGAATACCCACTAAAACAACTGACAAAACCGGCATGTACATTAAGTTGTGCCCTGGGCGATGGTGTTGCACGCCGTGCCCTCCCGAGTTACTGAGTTTTGAAATCTGATTGGTGCCTTAGCTTGAATAGTAAGGCTGCTCCAAAGCTCTGGGGTGACCTTTCTATTTCACCTCAGCGGCTAAAGCCGGTTGGTTTTGTTCGCGCCGAACCGGCACGAGTGAAACTCGTGCCCTTCCCGGTTTCGAGTCAACAACATCTGTCTAGTGCGCCTCGGCCGTGAGTTCAGCGTTAATGTTGACGTGGCCACTCGAAACTGACATCTTCCGTGTCCACTCAGTAAAGCCACTCTTCTTAATGCTGATTTTGTGATCTCCCGGTGCAACACTAATTGAGGATGGCGTATTGCCCACAAACTTGCCATCAATCTCGATGTCCGCGCCAGGAGGAGTGGAAGCAATGTCGAGCTGGCCGGTTGTAGACACGATGGCCGCTGTCACGCTCGCATTATCCGTTTTGCTGCCTTGGAATTTGGCTTGGTCAAGCCGCGTGTCGCCGCTAATGTAAGCCGTGATCTCGGCTCCCTTCGGAATGGTAATGTCCTTGCCATGCATGAACAGAAACAGCGGGGCAGCAGGAAAGAACACAATAGCCGTCCCCACCATGGCTCCTGTCATTGCGCCCGTGTGTCCTCCGCCTTTAACGTCTTTGACGGCACGTAAGGGGACCTTTTCGCCGTCGACCAGACGAACCGCATCGATATTGACGTCGAGCTTGCCACCTCGCGCCATACGACGCTTCGGCTGCGCCTCCGTAACGGTTCCCCATGCAATTCCTCCCTTGGGGACGACCAGGGTGTCCTTCGCGAATACATCTTCAAGAACTTCAAAGTCGAGCGTGTCTCCGGTGTGTGCGTCGGCGGACGAAATGGTCCGCGAGGTCCGCAGTTTGACCGGAGTTCCATCCTCCAGCCCAAATCCCTGCATTGCGGGCTTGGGAGCGGCCGGTTCATTGGTCGCCGCGGGTTGCTGTGGAGTCGTCGACAGAGAGCTGGTGGGCGCGGATTGCGAGATGGCAGTCGAGAACCAGAGACACACTATCAGTGACGCCGTGCCGATTCTTTTTAGCATGCTGAATTTTCCTTCGGGCGGGGACTCTCTTGGGAAACGGAATTCCGAGGGGAAGGAGTCCGGAAAAGCCCTGATCGCGAACACGGGTATTATCCGCGAAGCGAAGCAAATGTCAATGACTAACCGCACTTTGCGCTAGGGGGTGGCTTCAGCCGTGCCGAAAAGGAACACAATCCGACCGGACCAACACGCGGGCGAGGGTGCCCGCGCCACACGAAAAACGAGTCGTACAAGAATGTCCGATCCACACAAGCAAGTGCCAAAGCCTAAAGCCCAGAGCCCGAAGCCCAACCCGCTATCAATACTTCGGCATCTTGGGGTCAACTCGATCGGCCCAGGCGAGAATTCCGCCCGCCAGGTTGTGGACTCTCTTGAATCCAGCCTGGCGCAGGAAGTTCACGGCCTTGGCGCTACGAACACCACTGCGGCAATGGGCCACAATTTCCTTGCTGGTGTCGAGTTCGTTTACGCGGTTGGGGAGATCGCCGAGCGGAATGAGGTGTCCGTTGAGGTTGCAGATCTGATACTCGTGTGGCTCGCGAACGTCGAGCACGAACAAATCGTCACCGCGATCAAGGCGCTGCTTTAGTTCTTCGACCTGCATCTCGGATGTGGTCACTTCGGCCGCGGCCTCCTCGCCGCGAATTCCGCAGAACTCCTGATAGTCGATTAATTTTGTAATCGTGGGATTCTTCCCGCACGCCGGGCAGTCGGGATTCTTGCGCAGCTTGAGCTCACGGAATTTCATGCCCAGCGCGTCAATCAATAGCAGGCGTCCGATGAGCGGATCGCCGGAGCCGAGAATCAGCTTGATGGCTTCCGTGGCCTGAATTACGCCGACCAGCCCAGGCAGAATTCCCAGCACCCCGCCTTCCGCGCATGAAGGAACCAGTCCTGGAGGTGGCGGTTCGGGATAGAGGCAGCGATAGCAGGGGCCGTCTTTCGTCGCAAAAATGCTGGCTTGGCCCTCGAAGCGAAAAATCGAGCCATAAACGTTCGGCTTGCCGGTGAGCACGCACGCGTCGTTGACCAGATAGCGTGTGGGGAAGTTGTCGGTGCCGTCAGCGATGACATCGAATTCTTTGAACAGTTCGAGGGCGTTGTCGCTGGAAAGGCGGGTGTTGAATTTCTTGATGTTAAGAAACGGATTCATCGCCTTGAGCTTCTCAGCAGCGGAATCGAGCTTGGGACGGCCCACGTCGGCGGTGGAGTGAATGATCTGGCGCTGCAGGTTGGTGTAGTCGACGACATCGAAGTCAACGATGCCCAGCGTGCCGATACCAGCCGCGCCGAGATAAAGTGCCAGCGGCGAGCCGAGACCTCCCGCGCCGATGCAGAGTACCTTCGCAGACTTGAGCTTGAGCTGCCCTTCCATGCCGACCTCAGGCATGATCAGGTGGCGCGAATAGCGCAGGATCTCGTCATTCGAGAGGGAGAGCGGGGCGATTTCGGTTAAGGTGGCCATGAAAGAATTTTGTAATTGTGCAATTTTGTAATTGTGTAATTTTGAAGTTCTCTGCGTTCTCGCCGGTTTGTTTCAGCGAACTCTGCGGTTAAAGTTTTTCTTCCACTAAAAGCAAAAGCAAAAGCTTCTAACCGCAGAGATCGCAAAGGATTCGCAAAGTTCGCAGAGAAAATCAGAACTGAACTAGTTTACCCACTTACAAGTTTCACAAGACTCAATCGCCGATCCTCCCGCGATTGACGGCACAATCGAAATGTTGTCTCCGTCCGCAACTGCCGTTGCTTCCTTCTGCAGATAGCGGACGTCTTCATCGTTCAGATAGACATTTACGAACGCCCGAAGCTTGCCTTCTTCAGTATAGAGGTGACGGCGCAGGTCGGGGTGTTGGGAGACGAGTCCGCTCAGTGCTTCACCAACAGTAGAACCCGAGACTTCGATCGCAGCCTGCTTGCCCGCATACTGCCGCAACGGCGTAGGAATGTGGACCTTTGGCATGGATAAATGATGCCATAAACCAGGCCGGAGATTCACAGGAGATGCGCATGCAGTTGCCACAGAAGCTTGATGTCCCCCCGCAGGGCGATACGCGGTGTTTGAAAGAACCCGGCAAATCGCAAGCGGCCTGATACAATACCAACCACTATTTCAATCTCAAAACGCTGCAGGTTGGTATCAAAATGGCCAAGCCTCAGACCAGAATTTGCTGACGCTGTGCGACAGCCTTCCTCAGATTGTGCCGCTTTTAACTTCTGCATTTGATGGCCGAACCAGCCGCCCGTTTTGCCCGCTATTGATGCTCTCCCCTGGGAGTTGATGGTTCTTGGAGGGGACCGGCAACATCTAGGAGTCAATCCACGGCATTGCGTTGTTCGAGGGCGTCCGGACCAGCCGACGTCGAGTGGCGTCATCAACTTTCCGATACCTATACTCATCGCTGGATTCGCAGAGGTACGTTCTCGCCGATCTCGATGCAAGCAAAACTGAACGAGCTCAACAGCGCATTCCAACCATTGATGGGTACCAACACGGTGCGGACGATATTGCTGGACGCGCCAACGATCGCTGATTTTTACAATGCGGTAAGTAAGGAGATGCCACAGATAATTCACATCGTTGCCGAGAACGGCTTCGATCTAGAATCGAACAACGAAGTACTGCGTTTCCCAGCTACAGGAGCTGGAGCAATCTCAAACTCCCCTGCAAGACTTGGGAAAGTCCCTGCGGGAAATCGGCGTGCGAGTTTTTGTTTTGGAGGTTTCCAACACTCGGGAGACTGCGCAGGCGCTGGCAAAATATGTTCCTGCCGTTGTAGGAATTCAAGGCGCGTGTGGCAGTCTCGCAGATGCGACGTTTGCGGTCACTTTCTATCGTGCTTTGCTACGGACCGGACAGGCTGATTTCGCTATCACCGAGGCACGTCGTGCGCTGCACTCAGCACCACCGCCTCCCGTAAGTCCTTTGCTTGGAGATCCCAACCGAGCCTTAGCGCCAGTTCTGTATCAGGCTACTGGCAGTGGTCTCATCTTTGAGCCGCTAGGGACTAAAACCCAGACGAGAGCAGCTTAACTCGAGTAAGCGCAAGGGTGATTTCACACCACCTCGATCTTCTCGTCCACCAACTTCTTGTCATTCTCATCTGTGCCGGTAAGTTCGAAAGAATTCGTAAGAGCAGCTTTGCCCTTTTCCACGCTGGTGATGACGTAGGAGCAGCCGAGCCAATGGGCCTCGGCGTGGTCGGTTTGCGACCACTGGGCGGGATGGTCGGGATGGGAATGGTAAAAGCCGATGATGTCCTCTTCGCGCTCGCGGGCTTCACGTTGAATATGCACCAGCTCTTTGGGATGGATGTTGTAGCGGTTCTGCGGAGAATCAGTGCGCGTGTTGCCGGCGCGCGCGAGCGAAGTGACCACACGAGTGCCGTCTTCAAAGCGGCCGAGCAGCACGCCGCAGCACTCGTGCGGATAGGTCTCCTCGCCATGTTGGCGGAGAGCGTCATAGTGAGATTGGCCTAAACGAAGCATAAAAGCAGTCCACCACGGAGACACGGAGGCACGGAGGAATCTCTTTTGTCGAGATCCGCTCGACCGGACAGCCGAGGGCGGCTGTCCCCACATTTGTTAGGTTTCGGTTTCTCCGTGACTCCGTGTCTCCGTGGTGAAATCATTTTTCCGTCCAGAATCTCTCACTCAAATATTTGTCGCCGGAATCGGGAAAGATGGTCACGATCACGGCCTCTTCATCTTTCCGCAGCGTGCGCGCAATCTGCAGGCATCCCGCGATAGCCGCGCCCGCTGAGATTCCAATCAGCAAACCTTCTTCCCGCGAGGCGCGGATCGCCATCGCGTAAGAATCTTCGGTCGAGATGCCGAGGTCTTCGTCCGCAAGCGAGGCGTCATAGATTCCCGGCACAATCGCGCTGGCCATGTGCTTCGCCCCTTCGATGCCGTGAAACGGAGAATCGGGCTGCAGCGAAATGCAACGGACCGCGGGATTCAGTCCCTTCAAGCGCCGCGCCGTGCCCATGAATGTGCCGCTGGTCCCCATCATGGCGACGAAGTGGGTGATACGTCCCTCGGTCTGTTGCCAGATTTCTTCGGCTGTGCCATGGTAGTGGGCCTGCCAGTTGGCTGGGTTCGAGTATTGGTCGGCGTAGAAATATTGTTCCGGCTCGCGCGCGTAGAGTTCGCGGGCGGCGCGGATAGCGCCATCGGAGCCGTCAGCGGGATCGGTATAAATAATGTTGGCGCCGTAAGCGAATAGGATGCGCTTGCGCTCGACCGAAACATTTTCCGGCATGCAGAGCATGACCGGAAATCCTTCGGCAGCGCCGATCATGGCGTAAGCAATGCCTGTGTTGCCGCTGGTTGAATCGAGCAGAATCTTGCCGGGAGCGAATGTTTCGGTGCGGCGCCCTTCTTTCACAATATTGAAGGCGGCGCGGTCCTTGACTGATCCGCCGGGATTGTACCACTCGGCTTTGGCAAGAAGGTGAACGTGAGGCAGCTCAGAGCCGATGCGCTCCAGTCGCAGCAACGGCGTGTTGCCAATACGCGAAAGGTTGTGCTCGCCAAGTTTGTGAGACACTGGCGGCTCTTCCTCAGCGAGTTTTGGGGTTGAAGATCTCATTCAGCCGTGACTATCGTAATGCTGCCATCGCGCAAAACTGGGCAACTTGTCGTTAGATTATAGAGGAGCATAGCAGCATAGCTGGATACATGGGATGCTCTGGAGATCTAGTCGTCCAGCGATCGTAAGCTACAGCGGATCGGGTATAGTTCAAAAAAACGCGAGGCGCATCCAACGATTGTAGATTGATGATCTCAGATAGCAGATTGACCTGCGGCGTGCAATTGAAACTGTGAAATCTCGGATTCTGAGATTCGGGATACGCTGGCAGAGAGCAAAGACCGAGTTGGCTAAGAGCTAAGAGCTAAAGGCTAGGGGCTGGGTTTACATGGCAACCAAAACAGAAGAGCGGACTTTCGAAGACGCCGTACAGTGGCTTCGCGACCACGGCTTCGATCTGATCGAAGCACCGGGCATGCAGGGACGCGTGTTCCTGAAGAAGTACAACGTGTCTGCGGCCGTTCAGAAAGACGGCGATGAAGGTGTGAAGATCTTTGCCTACCCCGGATACCTGATCAGTGGAGAAATCTCCAAACTCATTAACCGCGGCTACCAGCAGGTACTGAAGACTTCGAAAGCGGAAGTTGCCGCGACCGCCGATCATCTAAAAGCTCTGCAGCAGTTCAGTGAGGAGCTGAAAGAAGCTCTGGGGCTGCCAAGTCTATACAACGAATCGCTTGGAACCGTGAGCGACGCTTACCAATACGACCGCATCGTTGACCGCGACAAACCGGCGACGGAGCGGCCGAAGAGACCCTGGGAAAAAATCCGGGCGGCTGCCGCGGGAAAGAAAAGCCGCGCCTGAATTTGCCCTCCACCAGTTGTCGTCCTGAGCGAAGTTGTGAGTCGGGAACCGAATCACAACGCAGTCGAAAGACCCGTGTACCAAAGCTTCCCTAGTGCAGCTAGGGGGAATTCTCTGGCTGTATTCGGATGACTGCTAAGAAGCTGCCATCTCGCCCCGAACCGCCCGCGAATCATCCGATTGGGCGTCCGCGAGAAATTCAATCCCGTATAGATAAAGCGCGCGATGGCGCACCTTGCCGGAGACCCGCACCGGTTGTTCAGCCTCCGGCGCCAGAAACTCCAGTTCGAGTTGAGTTCCCACCGGCAGATTTGCGATGGCGAAGAGGCACATGCCGCCATCACTTAGATTGATTCCGATTCCGTCCAAGTGTGCCGGGCCGGCGAACACTTGCACCGATGTGTTCCACCACTGACGTGGCGAACGGCGTACAGGCCGAAAGTTGCGTTTAATGAGCATGATTGGTTGAGCGGAGTTGGCGGTAAGTAAAAAGTAACGCGCTTTTCGCCGAGGCCGAAGATTACGGACGTTCAGTGACCCTGTTCGTGTGCGATAATTCCGGGCGCGAGAACTTGCGCGTATGGAAACGTTGCGACCAACGGGTGCAAGCATTGCTAAGAGCTAAAATCACTGAACGAGGGAATCGTATGAATTCATCCTGGACTCGTCGTCAATTCATGCGCATTGGGACCGGAGCTGCCGCTACCGGCGCTGTCGCAAAATTCACCCTGCTCGATCCGAAGCCACTTTGGGCTTCGCCCAATCCGGTTGCGCCCAGCGACACCGTGCGATTTGCTTCAATCGGCACTGGCGTGCGGGGATGCGAACTGCTGCAAGCTTCAACGCGCGTGCCCGGCGTCCAATGTGTGGCCGTGTGCGATCTTTACGATGCACGCCATGTTGCCGCCCAGGAAGCAGTAAAGAATCCGAACGTCCCGGCAACCCGCAACTACAAAGAAATTCTCGACCGTAAAGACGTGGACGCGGTATTCATTGCGGTGGCGGACCATCAGCACCGCAAAGTTTTCGTAGACGCATGCGCCGCCGGCAAGGACATTTATTGCGAGAAGCCGATGTCACACACCGTGGAAGACGGCTTCGCCATGATCGAAGCCGCGCAAAAAGCCAACCGCATCGTGGAGATCGGCAGCCAGCGCGTCTCATCCATCATCTACGCGCAAGCCAAGGAGATTTACGACTCCGGCAGGCTCGGCGACGTCTGGCACATTGAGGCCCACTGGGACCGCAATTCGCCGAGCGGCGCCTGGGTATATCCCATTCCTCCGGATGCCAGCGAACAGACCATTGACTGGAATGCGTTCCTGGACGGCGCTCCCAAGCGTGCATTCAGTCCCGAGCGGTTTTTCCGCTGGCGCTGTTTCACTGACTACGGCGAAGGCCTCCCTGGAGATCTTTTTGTGCATGCGATTTCAGGTATTCATTTCGTTAGTGGAACGAATACTGTGGCGAAGCGGGCACAGTCCATGGGGGGACTCTTCCACTTCAATGATGGCCGCGATTTCCCCGACCTCATCGAGACGTTTTACGACTATCCCAATTTCCGCATGTACCTGCGCTGCAATCTAAACAATGACCAAGGCGACTACATTGGTTTCTACGGCACCAAGGGCACGCTGACCATTCAAGGCTCGACTCTGACCTACACTCCGCAGGACACGCGTCCGCAACCGGAAGGCTATTCGATCTACGGCTGGCCGGCGAAACTGCGCAATGAATATCTGGCGCAATTTGCCGCAGAGCACCCGCTCTCTGCCGTGAACATCACCGAACCGCCCGAGGTGTTTACACCACCCGCTGGCTATAGCGATCTGGTTGATCACCAAGCGAACTTTTTCAGCGCCGTCCGTTCGCGCAAGAAGGTTGTTGAGAACGAAGAATTCGGCAACAACGCCGCCATCGGCTGCCATCTGGCGAATCATTCCTACTTCAAACAAGCGCCAGCGGTTTGGGATGAAAAGGGGAAGAGGATCAGGGGGTAAGAGGCGGCTCGAAATTAAGCGGTTGAGGGCCAGCTAGTAGGGTTTCCTAAATTGCTTACTCAGTGCAAGCACTTGACTCTGGTAAGACGACCCGATGTTGAGGCCGTAAATTTTCCCCGGCCGCGATAGCAGTCGCATGTACTGAAGGCGGCCTACGATCTGACCGTCTTCGACGAGGAATGGCACTTCATGCGCCCGAACCTCAAGAACTGCGCGCGTACCCTTGATGTCACTGATCCCATAGCCGAAACCGGGGTCAAAGAACCCGGCATAGTGGATGCGAAACTCCCCCATGGACGGATCAAAGGCAACCATTTCGGCGGCAAACTCTGGAGGCACGCGGACCCGCTCTTTCGACCCCAAGATATAAAAATCACCCGGGTCAAGAATGATCGCCTTGTTCTTGGGTTCGCGAACCGCGTCCCAAAATTCTTCCGCTGGATAGTAATTAACTTTGCTCAAGTCGAGCGCCGGAGAATTCTTCCTGGCTTTGTATGCGACTACGTCGGAAGTCGCGTCTCCCTGAAGGCTCATTGAAATCTTCAAGCCCTTGTCAATTTGAGCCTTGGCAGGGCTGTCTTCATCGGTATAGACGAGAACTTCCTCTTCGTGCAACGCGGTCACGACGCTGTCGTGAGAGCCCGGCTTGCCGCGAATGAATCGAAGCTGATTTAACTTTGTTCCTTGCCCAAGTATCACGGTGAACGTGCGCGACACGATCTCGATGTACAGTTGGCCGCTGTAACCGGCCGGGACCTGCTCGAACTCGATGCCGTAGTCGGTGATCAGACGTGTGAAGATATCCAGCCTGCCCGTGGTGCTTTTCGGGTTCGCTCTCGCCGACGTATCGGCAGGTAGGTTCAGCCGCTCCAAAACTGGCACGATGTAGATGCAGCCCTTTTCCAGGACCGCCGGCTTGCTCAGGTCAAGCTCCGCCATCCCCAGAGCTTTGATCCGATCCATTACTGTCGCAAACCTTCCCGGCAAGAAGCTGGCTTGGACGCGATAGGCTACTGGCCCCAACCGCAAATCCATACTTGCTGGTTGCACTTGGGCGTCGTCAATAGGCAGATCGGCCACGACCCGCTCCGCGCGAATCAATTCCTGGATATTCTGAGCAGGCAATACCCCTGTCGTGTAGGTGGAGGACTCAGTTGCTAGTTCGGGGAAGAGTCCAAGCCTAGAATCTCTGCTGCTCAAGGTTGCCATTGTCTTACTCAGGACTCCCGGTGTCGGCGGAAAATATCAGAAACCCGCTGAGCCAACTCCAGTCTGTGATATTCGGTGTAACAGTCCAAAGTGCAAAAACCACCTTCGCTCTTCTTTCCACTTCCAACACGCGTACCCTCAGGAATGTCTTTCCCACAATTCGGACAGACATTCTTATGCCGCAACTCAAGGAGATACTTCTCTTCCGATTGCGCCATCGACGGTCACGTCCCTCTGTTCGCAATGCGACAGGGACTTCTTGGTTTCTTCCAAAGTTTCGAATAGTGGATCGCCCATATGGAAGACGTATCCGGCCCGCCGTAAGTGAGACTCCAATGCAATCACGGAACGCTCGAAACCGCTAGGCACTTCGACATACACAGGTACAACGAAGACGCTTGGCATTGTGGCGACTCCCATGTTGATGTGGTCAGATGTCGTGAAGTTTCCCAGAGCGGATTTGCTAATACCACTTTATTCAGGTGGATTTCGCTCGTCAATGCGGTATTTAGGTGCGCGCGGTAACGGAATCAACAGAAAATCCAAGAATTCCACAATACGCATGTGGCTTTCCTTTCGGACTCAACTCAGTGCTGAGAACGAGATTGGCACAACGGCGTTCCGAGGCTCCGATTGAGCAGGCGGTTACGGTATTGAGCAAAAGAGGAGGATAAAGGTGACTGCTGTGTGGCATCACGAACGGCCTGAACACTTAGCGAGAGAGCAAGGAGGCTATTCTACTTCTATGCCGAACTTGGGCATGGCCTCCTTCGATGTTCACAAATGCTAGCATGCAGGTGGAATGCCTTCAAGACGATGCCTGAAGCTGTTCCGCTCAGCAAAAATTGGTAAAAACATCAATGAGGACGAGATCTCCATGGATATCCGATCGCTGCAGAAGCCGCTGAAAGAGCAATACCGCAACGACCCAGATACCTCGCGAATCACAATCCACGCTAAGGGCGGACAGACGGACGTTCCCGTGTCCTGCTCGGTGGACATCGGACGCGCCATCTATAACGCCGAGGCGCACCAGGGCGTGGGAGGCGCTGGCACTGGTGCCTGTTCCGGTGACCTTTTGCTTGGAGCACTGGCAGCATGCGCGCAGATCACGTGTCAGATGGTAGCTGCGGCCATGGGCATACCGACCGAACGCATCGAGGTCACGGTAGAAGGTGCTTTGGATCTGAGGGGGACCCTTGGCATTTCAAAAGACGTACCCGTGGGCTTTGAGGACATTCGTTTGCATTTTGATGTTGCGGCACCGGCGGCAACTCCGGAACAACTCCGCGGATTACGAGAGAAAACAGAACAGTATTGTGTGGTGATGCAGACTTTAGCGCGGCCGCCGAGGCTGCACTCCGAATGGACCGGGTCGGAGTGAATGTAAAGCGTTATTTAAACGTCGCACGAAACCAGGTTCGCCGTATCGGCTTCATAAAGTAGATACAACTCGGTGCCGGATTTCGCACTGTTGAAATTCCTTCCAACCGCCCCTTCCGCTTTCGGCATCTCCATATCTACAAATACGCATGGCGGAGGCCGAAGATGAGACTACGTAAAGAGAACCTTTTATGGAATGCGCTACTTGGGACGAGTGTCTATCTGCTCGATTCGCTAAGAACCCGCTTGAGCGAGGGCGTGGATGACCTAAGCGACCGTGCGCGTGACACTTACAGCACTGCTTCGCGGCGGGTCAACCGCGCGGCGGATGTAATACGGGGTGAAGACCATAGTGTCCTCGGCTCGGCTGGGGCGCTATTGCTCGGTGTTGGTGTGGGGGTAGGATTAGGCCTGCTGCTCGCTCCGGCGAGCGGAGAAGAAACGCGGGGCAACATCTCCAACAAAGTCCACCATATTGGCGACCGGATGCGCGACAAGTTCCAGGAGCAGAAGCCCGAGTCGTCGGGAACCTACGGTGCTTAATAAAGACAGCTTACAATTTTTATCTTTTACGGGTCGGAGGGACTGTCCGACCCTTTAGTTTTGTTTTACGTGAGACTTGAACGCGGCCGTGATGTGCTGACAAGGGCTTCCACAGACATCGTCTGGTACATTTCTTACTGATTGCTTCCCCACTTCAACCCGTCTAACGTTTTCCTATTGTTTGTTGCGGCGGTGCTGGGCGGCGCTCTGAATGCGGTCGCCGGCGGTGGCAGTTTTATTGCCTTCCCCACGCTGCTTTTCACGGGAGTTCCTCCCGTTCCGGCAAACGCCACTAACACCGTCGCGCTTTGGACAGGCCTGGCGTTCAGTGGCGGCGCGTTTCGCCACCACCTCAAGGTGCAGCGTGGAATCCTCATCACCCTGGCGACCGTCAGTGTGATTGGAGGAATCTGTGGCGCCGTTCTGCTGCTGCGCACGCCAGCACACACATTCTTGCGAATACTGCCGTGGCTGATGTTGGTGGCAACGACGCTGTTTATTTTCGGGCCGCAACTGACGCGGGCTAACGAAGCACGGATCCCTCCGGCTCGCGGCACGGGCGCCATTGTCGCAGCCGCATTTTTTCAATTGCTGGTCGGCATTTACGGCGGCTACTTCGGCGGTGGCATGGGATTCGTGATTCTGGCCATGCTCAGCGCGTTCGGCATGGCTGACATTCACGAGATGAACGCCCTGAAAATAGTTCTAAGCAGCGCAACCAATGGAATCGCTGTGCTGATCTTCATTCTGAAACACGCTGTCTTTTGGCCGCAGGCACTGGTCATGATTTGCGGGGCTGCTCTGGGCGGATATTTTGGAGCGCACTATTCGCTGCGTCTCCCGAAGCTTTGGGTCAGACGGTTCGTGATTGCGGTGGGCGTTGGAATGACTGCATACTTTTTTGTGCACGCTTACAGCTTGGCACCGTAACGGCAGTCTCCACTTTGTTGGTTCCTTCTGTAATCACTCGATGTGATTGCCCGCAGTGCTCAGAGCCAGAGATCTCCTTCTGTTGCAG
Organism: Acidobacteriota bacterium; assembly: GCA_003224755.1. Classification (GTDB taxonomy): domain Bacteria; phylum Acidobacteriota; class Terriglobia; order Terriglobales; family Acidobacteriaceae; genus Gp1-AA145. The sequence continues at coordinate 20,580 of QHZR01000031.1, forward strand.
CAGTTTAGCTTGACAATGAGCGTTGTCCGAAATTGGAAAGTTGCCTTCCCAGGGCGACACTCTTCCCATTCTTGCCTAGCGACGTTACTTGGGTACCGTTTGCCCTACTAAAGATTCCGCGAATAATCGCCTTGGTCACGAACTCCGATGCGCAGACTGGGCCCGCAAGAGGCGCCAGCAACAAAGCAGCAACGGAGACAAAATCGAGGGGGAAAATGAAAACAGGAACTCTTTCGCGGATTGCAGTGGTCGTGCTGGCAATGACGTTTGCGGTCTCGACGGCATCTGCGCAGCTCAACTCGGGCGCTCAGACGATCGCCCTCAACGCTAACCTAACCGAATCACTCACGCTCAACCTTTCAGCCAATGCCGTGAACTTTACTTTGGCGGCGGGGACCGCAGCCAACCCGGGCAGCACCAACATCACGGCGACTACCACGTGGGTATTGAAGCCGGGACGCACCGCGGTGGGTGTCTATGCCTATTTCGCGAGCGCAGCCGCAGCCCTGACCGACGGCGTGGGCGACAATATTCCATCTTCGGCTTTTTTCATTGCTGATAACGGCGGCGCGTCCACAGCGCTGACCAACACGGTTGCCTTCGGCGGCGCGAATGCCGGCTACCAGATGGCGAACGTTGCCATCACCGGCGCGAACAAGAACTCCAGCCGCACTGACGTTATGGCCTTCAATATCAACCTGACTGGTGGTACCTTGCCACAGCTTCCGGCAAATACCTATACCGGCACGTTGAACATTCAGGCTCAGGCGACTCCGTAACTTTTTTCATCGCGGTGACAGCGGGCGAGGGCAGGGAGCGGGGCTCCCGCCCTTGAGCTGTCTTAAAAGCGGCTCTTGGCTGTTAGCCGCTGGCTCTCGGCTGTTGGCGGCTCGTGACGGTTGGTTTGGGCTTGAGGCACGACTGGAAATGCTTGTGTCACCGTGGAAGAGTGGCGCTTCCAGCGCCGCGTTAGTGGCTTGGAAAGAACGATTAAGGCCTTTAGCCCTGTTCGAAATTGACAGGCTTCGATGAAGCGAAACGTAAAACTCGGCTGGCTGATGACGCTGCTGATGACGGCGGCGTTGACTGTCCCAGCGCGCGGCCAGGTGCTCAATTCCGCGGCGAGCACGATCACGCTGAATGCGGTCTTGAGCCAGTCGGTAAGCGTGACGCTCTCCGCCAACGCGGTGAACTTCACATTGACGAGCGGCAGCGCAAACAACCCAGGCAGCACTTCGATCACGGCAACCACAACCTGGACCCTGAAACCGAGTGTGGGCAGCTTGAAGGTTTACGCATTCTTTTCGAACTCAGCGTCAGCGCTAACTGATGGCGCGGGCAACAACATTGCTTCCGCGGATTTTCAGATCTCGAATAACGGCGGCGCGTTTAACGCTCTTACGAACACGGTTCCGTTCGGCGGCGCCAACGCGGGACTGCAGCTTTCGTCCACGCCGATCCTTGGCAATAACCGGACCGGCACCCGCAATGACGTCATGAACTTCAACATCAATCTTGTGCCTCTGCCGAATTTGCCGGCTGGGACCTACACGGGAACGCTTACGATACAAGCCCAGGCAATCTGATTTGTTCGGTTGGCCGCGTGGAAAGGTTTGCGGCATTTTGTCCCGGAGGGACCAATGCCAATAGCCCGCCACTTCAGTGGCGTGAAAGTGTGGCGGATGAACCGAGTGCCCTAGGCACGGCTGAACTCAGTCGTCCCTACGGGACTCGTTTTTTGGCTGGATGCACCCGGCGTTGAAACGCCGGGCTATTTCCAGTTGTCCCTTCGGGACAAAGGAATGTAACAAGTTTCAGGTTGTTCCTGCGGAACGAGGGAGCGGTTCGAGGGTGAAATGAATTCCAGGTTCTTAAAGCCAATTTTATTTGTGACCCGCCCGGCCGCGCCGTGCGCGGCGCATGGGGCGAGCAATGCTCACCCGCCCGGACGAGGGCGTCCGGGCCTACGTGGTCATCGTCGGGTTGGCATTCGGATCGCTTGCGTCATTCCGCTTGCACTCTCACTGGCGATGGCCGGGCAGGCGCAGACTGTACGCCCTGTGATCAACGAACTCAGCAATCCTGCCAAAGGCCGGGTTGAATACGTCAACGACAGTCTCACACCGCTGAATGTCGTGCTCGAGGCGAAGAGCTTCTCCGTCTCTGAAACCGGAGAGATCAGCTATCGTCCGCTCGACACGAACATTCACCTAAAGCTTTCGACCACCAGCTTTCGCATTCAGCCGCAGCAGACTTACTACGTATTTTTCGAGGCAAGTACTGAGCCGAGTCCGGCTTGGTTTGTCATCTACGCGAACTTTTCCGGATTTCCGTTCCGCACGGCCCAAGGGATGAACGTACGCCTACAACTGCCGCACACGGTTTATCTGTTGCCGAAGCAGCAGGTAGAAAAGTCTGAGGTTGAGATCGCGCGCGCAGAACTGAATGCCGAACAGAACAAAGTCGTGCTGGAAGTCGCCAATACCGGCGCTAACTTCGGCCGAGTTCTGGAAACGCAGCTTCTCTACTCGAAGAAGAAGCAGGAAGCGCCGGGATTTCCGATTTTCCCGCACAGCAAGCGCATTCTCGAGGTGCCGCTAGACGCGAAGGCCGAAGGCGAAAACGTTCCGGTCACGGTCCTGCTGACTTTCCAGAATTTCAAGGTCGAAGAAAAGTTGCAACGGGCCCCCGGGATGGCTGCCGCGACCAAACCAACCACAGAGGGAACAGAGTCGCGCAGAGGAAATCCGTAGGCATGCACGTGCGATTTCAATCCACGCTGATTGCAATCGCCATGTTGCTGGCCTCCACTGCAAACGCCCAGGTCTTTCGCGTGCAGGGCGGCACTTCCACGCTGTTGAATGCCGAAGGCGGATCCGTCGAGTTCAAAGCTCCGAACTACGATGGCTCTGTAGGTCTGGGTTACTACAACGGCAAAGTTCAGTTCGGTGCCGAGACACGATATCTATTTCACGGATACACACTGCTTGCGGGGGACGATTCCGTTCCCTTCACTTTGCCCACCGACGTTTTTGACAGCAGCCATTACTTCTCCGCTCGCGGCATTGGCGCGACACGCAAAGACGCGAACAACACGTTCTATGCTTTCGCCGGAACCACGTCCACCTGGTTCGGAACGGGCTTCTTCAACGCGGCGAGCAGCGATGATCCGGTGGCGATCTTCTTCTTCGAACGCAAGCTGAGCAAAGAGCTGAAATTCTTCTCCCGTGATGTCGTTTCAAATCGCCAGACCTCGCTGCAGGGACTCGAATATCACCCGAATAAATGGCTGAAGGCCTCCCTCACTGGGGGCGTTGGCGCAAACCAGGGCTACTTCGCGTCGGGGATGGAAGCTGAGACGGAGAAACTCGCCCTCAAAACCAGCTACGTGCTGACCGGCGACATGTTCCGGCGCGTGACCGTGATAAGCCCGATGAGTTCGGAAGTCAACAAAGAAAACGTGCAGATGCTCTATCGGCCGACCGAATTTGTAAGCATCACCACCGGACATGAGAACATCCTTGAGCCTCTGACACCGGGTGGCCCAATGCAGCAGGCGTCAGTCAATCAGATCTCGAGCGATTTCCACATCCAGAGATTTTATTTTGGCACCGGGCTGTTTTCGTCGAATGCGTCAGGACGCAGCACTCAGGGAACGAACCTTTACGTAGGGCGCAGAATCGGCCAACGATTCGAAGTCAACAGCAACTATTTCCGCAGCAAGCCGCAAATTGGCGATGCGCAAACAATTCTTTCCGGCACCATCCGCGAGAATGTATCCTCGCGTTTCAGCCTGCTGCAACTGATTTCGCGGACAGCGGGGCAAACAACTTTCGCCTTCGGGGGCGATTTCACCAGCAACCGCCTGTTGTTGCGCGCGGATTATCAGAATGTGTATCTGCCGTTCCGTCCAGAGCGGCCATTTCAGCAGGCGCTGGCTCTGAATGTTGCACTCCGGGTTGCAGGGCCCCTGCAAATTACGGCGGCATCAAACGTCGCTCCGGACGGCCATCTGCGCTACGCGTTTGGCGCAAGCACGTATCTCTATCGAATGCGTGGGATGGTGTTCAACGCCAACTCTCCAGATTCGTTTTCGATCGCAAAATATGTGGTCCAGGGCGTGGTGAAAGACGACCAGGGATTGCCAGTGGAAGGCGCAGCTCTGCACATCGGGAAGCAAGTTGCCTACACCGACAGCTCCGGGCGATTCATGGTGCGCTTCTCGAAGCGCGGTCCATTCCCGTTCAGCATCGCGCCGGAAGAGTTCATCACTAACGGCGTGTACGCAGTGGTGTCCGCGCCATCACAGGTGAGCGCCGGGTCTGAAGATCAAGTAAATGACGTTGAGGTTGTAGTGCGGCGCGTGGCGTCGCGAGCCAGCAACACACCGGCATCAACTGGTAAGAAAAAATAGTCTCCGCGCAGGACTGTAGGAACGACCCACAAGCAGATGCGGGCAAGACGGCGCGATTCTTGGCCGATCATGGGACCTCCACGTGCACGTGCTCGGTTGAACTAAGCGCAGACGACAACGAGGTAGTCAGAGGTTAGTTAAGCGTATTTCCTCTGTGAACCTCTGTGCTTCCGGTGGTTCAGGGCTTTCCAGCGCTTCGCAGAGTAACCTTGCCTGCATGCTATAATTGGTTAGCTTGGAATCAGGCAATAACCCATTATTTGCAATCAGTTACGCGTGATTTCCGGGCTTGACTCCCGATGTTCTAGCTCAGGGCTCACGGCTAACAGCTAAGACTTCTTTCTATGGCAGACGATCAGAATCCCCAATTACCCCTAACTCCTCCTCCCGGCGATGGCGGCCCCGGCGCGGCCAACATTCAGCCGGTCAACATTGAAGAGGAGATGCGGCGGTCGTATCTCGACTATTCGCTCTCCGTCATTATTGGCCGAGCGCTACCTGACGTTCGTGATGGGCTCAAGCCTGTCCATCGCCGCATTCTCTACACCATGCAGCAGATGGGCCTGCAGCCCAACCGTGCCACTCGTAAGTGCGCCCGCATCGTCGGCGACACCATGGGTAAGTACCATCCGCACGGCAACCTCGCTGTTTATGACGCGTTGGTTCGCATGGCGCAGCCATTTGCCATGCGCTATCCGCTGGTAGATGGGCAAGGGAATTTTGGATCGGTTGATGGCGACCCGCCCGCGGCTGATCGTTACACCGAAGCCCGGTTGGCGCGGGTTGCGACTGCGCTGCTCGAAGACCTGGATAAAGATACTGTTGACTTCCGCGAAAACTACGATGGTAGCGAAGTCGAACCCGACGTTCTGCCTGCGCGCGTTCCTAATCTTCTAATCAATGGCTCCGACGGGATTGCTGTGGGCATGGCGACGAAAATCCCGCCGCACAATTTGACCGAGATCGTTGATGCTGCGATCACGCTGGTGAACAATCCCGCAACAACTCTTCCCGAAATTCTAAAGATCGTGAAGGGCCCGGACTTTCCGACCGCCGGAATAATTCATGGTAAGTCTGGAATTCTTGACGCCTACAAAAACGGCCGCGGCCGCTTCACCATGCGCGCGAAGGCGGCAATTGAGACTTTTTCGAAGGATCGCGAAGCCATCATCGTTACCGAAATTCCATATCAGGTGAACAAGCGTTACCTGATCGAGCGCATGGCCGAACTGGTTAACAACAAGATTATTGAAGACATCTCAGACATTCGCGACGAGAGCGATCGCGACGGCATGCGCATCGTGATCGAACTGAAGCGCGGCGCCGAGCCGCAGATCGTGCTCAATAAGCTATTCAAACACACGCAGATGCAGGAAAACTTTAGCATGATCCTGCTGGCAGTCGTGCACAATCAGCCCAAAGAAATGGGGCTGATCCAGGCCATACAGCACTTCATCGATCACCGCGTGGATGTTGTCCGCCGCCGCACCGCATACCTGCTGCAGAAGGCGAAAGACCGCGAGCACATCTTAGAAGGCTATCTCACCGCGCTTGATCACCTCGACAACGTGATCGCGATCATTCGTGGCAGCGCGAATCGTGCCGACGCTCGCGAAAATTTAGTCACATATTTCAGTGGTAAAAAGATCGAGATCAACACCACGGGGCGCCCGCCGAAGCTCGATCCCGAGAAGCCGTTTACGACTATCCAGGCGGACGCGATTCTCGAGTTGCAACTGCATCGCTTGACCCGGCTCTCGATTGACGAAATCAACAAAGAGCTGGGTACCACGCGCGAAAGTATTACAGAGTACGAGTCGATTCTTGGCTCCGAGAAAAAGCTGCGCAAAGTCATCGTTACCGAGCTCGAAGAAATCAAGAAACTGTACGGTGACGAGCGCCGCACGGTGATTGAAGACGAGGCCGCGGAAATCCAGCTCGAAGACCTGATCGCGGACGAACAAGTTGCGGTCACCGTCAGCCACGGCGGATATCTCAAACGCACGCCGATCTCCACCTATCGCCAGCAGCGTCGTGGAGGCCAGGGTCGCACTGGCATGAAGACCCGCGACGAGGACTTCGTCGAAAATCTCTTTATCGCCTCAACCCACGCCTACATTCTCATCTTCACCAACACCGGACGCGTGTACTGGCTGAAGGTCTATGAAATTCCCGATGTCGGCGCAGCCGGTAAGGGCAAGCACGTTTCCAATCTGGTTGCGCTGCAGCCCGGCGAAACCGTGCGCAACATGCTCGCCGTGCGCAATCTGGAAGAAGAAGGAAGATACGTTTTCTTCGCCACTCGCAACGGCACCGTGAAAAAGACACCGCTGAAAGATTTCTGCAATGTGATGTCGCGCGGCATCATCGCCATCGGAATTGACAAGGGCGACGAACTGGTCGGCACCACGCTGACTGACGGCAGTCAGATCATCTTCCTGGCTTCGCACGATGGACAGGCCATCCGCTTCGACGAAGCCGACGTGCGCGACATGGGCCGTCCGGCCTACGGCGTGCGCGGCATGAAACTCGACGAGAAAGACTACATCGTCGGCATGGCTACGACACCGAAAGATCCGAAGAAGGCCGAAGCCGAACTTGAAAAGGCCAAGGCCGAAGCCGGAGTTCCGGAAGCGACCGCCACCGACGCGACCATCCCGATCAAAGGGTCGCTGATTTTGTCGATCACCGAAAACGGCTACGGCAAGCGCACGCCCGCTGACGAATACCGCCTGCAGGGACGCGGCGGCTCCGGCGTAATCAACGTCAAGACCACCGAGCGTAACGGCAAAGTGGTTGGCATCGCACAAGTCACGGAGAAGTCCGAACTCATGCTGATCAGCCAGTACGGCAAAATCATCCGCATGGA
>QHZR01000345.1 GCA_003224755.1 Acidobacteriota bacterium
CGCATGATGCCGGATATTGGTTTTCTGCACACCGGCATCGAAAAGACCTGCGAGGCCAAGTTTTACCACCAGGTGGTGCCGCTCACCGACCGCATTGATTATCTGTGCCCGCTCACAAATAACTTGTGCTACGCGTTAGCGGTCGAGAAATTACTCAGCATCGAGATTCCCCCGAGGGCGCAGTGGCTTCGCGTGATGATGAACGAGCTGACGCGAATCAATTCGCACCTGGTGTGGCTGGGCACCCACGCCATGGACATCGGCGCGATGACGGTCTTCTTGTATTGCTTCCGCGAGCGCGAAGATGTCTTGCGGCTGTTCGAGGCGGTAAGCGGACAGCGCATGATGACTTCGTACTTCCGTATAGGCGGCGTTGCGCTCGAGCCTCCGCTGGATTTCTTCGACCGCGTGCGGAAATTTGCCGATCGCTTCCCATCGAGGGTGGATCAATACGAAGGGCTGCTCACCGGCAATCCGATCTGGGTGATGCGGACAAAAGGCGTAGCGAAGCTCTCTGCTGAAGATGCGATCGCTCTGGGCGCCAGTGGACCGACTCTGCGCGGCAGCGGCGTTGATATTGACCTCCGGCGCGACATGCCGTACACGGGATATGAGAACTTCAAGTTCAAAGTACCGGTCGGCAAAGAAGGAGATGTGTTCGAACGATACATGCTGCGAGTGGCTGAACTGCGCGAGTCCATCGGCATTGTGAAGCAAGCACTCGATGGCATGCCTTCAGGTCCAGTGAAGGCGAATGCGCCCAAAGTCGTGCTTCCTGATCGCGAGAAGATGAAGACCGAGATGGAAGCGCTGATTTATCACTTCAAAATCGTCACTGAAGGATTTGCGGTGCCCGAGGGCGAGGTGTATCAGGCAGTCGAGTCTCCGCGCGGCGAGATGGGATACTACATCGTGAGTGACGGCTCGGCGAAACCTTACCGCGTGCATATGCGTTCGGCGTGCCTGGCAAATATGCAAACGCTGCCTACGATGTGCGAAGGAAGATTGCTCGCGGATGTAGTCGCGGCAATTGGGAGCATAGATATTGTGCTGGGAGAAATTGATAGGTAAGACAATTTGTAAATTGGCAATCGGGTAATTTTGTAATTCAAGCGTCGTGTGTCGCCGTTGGTTGGTCGTCGGCAAAACCAGCCGCGAAGCGGCGGAACAATGCAGCCCAGGGCGTAAGCCCTGGGTGGGGTCGAAAAATCACCAGCCCCGTAGGGGCGACAGAATCGAATGCGGTTTTCAGATCAATTCGAAGCACGCTTCACGGAGATGCTGACGCACTATCCGACAAAGCGTTCCGTGCTGGTCCCCACGCTGCTTTATGCGCAAGACGATGCCGGATTTCTTTCGGACGAAGTCATCGCCGAAATCGCAAGCCGCCTGGATTTGACCGAACTCGATGTCCGCAACGTGATTAGCTACTACTCGATGCTAACGTGCAAGCCTCGCGGCAAATTCAACGTGCAGGTGTGCACGAACATTGCGTGTCTGCTGCGCGGCGGCGAAGAGTTACTTGAGCACTGCGAGAAGAAGCTCGGCGTTGGACACAAAGGCACGACCGCCGACGGATTGTTTTCTCTGGAAGAGGTCGAATGCATCGGCGCATGTAGCTGGGCGCCAGCGGTACAGGTCAACTACGATTTTCATGAGAACCTGACGCCTGAGAAGATGGACGGAGTGCTCGACGAGTATAGGAAGCGGGCGAGGCAGTAAGATTTTGTAATTTGGTAATCGGGTAATTGTGTAATTGAAATTCAGGCACGGCAGCATCGCTGATGGATTTCAAATTACCAAATTACAAAATTACCCAATTACCAAATGGCTGAACTGGTCTCCCATCCCGACGAGATACGCGTAGTTGCGAAGCGCTTTGGAAAAGGCGCAACGAACATTGACCGCTATCTCGGACTCGACGGCTACAAGGCCGTGCAGAAGGCGCTCGCAATGCAGCCGGACGCAATCGTCAACGAGGTCAAGAACTCGGGATTGCGCGGGCGTGGCGGCGCAGGTTTCAACACGGGACTGAAGTGGTCGTTTGTACCGAAGACTTCGGCGAAGCCGAAATACATTCTGTGCAATGGTGACGAGAGCGAGCCCGGAACTTGCAAAGACCGATTGATCTTCGAACACGATCCTCATGCCGTGATCGAAGGCGTCATGATAGCTGGTCTGGCGGTGGGCGCGCAATCGGGCTACATCTACATTCGCGGCGAGTATCGGTATTTGCTCGAAATCATGCAGAAGGCAATTGCCGATGCGTACGCGAAAGGCTTTCTAGGCAAAAACATCTTCGGTTCGGGACGCGATTTTGAAATCTACTGGCATGGCGGCGCGGGCGCTTACGAGGTTGGCGAGGAGTCTGCTTTGATGGAGTCGCTCGAAGGCAAGCGCGGCATCCCTCGCATTCGGCCTCCCTTCCCTGCTGTTGTTGGGCTGTGGGGTGGGCCAACCGTCATTAATAATGCGGAAACGCTGGCCAGCGTGCCGCACATTATTCTTGGCGGAGCAGAGTGGTTCGCGAATCTCGGTACGCCGAAAAACGGCGGAACGCGTTTGTTCTGTTTGAGCGGACATCTGAATAAGCCAGGCGTGTACGAACTGCCGATGGGCTACAACTTAAAGAAGATGCTCTACGACGTCGGCGGTGGAATTCCTAACGGGCGGAAGCTGAAAGCGGTAGTGCCAGGAGGATCAAGTTGTCCGTTGCTGACAGCCGATGAAATTGATCTTGCCATGGATTTCGACACACTGATGAAAGCAGGCAGCATGTTGGGTTCGGGCGGCTTGGTCGTTGTTGACGACAGCACCTGCATGGTGAAATTCGCGCTGCGGATTATGAAATTTTATCGTCACGAGAGCTGCGGATGGTGCATTCCTTGCCGCGAAGGAACCGACTGGCTGGAAAAAACGCTGTCTCGCTTTCACTCCGGCGGCGGCATTAAGAAGGACATTGATAACATTCAATACTTGTCCGAGAACATGCTCGGCAGAACGTTTTGTCCTTTGGGAGACGCGGCTGCGTTGCCGACAATTTCGATTGTGAAAAAGTTCCGCAAAGAGTTCGAAGATCACCTGGAAGGCAAGCCGTGTCCGTTCGAGAAGGCGGGAGCGGTGGAGAGGCTCCCGGTTTTTGCGTAGGAGCTTTTAGCCTTTAGCTCTTGGCTTTTAGCTGAACCCCGCTGGTTTGGCTAAGAGCTAACAGCTAAGAGCTGGTAGCTGAGTTTCATGGCAGATACTCTCAAACTCGTAAACATCACAGTTGACGGTAAGAAGGTCACGGCTCCGGCCGGGTCTCTGCTGATTGAAGCCTGCAAGACCGCAGGCATTGAGGTCCCTGCTTTTTGCTACTATCCCAATCTTTCTTTACAGGGCGCATGCCGCATGTGCTTAGTACGGATAGAGAAGATGCCCAAGCTGCAAACCGCCTGCACCACGGGCATCGCCGAAGGCATGGTTGTCACCTCGGACAGC
>QHZR01000032.1 GCA_003224755.1 Acidobacteriota bacterium
TTGCCGTCGGCCTTAACGAACCAGTCATTCGCATTCAGAACGCTTCCGTTCCAATAATATTGCGCGTTCCCATGAAGAGCATTGCTTCCTGACTTGGTCACGTAATTGACGTTGCCACCGGCAGCGCCGCCAAACTGCCCGGAGTAGGTGGCAGTGACGACTGTCGCCTCTTCAGTCTGGTTCGCTCCGAGTGTTAACCCGAGCGGGCCACCCCGGACACTGTTTATGTAATTATTAGTTATGTCCATGCCATCCACGGTGAAGCCGTAGGAATATCCAGGCATCCCCAGGATCGAAAACTTCGCGAGGTAGCCGGCGGAGCCGTTGTCGGTATTCATCACCACTCCAGGCGCGGTTTGAGCGATATAGGTCAGGTCGTTGCCGGGATTCGGGACCTCGGAAATTTGCTTCTGGTTCATCGTGGTGGAGACGTCGCCGGTTTCGGCCTGAATGATCGGCGCTTCGTCAGTAACGGTAATTTCGCTGCTGGTCTTTGCAACGGCGCTCTTCCTGAAACCCAGAGTGCATTACTTTGAGCGTGTATGTGCTGGGACGCAAGAAGGAAAACTGATAGACGCCTTCACCGTTGGTTTTGGTGGAGTCAGTCGTGCCCTTGGCGACGTCTGTGATTTCGACCGCCGCGCCAGGGACAACGGCGTTCGTCTTATCAATGACTACTCCCGATAAGGCGCCCGAGCTGGCGGTTTGGCCGCTGGCTCCGCCAACCAAGAGCGGTCCGACCAGCAGGACTGCTACGCGAAATTTCGTCCCCAAACGCATAACAATTTTGCGGGTCGCGATCTCATCGAATCAACCCCCACAAGGATTCGATCAGGAGAGTCCAAACTCGGTGGCTTGCAATGATACGCCCCAAGTTGCAGTAGGTATAGACGAACCAGGCGAAGGAAATTGAGGGTCGACGTTGAACCGCTGATCCGTTCCTTGTCCAAGATCTCACCGCTCTCCAACGACGGCAATGCCATTCTGATCAGTTCTCCACTGCAACCCCTTGCGCTTCGAGCCTGGTAGCCGGCCCGGACCGCACGTGCGATTCTGTCTCCGACTCTGCCAACTCGGGCACAAGGAGAAAACCTCAATGCAAAATGGCAGTTTGACAAAAGAGACTCGCAAGTACGGTGCTGATGTCTGGACCTTCAGATGGCGAGAACGCGACGGAAATGGAAAAATCGTTCTACGCCGGATAACAGTTGGCACTACACAGCAGTTCCCGGATCGACGTGCCGCAAGCAAGGCGGTCGCCGGGATCGTGCGCGAGATCAATTTTCATGACTCGCGTATTCGGACCACTTCCATGACAGTGACCGAGTTGGTCGACCACTACCGCCAGCGAGAACTGAGTGACGACAATGCGAGAATCACCCACTCCACTAAGCGCGCTTACGAAGATAACTTGCGCCGGTGGATCCTGCCGCGCTGGGCAAAATACTCTCTCAGTGCTGTGAAGGCGATGGAGGTCGAGTTGTGGCTCGCAAACATCGGGCGTGCCCGCTCAACCTGCGCCAAGCTGCGCAACCTAATGAGCCTGCTGTTCAACCACGCTCGCCGACATGATCTGTTTGATCGCAACCCCATCAGTCTGGTCCGTCAAAGCGCTAAGCGCCGAACTACTCCAGAAGTGCTGACAGCCGCAGAAATCCAGCAGATTTTGCAGGCACTGACCTCCGTAGAACATGTGGCGATGCTACTGGATGTAAGTACTGGATTACGACAGAGCGAACCCTTCGCATTGAAGTGGACGGACGTTGATTTTGAGACCAAACAAGTCAGCGTCACGCGCTCCATCGTGCATCAGGTGGTCGGGCCATGCAAAACAGAAGCGTCGCAGAAACCAGTACCTCTCCACGACCATGTTGTAAAAGTCCTGCAGGAATGGAAATGTCAGACTCGTTATAGTGCTGCGGACGATTGGGTTTTCGCCAGTCCGTTCAAAGATGGGCAAAAACCTACTGGGGACCGCATATCATGCGTAGCAAGATCCTTCCTGCTACACGGAAGCTTGGCATCACAAAACGCATTGGCTGGCATACCTTTCGCCATAGCTACTCGACGCTTCTGCGAGTCGGCGGAGCCGATATCAAAGTGATGCAGGAATTGCTCCGCCACGCTTCTGCTCGCGTCACTCTCGATACTTATACCCAGGCAGTGACGCCAGCAAAACGCACCGCACAAAGCTCTGTCATGTCGCTCCTGTTCCCCGACATCAAGGACCAGACACCCCCTCCAATCAACCAGCGCGCGGAAGCTACGAATCTCAATTCTTGACGGCGTAGAACCTTCAAGGCGGTAGCACGGGCATCGATTGTGAATTATCGCATTCCAGCAGAATTGAACCTTTTTGAACCCAATCCGTCCGGAGTGAAATCGGCTAGGTTCTTTAGAATGTTTGGCGTCCCCGACGGGATTTGAACCCGTGTTACCGCCGTGAAAGGGCGATGTCCTAGGCCAGGCTAGACGACGGGGACGCAGCACTGCTGTTAGAGCAGGAGGCTTCTTGCTCACCAGGGCCGCCAGACGATGCGGAAGAATAGATCGAATCTCAGCCCGAATATCAGCATATCAAATCTTGCCGTCACTCACGGAAACAAACGGAGGCCGTAGCGCTCCACCTAGACATGAAATCACCCGCAAATGGCATTATCCTTGCCTCATGGCCGACTCGCTGTACTTCAGTCTCTGGTTCTCTGATTTCGGCACCGAGAACATGTTCATGCATGCGCTCGCAGTGATTCGCGAGTTCCCTTTTTCCCGGCGCCTCCCGGGAATTACCGGTTTGGCGCTGCATCCAGTGTCGTGGAACGAGGCCACCATTCTTGAGGAGCGGTTCGCACCCGGAGCCCAGCCTGAGGAGGCAATAGCGATTGCCTCCGGACTCGTACACGAGGATTACGCTTACGTCTTCGAAGCGAACTGGGACGTGTGGACTCCGCGTCAAGCGCCGGCGGAATGGATGCTTGAGCCGTCGCCCGTGCGGTTCATCGTCCGGGGAGAGGAATTCGAAGAAGGCGAGGCGAAGACGCAAGGCGATATCGAGATTGATTTCGGAATCGACGCGCCCTTCCTGCACGAGGAACTGCAATTCTCAGGCGAACTCGAAACGCGGGTACGCGTAAATGTGCAAGCGCTCGTTGACTTTATCAACCGACTGGAGAAGAGTGCGGGCACAAGCGCTCGATTGCTGTGGTCGGAGTCCGACGAAAACCTCGCCCAGAAGCTGGTTAGCCGGTTGCAACGGGTCCAATAAACGTAGTAACTGTGGTTCTCGCGGGCAGCGCCTTTGAGATTTGAGGCATCGAAAAGCCTGCAATGCTAGCCCGGCGGAAGCCGAAACCGCAAGATGACGAACCACTGGTTCCGCACGGCCTGATCAGTCAGGCGCTGGACACGTCGCCGTCAACATCGGACAACGCGTCCACAGAAGTAAGCTCGCCTCAGCCGACGTTAGTTGAGTCGGTGAAGGATCCACCAGCACGAATCTTGCGATGGCCGCGGGCGGCACGCCAAATCGGCGCCGGCATGAAGGCCGGCAGTGTCCTTCCAAGATCCCTGCACCAAATCCGCAAGCACGTTCAAACTTCCACGGATCAAATTTCTAATGAATGGGCGCAGGTTTCCAATTTTGCTTCGGCATGTGCAGGCCGAATCCGAAGCAATGTTACCCGCGTCGTTCCGGCAGCGATACATAAGATTCGCAGCTCAGCTCAACTCTCCACAAATGCTGCCCGATTTCGAAAATTCACGTCGGCATATGCGAATCACGCCATCGTGCTGTTCCGCAATTGGAGCACCCAGGCTGCAATCGGTTTGCAACGCCTGAAAAATGCATCGTCGCAGCGATTGGCGGAAATGCGCACGCAGACCGCCCTGCCGGAAAAGACAGCACGGGCCCGCATCCGGCTCCGAATTCAGCTCGCTAGTGTGCCGTTGAAGGCGAGGATCGCATTGGCGCGTGCGAGTTCCGAATGGGACCTGAGGCGGGAATCGCTCTCCAGGAACTCCCGGCTCTGGACTTCATTGGCTCTAAGTGCGCTATCAGCAGTGGCAATAATGGGAATTTTCTCAACCGCACGTCATTACGCCAAGGCGTCACTGCCGAGCAACCGAGCAGCAACTATAAGCTCGACGAAGAACGCAGACACTACCACGGCCGTTATTCCAGTGAGTGCGAAGGCACCAAGGCGCGCTTCCGATATTCAGACATCGCAGCCGCGAAGTACATCCATGAAGCCCCCACCAACGCAACACAAGATCCAACATACCGCAGTTCCTGCCCGGCAAAGGGTCCACCGCAACGCAGACGAAGACTACGTTGCGAAAGATACGTACGTTTACTACGGCAAGCGCCCGTCGGGACAAACCAAAGCAGCGAAAGACTAAGCGATTTCTTCCTGATGAAAAGCGATCGCGTCAGAGGCGCGGGCAATGCAGTCGCCCAGTTCACGTGATATCTGATTGACCCGAGCGCTCAGTCATCAAGTCTCGGTGTGAGTCGGCGCAAAAAAATGCGTTGCTAGCGTTTTTCCGGCAACCAAACCCAATATTGACTCGAGCCCAGGTGTATCCACCCATTCATGTTTGCTGGGACGGGCGTTTGAAAGGTTGCGATCACGGCTTTGATACCGCGCGAAGCAAACAGATCCAGCAGTGAGTTCTGTGTACTCGGTGGCGCGGCCCAGAAGTCCGAGGTGCGCGAATTATCAACTTCCGCGGCGATTTGCACGCGCGCTATCCGCTCAATGCCAAGGTCAACTACGGTTGGGCTGATCCGCGCAACCTTATCTCCAGGCCTGATCCCAAGATTCGCGAGCTGAGTGGCGGCTTGCGCGTCAGCATTGGGGTGCTCGTCGCTCTTGGAAGTATCGCAGGCCGCCCTGGACACTGAATGGCAACAGAATCAAAGCCACCAGAACTGATGTTGAAGCAAAAATCGCATTTCTGTTCACCGAGAAGGGAATCTTTAGACTGAAAATCAATCCAATCCAAAACAGAACAAGAAACGCGCCGATATAACGAGGTTCAACTCGAACCGGCACATACAGTGCGCAGCCGGCAAGGCCAACCAGCCAAATTGGTCATGAGGTTTTCAAGGCTGGCAAGAGGAGCTTCCTTTTCCAATTCACGATAGCCAGCGCACAAACTAACAATATGACCGGGATCAGCTCAAAAAGAAGTTGGGCGATTTTGCGTAGAGTTGGCTTCAGAGCAAGCATCTGGTCTTTCAGCAGAAAATGCGGCTTAGCCCCGACCACCCAAATAGACGGATCAAAACGGAGAGGATGAGTTACCAGTGGTGCCACGGGGAATGCGTAGGCCGGAGGCGAAGAAAATATTTTTTCCGGAGGGTGAAGAAACTGTCCGATCCCGTCGCCGGGTGTCTGCAGGTACCATAGCGGCTGCGCGCGGTTCACGTTAGTCAAATAATTGAACTTGCCACTCTCGCCCAAAGTGAAGTGTCCGCGGGCCATTGAAAGAGGAACAAAATAAAGGCTGGCGCTTGAGAAAAATGGCCGCCAGTTGTCCACGAGAAATATCGTGACGCCAAAAATCAGAATCCCCAGAGGTAGCAGTGGTTCTTTGGCAAGGACGCCGACTCCCAAGACTAGTCCCAGAGCGATGTAAGCATTCCAGCGTGCCGGGGAAGCTTGCATGCCAAGTAGGATTCCGATCGCAAGATACACAAATCCGGACATGAGCATGTCAGCGCGAAGATTACTCAGAGAGATCTGAGCGATGGAGCCCCAAAGAAACAGTGAGTACGCAAGTGACACATACAGCGAGACCGGAAGGTAGGCAAGCGACCCCGCCTGTGCGGCAGCGTTCTCGCGTGTTACCAGTTTCTGAATGGCGCGCCGCAGAAAGAACTCAAAACAAGCAAATGCGAACAAGAAAAAAACAATGTTCAGCAGGTGCCCGGCCACGATTTCGTGCTGAGGTGAAATATTGAAGACCCTACGGAAAACGCCGAGAATAGCCGGATAAAGCGGACTCCAGACGCCATTGATCAGCCGATGCCAGTCTGAGCCGGGCAGTACGCCGTCACTCATATCCAAGTAAGAGATAGAGTCAGCAGAAACTTGGTAGCGAGCCCGATAGCAAGCAGAACGCCAACGCCCCAGAAAGCCGCTCGCAATGCGTTCAGCGCGGCCGGAACAGGTTTTTGTTTCAACAACCTCGAGCCCGGGACGAGACGGCTGGGGTGACGGAACGCGGGGGAAAGACTGGGGGCACTCATAACTTCGAAGACTCACTCCGACAACGGGGTTAATTTACTTCAGTGGGACAAGGCGATCGACCAGTTCCGAATAATCCTTCTTGTCGAGGCCATGGACCTCGCGATTGTAGTCATCCACTTTCGACGAGTAGTTCATTGAACAGAATTTAGGACCGCACATCGAGCAGAACGCGGCCTCTTTGTAATAATCGTCGGGCAGAGTTTCATCGTGCATAGCGCGGGCAGTTTCAGGGTCGAGCGAGAGCGCGAATTGCTTTTCCCAATCGAATTTGTAGCGGGCAAAACTTAAGGCGTTATCGCGGTCCTGCGCACCAGCACGGTGGCGGGCAAGGTCGGCTGCATGGGCGGCGATCTTATAAGCGATGATTCCGTCTTTCACATCCTTTTCGTTCGGAAGGCCGAGATGCTCCTTCGGAGTGACATAGCAGAGCATTGCCGCACCATGCCATCCGATCATCGCCGCACCGATAGCAGACGTGATGTGATCGTATCCCGGAGCAAAGTCGGTAACGAGCGGCCCGAGGGTATAGAAAGGCGCTTCGTAGCAAAGCTCGCGTTCTTTATCCACTTGCTCCTTGATCTTGTCCATCGGAACATGTCCTGGACCTTCGATCATGACTTGCACGTCATACTCCCAGGCCTTTTTGGTAAGCTCACCCAAAGTTTTCAACTCGGCGAACTGCGCTTCATCGCTGGCGTCGGCAATACAGCCGGGACGGAGCCCGTCGCCGAGCGAAAAGGATACGTCATGCTTTGTGAAAATCCTGCAAATATCGTCAAAACGGTCGTAAAGAAAATTTTGCTTGTGATGGTGCGCCATCCACTGTGCCAGGATTGCACCGCCGCGGCTCACGATTCCTGTAATGCGCTTCGAAATCAGAGGCAGGTATTGGATGAGCACGCCAGCGTGGATGGTCATGTAATCCACCCCCTGTTCAGCTTGCTCTTCGATGACTTCCAGCATCATTTCGGCATTGAGGTCTTCTATTCGCTTCACCCGCGAGATTGCTTCGTAGATCGGAACTGTGCCAATCGGGACCGGGGAATGACGAAGAATGGCCTCGCGAATTTCGTGAATGTTGCCGCCGGTCGAGAGGTCCATCACCGTATCGGCACCATAGTGAACTGCCGTGTGCAGTTTGTTCAGTTCATCGCCGATTTCGGATGTGACCGCACTGTTGCCGATGTTGGCGTTGATTTTGCACAGTGACTCGACCCCGATACACATGGGCTCAAGTTCAGGATGGTTAATATTGGCGGGAATGATCATCCGGCCGCGCGCTACTTCGTCGCGCACCAGTTCAGGCACAATCTTTTCCCGCCGGGCTACATACTCCATCTCTTCTGTAACGAAGCCCTGCCGGGCATAGTGCATCTGGGAGAAATTGCCGTTGGAATTTTCGGATTTGCGGCGGGCGATCCATTCCGCTCGCGGCCGCGGAACATTGGGCGAATTGTGGCCGTTTCCGCTTCGTCCATTGGGGGATGGCATCGTTTGCGGTCCTTAACATTCAAAGTTTCGAAAACCAATTATACTCGGCATCAGTCGCGGCGTCTGGGCCAATTCACCTTATAATTTCTCATCGCTCCGCCGCTCCAAGCCGCCATTCAATTTCCTTACTATCTACACCTCGGGGGACAGCCCATTCATCCACATCTGTTTTTTGAGGTGCTGGCCTACATTGTCGCCGCGATCTCTTACTTATATTCGCGTCGTCGCTTCGGCGATGCGATTTCCACCACAGTACGTTGGGTGGTGGTGGCAGCGGCGGTGGCAGGAGGCGCGATCGGATCAAAGCTGCTCTTCTTACTCGAGGACCCGCGACTCACAGCGCAGAACCTTCACAATCCCGCCTATCTCACAAGCGGGAAGACCATTGTTGGAGCATTGGTCTTTGGGCTGCTCTCGGTTGAACTGATGAAGCGTTACACGGGAGTCAAGCCATCGACCGGCGATCTGTACACGATCCCGCTCGCTCTCGGCATCGCCGTGGGGCGCATCGGATGCTTTCTCACCGGGCTCAGCGACAACACTTACGGAACGCCCACGTCTCTGCCCTGGGGAGTTGATTTCGGCGACGGCGTCTCGCGCCATCCGACGCAGCTTTACGAGATGGCCTTCCTCCTTTTGCTTACGCCGGTGCTATATCGAATTTTGGTGGCTATTTTAAAGACGCGAGAAGCGAGACCTTCGGTATTTTGTGCCGGTGACGCTTTCAAGTTCTTCATGGTCGCCTACCTCTCGTTTCGTCTGCTCTGCGATTTCATCAAGCCCTATCCCAGGCTCTTTCCCGGACTCGGTGGAATTCAGTGGGCTTGCGTGCTCGTGCTCTTGTACTATTCGAGCGACATAACCCGCTGGCTGCGGTTTGCTAGTTCCCGACATCACTTGCGTTGGAGGCAGATCTAGCATGGAACGATGGGCGGCAACGACGCTTCGCACGCTGGGAGTTGTTTTGATCGCGGGCCTTGTTCTGTTGACCAGCCTCTTTCTGGGACTTATGTCGCTTTGTGCATACCAGGGAGGCATTTCCGGCGCCAAGCATCCAGAGCAGGGACCTTGGTATTTAATGGGGGCCGTTCTTGTGTTGGTTCTTGGCGTGTTCGCCACTGCTCGGATGGGCCGCGCGATCATTCGAGCATCGGCTACCGCGGCGACTTCAGCTTCTGCGCCCGGCGCCGCTTCACGAGCGGTTGATCAACCGGCAATATTGAATGCCAGTCAACTCTCTCCTGCCGGCCGCAAGGCTGTTGAGAATCTTGTTCTGGCTTTGGGAGCTCAAATACTTGTCAGCACCGGACTCTGGATCTTCAGCCAGCTCCATTTGTGGTCCACCCCTAGCGGATTTTCGTCTCACAACTGGCTCCTATTCTTCCTCGGTCCATTCATTCTGTACCACATACCTTACGCGGTCCTGATTTATGCTTTGCTCAAAAAGCTTCACCGCCTCACGCTCACGTATTCGCTGGTGGTGCCCGCCGTTCTCCTGCTGCAGTCCTTGTTCAGCCTTTCCGTGGTCGCGTACTACTATGCGCATCATCCCGCGGGAATACTTCTGCTGATAGTTCCGTGGCTTATGGACATTCTCGTCTTGGTTTTGGCTTACAAGGCAATTCAACAGATCGGAATTCACCCGAAGCCGTGGTCCCTGATCGTCGCTGCTGTGGTGATGTTCTTTTATTTTTCTGCCATTCACGTACTAACTTCATTTCTTTATCGCTTTGCCCGGCCATGAAAATGCTCGCCACGATTGCGCTCGTCTTGCTAGTGCTGATAGCCGCAGTGTTTCTTCTTGGCTCTTCTCTGTGCGCTGCTCGCAACGACATATTCGATACCGGGGGCCGAATAGCTGCCGGCCTTGGTGCCCTAGTCAGCCTAGGAGTGATGCTTGGCGGAATCGCGCTGATTGCACGGATTAACAGAAAGGAAGCGCCAGCAAACGCCGTGACACCCCAAGAAAGTGTCACATCAAAGGAGCCGCAGTCTGGCAAGAGGAGCTAACGTAGATTCTCATGCCTAACAAAACTCGCCCTTACCTTTTCTACGACGTTGTGGTCTCGATCTGCTCCACTTGCTACCAAAAGATCGAAGCCAAGACCGTTTTTCAGGATGGCAAGGTTTTCATGCTCAAGCGATGCCCGCAGCACGGGCACGAGCGCGTTCTTATCGCCGATGATGTGGACTACTATCGGCGCTGCCGAGAGGTCTTCATCAAACCGCCGGAGATGCCGCTGGTTTACAACACTCCCGTCAAGTGGGGGTGCCCGTATGATTGTGGCCTTTGCGGCGATCATGAGCAGCATTCCTGCCTGACGCTGGTCGAGATTTGCGACTACTGCAATTTGCGCTGTCCCGTTTGTTACGCTGCGAGCGGCCCGGAGCGCCAGCAGTTCCGAGATTTGAAACAAGTTGAAAAGATGCTCGATGCCGTGGTCCGCAACGAAGGGCATCCGGATGTCGTTCAACTTTCAGGCGGCGAGCCGACCATGCATCCGGACTTTTTCGCCATCGTTGAGATGGCAAAGGCACGACCGATTCGCCATCTGATGGTAAACACGAACGGCGTGCGGATCGCGCAAGAAGAAGATTTTGTGGCACGACTTGCTGAGTACAAGGAAGATTTCGAAATCTATTTGCAATTTGATTCGTTCGAACGCGAGCCGTTGATGCAGCTTCGCGGCGCCGACCTTCGCCGCATTCGGCGGGACGCTCTCGAACGCCTTAACCGGCACAACATCTCCACCAATCTCGTGGTCACGCTTAAAAAGGGTCTGAACGATCACGAAATCGGCAAGACCATTGATTTTGCGCTAGAGCAGTCCTGTGTTCGCGGCGTCACCTTTCAGCCGATTCAAGATGCCGGGCGCCTGGAAGACTTTGATCCCGCCACGGACCGTCTGACACTGACCGAAGTACGACGCAACATTCTTCAGCAAACCAATGTTTTCCGGCCTGAAGACGTGATTCCAGTGCCTTGCCATCCTGATTCGCTGGCGATGGCCTATGCGCTTAAGCTCGGCGGCAAGGTTACACCGCTTACATCAATGATTCCGCCAGAAATCTTGATCAACGGAGCGGCCAACACAATTCTATACGAGCAGGAAAATGTTGTGCGCGATAACCTTTTCAGACTCTTTGCGACTAATCATTCTCCGCGCAGTGGCGCCGGAAGTCTGCGCGAACTACTGTGCTGCCTGCCAAAGATCTTTGTCCCCGACAGCATCTCTTACGAGAATGTTTTCCGCGTGATCATCATGCAATTCATTGACGCTCACTCCTTCGATGTTAGGAGCGTGAAGAAAACTTGTGTTCACATCGTCCATCCGGATGGACGTCTGATTCCGTTCGACACCTACAATCTTTTTTATCGAGACGATCTGGAGCGGACACGGCTTGCTCCGCTCCGAGAGAGGAACGAAAGGGCCAACTTCGCAACAATTAACTAAAAATGATCACGTAGGCCGGACGCCCTCGTCCGGGCAGGCGAGCTGTGCTCGCAAACACCATGCGATGCTCCGCATCAGGGCGGGTGAGGGCACCCGCCCCTACGCGAGCAGGATCATTATTTCGCGGGCGTTACCTCGGCGGGCACGGCGGTCCGCACCGGCCAGGTGGCACTGACAAACCCGATGGCATACACCAGGCCGATCACGGAAAAACCCGCAATCAGATTCGCTTGAGCTACCGCGCCTACTAGATAAGACTGCAGGACCTGCAGCGCCGTCCCCGCAGCGTAGAACGTGTTCTGCACGCGTCCCATGAAATGCTGCGGCACCTGCTCCATCAAACTGGTGTTCATGGCCACGCCGGTGATGCCGCGTCCCGAACCCATCAGCGCATAGATCACGACCGCGAGCGCAAGGAATGGCATAGTCGGCGCGGCGATCATCAGAATGGTGAGCGCACCCAGGGAAATCGCGATCGAACGCCGCGCGCCAAATTTCTTTATAAAAAGAGGCGCATAGAATGCGCTTACAAACGCGCCCGTGCCCCATCCGAAGTTTAGCCAGCCGTAGCCGACGGCTCCGCGATGGAACACCTGATCACTCAACGGGGCGGTGACAACCACCCCGGTCATCATGGCTGAAAGAAATAGCGCCCAACTTAAACCCAGCGTCACGATTTCGCGATGTCCGCGCAGGAACTGCATGCCTTCACGCATTTCGCTAAAGAATTTCGCGAATGCGCTCTCGGCCGCGACGATGTCCGAATGCAACTCGGCGGGCCGAAGCACCACGTGCCGTCCCTTGCGTACGACGAAGTAGCACAAGAACGAAACCACATACGTGCTGACGTCAATAAGAAGCACGCCACCGAGGTGCAGCCGGTTGTACGCGAATCCAACAATTGCTCCGGCAAGCAGCCATCCGCCCTGTACCCCGGCCAGCAGGAAAGTGTTGGCGTGAACAAATTCGTCTCCGGGAGTCAGTTCTTGAATTAGTGCGGTGATGGTTGGCCAGAATACCCAGAAGCCGGAGGCCACGAGGACATTCATCGCGTACAGCTCCCACACTTTTACTTTGCCGGCAAATGCCAGCAGAGCGACCGCCAGGATGACAAGCGCCCGGACGGAGTCGAGCAGCATGACTAGCCGGCGCCGGTCTTCGCGGTCAATAATGACGCCGGTAAATGGGAGCAGCAAGATTGCGGGGACGGTCTGGACCACTGCCAGTGTTCCCAGGGCAATATCGGAATGTGTCGCTTGCAGGATGTACCAGGCAACCGCAGTCGAGTTCATGCCACTGCCGAGCATGGACACAACATTTGCCGCGAACACGAAACGCAGCGACTTTTTCTGCAAAATTGAACGCACAAGTTACTTTAAGCGATCATTTTGGCGTTCCTCAAGGGCAGGAATCTTCGATGGTCCTTCCCAATGCAATGCGAGGACAAAAATTCGGAGCATTTGGGCCACGGCCTTCCCCTAAAACGCTCTTGCATCTTGCGCCCATTAGGAGGTACGATTCGGCGCGCAGGCAGGAGGCACCCATGACACGCACGCGTTTAGCGCTGCTCGCGATCCTACTTTCGACAACATGTTTTATTTACGGACAGGTTGACAAGATTGTCATCCCGGCCGGAACGCCCGAAGATCAGGCCCTCACCGCTATTAACAACGAGCGGGATACCCAGAAACGCCTGGCGATGTATCAGGACTTCCTTGAGAAGTTTGCGTCGAATCCGGCCGCGATTGCGTATGCCAACTGGCAACTTTCGCAGTATTACCAGAGCGCCGGTGATCTGCAAAAGGCTGCAGAGTGCGGTGACAAGGCTGCCGCAGGCGCGCCTCACAATATCGACATCCTGGTTTCGCAAGTCACAATCGCGCAGGGGATAAAAGACAATGCGCGAGTGTTCAAATATTCGGTGCAGGGTGGGGAGGCGTTTGATTCAATCGAAAAACAACCCAAGCCCGCCGAGGTGAGTGACGAACAATTTGCATCCGGCATTGCCTCCGCCAAAGAGGAAAACAAAGGCTCTTATGAATTCTTCGAGAGTGCCGCATTCAATGCCATCGCGGCTGAAACCGACGCGAAGACGCGGATGGACTACGTAGATCAATTCACGACGGTGTTCCCGAAATCGAAATTCGATGAGCAGATCGCGTCTTACGCGATGTTGTCGCTCTCGCAACTGAAGGACAATCGAAGACTGAATTCTTACGCAGAAAAGGCGCTGACGGCGAATCCCGACAACCTGCCGGCTTTGCTATTGGTGGCGAACAGCTACGTGGATGGCTCTGAGCCGGGCGGAACCGCAAAAGCTTTGACCTATGCCCAGCGGGCAATCGTGGCTGCAAAAGCTGACGATCCTGCTGCGGACAAATCGCGGAAAATCTCTGCCGGAGTTGCGCACTCGGTCGCGGGACGCGCCTATGCAAAACAGGAAAAGACGGCGCTGTCGATAACCGAACTGAAATCAGCCACGTCGCTGCTCAAAGGGCAGGACGACCAGCAGTTCGCAGTCGCGGCTTATTACCTGGGATGGGACTACGCAAAATTAAATCGTCTGACCGAAGCCAGGTCGGTGCTTAACGAGATTGCGGCCATATCGGGACCGGTGCAGCAGCCGGCAAAGGACCTTCTAACGAAAGTGAATACAGCACGCGCGGCCGGGAAATAGCTCACTTGCGGGCTAGTTCTGCGGATAGCAAGTGCGCTTTGAAAGCCAGGGTATGGGCGCGGGACACGTCGCCGGAATCTGAAGCAGCCTTCGATTGACGGACATAAGTGTTGATTTGGTCGAGCATGCTCTGCTGCGCAGGCGTCAATGGTTTGCCCGAAGCCCGTTTCAGATTGGCATCGGTGTTAGCCAGTAACTGGTTGGTGATTTCGCGTTGATGCTGTGCCTGCGCGTCGCTCATTCCCGGTGAAATTTGCGCCGAGTCCTCTTTGGCGCCGCCATTCCGAATGACGACCTTGCCACTCTCAGACCCGCTCTGAGTTTTTCCGGCAGGTTTCCTTTTCTTCCTGATTATTTTCGTTTTTGCGGTAGGCGAAGTTTCCACTGGGGCAGGAGAGGGCGGCGCCTCTTGTGGCGCGGGTGACTGCGGCTGGGTTTCTTGCTTCGGCGTTTCCTGCAGCGGCGTTTGCGGCTGAGGTTCGGCAGGCGATTGATCCGGAGGCGCCTGCGCCGGTTCACCTTGCGGCGCCGCCTGAGTTTGTTCCTGTGACCCTGCGAGGCACGCTACGGGAGCGAATCCGCCACACAGAATCAAAGCGAGAACCGTGTTGAAAGCAGCAAATCTCATCGGCTTCATTTCATGTTCAAAAAGAGACTAGCCTTAGGTACGCGCCGCAGCTTCTTCAAGAGAGGCTGACCGAGTTGCAGCCAGGGGCAGGCGCAATCTGAATGTAGTGCCCTTGCCGTCTCCGGACTCGAAATCCACTGATCCGTAGTGCCACTGCATAATCTGGTACGTCTGCGCCAGCCCAATTCCACTTCCGGTTTTCTTGGTCGTGAAATACAGTTCGAAGATC
>QHZR01000364.1 GCA_003224755.1 Acidobacteriota bacterium
GATCAATGAATCGCCTAGAAGCAGATTCCCAATGAAGTATTGGGAAATCATCGCTGACAATCTCAGCAAAGCAGGATGGAGTTGGGGCTGCGTCTCAGCGATTGATTCCAACGGGCGAACGATCTGGATTGCAGACGCACATCGCGGCGACGGAAAGCGTTTCGTTGTGCGCTCCGATGAAAAATTGACTGCGTTTTTGGAACTTGAATCGGCGATTCGGGGTTGCGGCTTTTTGTTTCACGCTCACGGCTCTTTGAAATCGCCCGCGTGCTCGTGCATTTCGATCACGTTGCCAACGGCATCATAAACGCGAATCACAGCATCATGTGAGCGGCTGCGAAGACCGCTACGATTGCAGTCTTAGCCAGCCTTCAATCCGATCAAAAGGAAAATAGATACAGCCAAGGGGCGGTCGTACTGCGAACCCATTCTGGCGAGATCTATGAGGTTGCCTGACCTTTCAGTGTCATTTCAGCAAACTTACACGTCGAGTCTTGCTCAATCCTTAAACTCCAACCTCCACCTTCAGCTAAAAACATATGAAAACTCTCCGTCGAATCAGTAAAAATCGTGCGTTTGCACATGTACGTCTTCTGACTGCCGTTCTCCTTGTCCTGGCCGCGGCAGCGTTAGTGTTCCTGGCCGTATCGCCGCCCGCTGTTGCTCAGCCGACTGCTCGGACGGACCCTCTAACTCCAAAATTCTCCGCAGCGGTGGCTTTTGACGTATCGCCTGCCCTGCGCGATTTACCGGTGACGAAAAAGCACGTCGCCGACCCATCCAAATTGCTGGACATCCGACCGGAACGCGGACCGAGGGCCCAGTCCAAAGGCCATAAAAGCGGCGATAAGGCACTGCAGACCTCCAGCCAGGTGAGCGCGGCCGGAATCAGTGCCCTTGCCATCCCGAGTCCATTGGCAAATTTTGAAGGCTTATCCAATCAGGATAATTTTAACATCTTCGGTTTTCGGGTGAACCCGCCCGACCCCAACGGCGAGGTAGGACCGAACAACTATGTGGAGATTATCAACCTCGTCTTCGCAGTTTACGACAAGAACGGCAATCGGCTGCTCGGACCGATTGACACGGGCTCGCTGTGGACCGGCTTTGCAGTTCCTGATTGCACCGACCCCTCTGGCGATCCGGTCGTGCTGTACGACCAATTCGATGATCGCTGGCTGATCTCGCAGCTCACTACCAGGGGAATGAACCCAAACGGCACTTTTAACGGCCTGCCTTTCTATAACTGCGTCGCCATTTCGCAAACGGGAGATCCCACTGGCGCTTACTTCCGGTATGCGTTCATCACCTCAAACCCAGGCACAAACTCGACATTCTTTCCTGACTATCCCAAGTACGGCCTGTGGAGGAACTCGTACGTGCTTACTTCCAGGGACTTTGGATCGAAAGGCGAGTACGGCATCAGCGTCTATGCGCTTGAGCGGGGCAGGATGCTGCAAGGTGATCCGAACGCACGCTCGGTGCACTTCTTTCTCGATTCGGCGGTGGTGCCGCTTTACCTGATCGGCGACGGTCTACTGCCGCCGGATGTCGATGGGCATACAAAACCGCCGAAGGACGCTCCTGCGCCGATTGTCGGTACGCAGGACAATGACGCCACTTATGGCGCGACGTCCGACGCGCTCAACATTTGGGAACTCAGCGTGAAGTGGCAGGCCAACCCTACCGCGTCCATCGTACTCAAGACGCAACTTCTAGTTGCCAGCTTCGACTCGATCTTCCCATGTGGCGTGGTACCAAGCGCGTTTGCCGGTCAGCCGACGGGTCGTGACTGCCTCCCACAGCCGGGGATCACCGATGGCGGCCAGTACCTTGACATTCTGTCATACCGCCAGCGGCCGACCTTCCGCTTAGCCTACCGCAATTTTGGCACCTACGAATCGCTGGTGACCAACCAGTCAGTAGAGGCGCTGCCCGGAGTCGCTGGCGCGCGCTGGTACGAGATCCGGCGAACAGGCGGCAGCTACTCTCTTTACCAACAGGGAACATATGCACCCAATGACGGAGTGCATCGTTGGATGGGCAGCGTCGCCATGGATAAGAAAGGCGACATAGCCTTGGGCTATAGCGTCGTCAATGGGACGAATGTCTATCCGGGCATCCGCTACACCGGCCGCCTCGCCGGCGATACGCTCGGCCAGATGACTCTGGGCGAAGGCACGATTATCAACGGCGCAGGCGTGCAGACGACTCTCAACTCCCGCTGGGGCGACTACACGGACATTACGGTCGATCCCACAGATGACTGCACGTTCTGGTACGTCAACGAGTACTACGCCGTCTCTGGGGCGCCGCTACCCGCACCGCTGGGCGCGGACACCAGGCCTTGGCAGACACGCATTGCCAGTTTCAAATTGCCTGGTTGTCAATAGCAGCAATCAGACAACGACCTGCAGCGAGCGCACCCGCGTTGCGTCACCACTCTGGAGAGGGTCGGTAGGCTTCGGAGCCGGGCCCGGAGAAAACAATCCTTTTTCTGTGGTCTTGAAAAGAGAGTCGGGGAATTGGGCAACTGATGCGCACAGGGGTGGGTGCAGCGCGAGAAGTAGGTGAATTCAATCACTCTTTGAAATCTCCCGCATGCTCGTGCGTTTCAATCACGTTGCCACCCTCATCGTAAACGCGAATCACAGCGGCATGTGAGCGGCTGGAAAACTTTGCGTAGCCGATTGCATTGCTGATCGCGTTTGGCTCGGCATACCAAAGCGCACCGAATGGCAGCGCATCGGAAATCAGATCGACGCCGCGTTTATCTTTGCGCGGTCGGACCTCGTAAACGTGTGCCGGTTTCAATTCAAGCAGCCGGAACCGCGGCAAGAATAGTTACATGAAATGTAAAGCCAGCGATGCTCGCACTCTGGCCTACACCATTGCAGTCCACCTGTGCCTCGATTCTTAATTCAACCTGCCCCGATTCATCGTCCCAATCGGCATCCACAGCTAAGATTTGCCAGGTCGCACTGAACGGGATCGCCGTCGCCGACAAAGTGCTGAGATGAGTTTTCGTGAATGAAGCTGTCGCATTTGCCTGAGTGAACTGTTTTCTGGTGAAGACTGGCCCAACTAGGACAGTAAAGATTTCTTTTTGGGATGCAGGATTACCCTGAGAAACCGTTCTCAGTAATATATCAAACTGTCCATCGATGATGACAAGACGGTTCACATCATCGGGACCAGCGACTACGGCTTCGATCTGTTGAAGATTTTGAATTTGAGCGGCTGGAATTTTGACTGCCATGGGACCTCCTTGATTTTTTTTGGTTTAGCAAGTGTGCATGCAGGATTCGCTTTTGTTCAAGCACCAAACACCAAAGCCGCGCCTGTCTTTAAGCGGGCGGACTTCGTAAGTGTGCATTTTCTCTTTCGCGTGACATACCATCACCGGCTGATTTCGACTTGAAGCGGTTCGTTCTCGATTGTCACTGGAATCGGCTTGGCGTTCGGAAGGGAAGGCCCAATAGACCAGCCCTGTACCGCAACCGGTTCTTCTACTGCAATTGGCTGGCGTACATGGACAAAGATAAGAATGAGCACGCAGAGTATTCCAATGAGCAAAAGCGTGTTGAGGATGCGGAGTAATGTAGTCATTCCGAAAGCCTAGCAACATTCAGATCAAACTCAGTCCTCAAATTGAGGTTTTCGCGCGGCGCTGATGCTGTTCAAGCGAACATCTGAAGGGCAAAACGCGCCAATTTCAAGAGACCGGCACATCTACGCTGACGACAACAGCCGCACGTTTTCAGCTCACGCGCGAGGGTGTTGACGGCATGTTGACAGAATGACCGTCGTCTTCGGTCGCCAAACGTCGTCTCTGTTCGCACGCTGTCCAGTGGCGGAATATGCGTCGAGGGCGAACACTAGATTAGAAATCCGGCGGTGCGGAGGCGAGCAACGTTTGATGATGGACTTCTATGGATATGTTCCTATCCACGTTCCTACATCCGCTGATATTAAAGCATAAATACCTCAAAATCAACAATGTGGAGGCGAGGGGAGTCGAACCCCTGTCCTCGTCGCTATCCACGCAAACATCTACATGTTTATCCGGCGGTGAGTTT
>QHZR01000365.1 GCA_003224755.1 Acidobacteriota bacterium
CATGGCCTGCGTCAGTAGCACAGACCTACGAACCCCCAGAGACTTGAGGCATGGAATCTCAACCATCCCAAAGGTGGAGCGCAATTCAGGATCAGCCCTGTAACGCTGCTCAAGGACATCGCTCAGCGGCACATCACTGAGGTAAGGTGCGATATTTTCGAGATTTCCTGCGGACATTAAGAACACAGGTGTCACAGTCGCTTTGATCTGCTTTTTCTCCTTCCCCAACACCTCACGAAATCTAATGTTCAGGTACTTGTTCATATCCAGATAGCTCCCAATGTCGTCTCGTGTGACGATTACAGGCATAATTTTCGTAATTCTTCTAAGATCAACATCTTTTACCTTCTCTGGCGCATTTTTCCTGAACACCGACAATGCATTCTTCAACTGACGGATTCCCTTGGGCTCATCGTCGGTTCCAACGAGCTTCTTTTCGATCTCCTTCCTAAGCTCATCTGGATCATTGGTATATTTGCTTCGAGCCGTGAACGTACTGCCCTTGCACTCGATGAGCATTGCCGTCTCCCCGCAAAGCACGAGTGCATCACAAACTTGAGTGCCGCCTTTACGGTCGTAACGTGGCGAAGCATGGAACTCATTAACGTGCGGATTTACTGAATTGCCGAGCAACCAACCGACGTACATCTCAAAAACGATGCCCCAAAATGCATGGAAATTCTTCCGCTCCTTGTCCCCCAATTCCTTGTGGACACACCAGAATGGGCTGCTCTCAAACTTCTCCGCAAAGAAGCTGTAATCAAGAGGAAAAAGGAAATCGCCATCGCGGAATAGAGGTTTCGCTCGCAGGATCGTCATGTCATTTGCTCGTGGATTCTGCTCTGAGACGACTTTCTTCAGTTCTTCACCCGAAGCTGATACATCCTGGAGAAATGCGCTGACTTCTTTTCTCGGAACCGCTGTCTTATCGAACCACGTCGTGGGCAAACTGAAGCCAGAGGGGTTAGCCATGTATCTCGATATGTCCAAGCCTAAAAAGCGGCTCATGGCTCCGAATATCAACGCTTCGTATGTGAGAACGGGAACGCCCATTGCAGCGGCGAACAGTTTCCGAACATCAAAAAAATTCGCTTTGTCTCTGAGTTCTTCGACGACTGATGTCAGCATGAGATGCGACCGCATCATCTTGTTTAAAAATGTGCCATGGCTACCCGCCTCAAGGATCGGAATGAAAAATACGATGTTTTGGAGAATCTTTTCTTCCACCGTCTTTGAAGGCGGCAGAGCTTGGTGCAAATGATCGTTTGCCATTAGAAAGACTTCCCCCAAGCCGCCCCAGTATGGCGCGGACGCATCTTTGCCTTGCTCGGGGCAAAACTGTACGGCCTCTTTGGCAAGAAAGAGAATCTGCTGCCGATGAAAGACGACTCCTTTGGCGGGATCGAGGGATAACAACTTCTGTGCCGTGGCGGGAGCGAATGCATTGGCGACAAGAGCATTGTGGGCGTTTCGGTCGAATTGCCGTTTTCCGGCGGTCAGCAAAGTATTGATGACACTGCAAACCTGCAAGACCCGGTTCCGAGCGAACCCGCCGAGCAGACTCCGTAACCCCTCCAACGTAGATGTTCGCTCCCCAAGGCTTTCGTGATTGACGTAAGTGGCGTAATAGGTCATCACCAGTGGAATTCTAAATCCGAAGACACGACCCTGAGCCTGATAGGAGCGACGAACTGGCAGCCCTTAGCCCCAGCCGTGACTCCGTTGTTAGCCTGACCTCTGAAGGACAAACCGCTTCGCTGGTTGCTGCGAAAGTTGTGAGCACCGTTCCGCCCCACATCCTAATGGAAGGTGATAGATTTGTTCGTCACTTTCGACATACGGACAAGTTCTCATGGCGATCCCGCTTTCCGACGAAATCAGAGCTTTGCTCGATGCACCCAACTTCGCCCATCTCGCCACCCTGATGCCTGACGGCTCACCGCAGAGTGTCCCCATCTGGGTGGGTCGTGAAGGTGATCGTATCCTGATCTGCACGGGAGAAGGCTCACTTAAGGCCAAGAACACTCGGCGTGACCCGCGTGTGTCGCTCTCCATCGTTGATTTTCACGATCCCTACAAGGAAGCGCAGCTTCGTGGGCGTGTGGTCGAGAGGCGTCCTGATGCCGACTGCAAGTACATCGACCCGATCTCGCTCAAGTACACAGGCAAGCCATTCCCGTTTCGCCGCCCCGAAGGGAGAATGGCGCTCGTGATCGAGGTCGAGAAGGCACGATACACGAAGCTTCCTTTTGAACATACGCCGCCCAAGTAGTATGGCTTACTCTGGGCGTTCCTTTGTGCCTGAGGCAAAGGTTGTGAAGTCTGTGGTCGGGAAATTTCGGGATGATTCGAAATTCGACGTGGCGGTTCTGATGAACTGGTCTGAACTATTTATGCACGAACCTGTACGGACACTAACTCCGGGCTGCACCGGGAGTTTTGCAGGGATTTGACAGCGTCTTCGGCCGTGAATCTCCCCATAACCAGTGCTAGCTTACGGTTGATTGTAGTCTGGATGGGAGTACGATCAATCCGCCGCACGTATTGAAGGACGTGGGTACCGCCACGGTTCACTTTCACAATAAATTTGGTATTTTTCATAGTTTTTCACTACTTCTATTGTACGCCGAGGAATGGTACACCGGTGCAGCGCGAGGCTTGGGCGCAGAGTTCCGAGCTACCCACCGTCACTGACGCCACAAAGGTCAAATGCGTGCGTCGAGAAATTCGGCGAGAAGTGCAAGGACGCAAAGAAGTATTGTCGAAGAAGGCGTATGCGGTTCAGATTTCCTGAAGACGAGCCACGCCAGCAACCCGACACACACCAGCACACCGCCAAAAACTCCTAGAAGTACCAGAGCGTGAGCCGACCACGCCCTCGCTACGGATCGCCTGCCGAACACAGATGCGAAATAAGCCAGTAAAGCAAATCGGCACGCCCGCCCTGTGCCGAAGGACAGCACAAACGCAATGAAGCGATAGCGCGTTGCTCCAGCCGAGATCACGAATGCGGAAGTCGGAAATGGTGGCGGAAGCAGCGCGGCGAGCGACAGGGCGGGGCTCCCAAAACGCTTCACGAACGCCGTAACTCTGTCGAACACCGCTCCCTTGATACGTCGATGGAGGACTCCAAGAGCCGACAAGCGATAGGCGAGTGACGCTCCTGAAAGTGAGCCTGCGGTGCTGCACATCGCGTAATACGGCCATAACTCTGGGTGCCGGGCGGCCAACAATATCGTGAGCGCGTCAACCCCACCGAGGGTGGGGAGCACAGAACTATCGAGGGCGGCCAAAATGAGCACGCCAATCCCACCCCAATGTCTCAGGACTGAGATGAATGATGTCACCGTTTGATGATACGGCTGGAATGGCTTCTGATCTTCGTGCATTTCTCCGCAATTCAGGCTGGCGGCTTTCGCAGCCTGCAAGAAGGTCAGCAGGTGCAGTTCGAGGTGACCAAGGGCCCGAAGGGCTGGCAAGCCGAGAACGTTCGGGGGGTTAAGTGGCAAGCAAGAATGCCCGTTATCCGAAAGGATTTCGGGCATCTCTGTTTATTTTGGTAACACCACTTCTCGGACTACGGGTTGCCGCTGTGTTGTCGAACATTGTGCCGGACATGAAGAACGCTGCCCTCGCCGATCAACTAACCCACGCGTCAAATCAAACTCTCATAATCAATCACGAATTTTTCACAGTCCCGTAAGCGCCCAAGGTCGAAACCGCTCAGATAAAAATCATCAGCCGAATGTCAACATGCGCATCGTGGGAAGGGCAGCGCCTAAGCAGTCAGGACAAGGAGCGGAAGTTGAGGCTGAGTCTCGAAACCCGAGTAGCCGAAGACGTTACTGTGATCTGCTGCAAAGGTAGAATCGCGTATGGCGCTGAAGCCACTGCTCTGTCCGGTGAATTTGCCGAGCTTGCGCCCCAAACCCGACGAGTCGTGATCGACCTCTGTGGCGTGGAAATGATCGACGCCGCTGGCCTCGGAGCACTCATATCTGTTGCCTTGACGGCGCAAGCGAACCAGTGCTCGGTCACGCTGGCTGCCACCGCCAATCTGATCCGTGAATTGCTGGAGCTTACCAAATTGACCTCCGTCTTCGAAGTTCATCCCACATTGGATGCCGCCACCGTCGCATCCCGTGGACAAGCGGCATGACGGATGAAATCAAGTGAGGCGGTGAGGTGTTCAAGGTTCTATGCGTGCAGTCACCCCGTGGGGTCGAAGAATTTCGAGCATATGTGTCAAAGGAGAATTT
>QHZR01000369.1 GCA_003224755.1 Acidobacteriota bacterium
TTGATTTCATGCCATGGTGGCTCAACGATGTGTACTGGAATGATCAGATCGCAGGCTCGCGCTCGCTCGATGCATTTGACCTTCACGCCTACACGGACATCAGCGGAAGCGGTCTACCGCTGTCACAACAGCAGGCGCTTGCCTTGAACATCAGGCGCGACTGGTGGGATCCGAATTTCACTACCCCGGCATGGTTCGGCTCGAACAGCGTGACAGCGAACCAGCCACTCGACCATATCCCATTCCCCATTCAGCGCGCGAGGGCGATGGCGAACACCAGATTGCGACTCGCATTTGTGGTTTCCGAATGATTGCAGCATAATTCGGGCATCAAAGCAGCGCCTACAGATCGCGCCCGCAGCACGCGCCGCAAGTCTCCCGCGCCTGAGACCGATGCGAGTCTCGGCCGTATCGTCCGCGTGCTCATGGGGTATCCCACCGTCGTTATCAGTGGCACCAAACTAGCCCAGGAGATTGGGACAACGCGCTCGGAAGTTTGGCGCCTAGTGGAGCAGCTTCGCACGCTTGGCGTCGAGATCGCCGGACATCCGTCAAGCGGATATCAACTGACCGCTGTCCCCGACCTGCTGCTTCCGGAAATGATCGAGCCGCTTTTACGTTCGACCATTTTCGGCGAAAATGTCCATCATTACTATCGCGTCGGCTCTACCAACACTGTCGCCATGGACGCAGCCGCTGCCGGCGCTCCCGAAGGAACTGTATTTTTGGCCGAGCAGCAGACCGCCGGGCGTGGGCGTGCGAGCAATCAGTGGCACTCGGCGGAGTCAACCGGAATCTACTGCTCGGTCATTTTGCGTCCAGCGCTGCCACCATCAGATGTACTGGTACTCTCGCTGGCTGCCGGTCTCGCAGTTCAATCCGCCATTCAGGAAGTTGACTCGCATGCTCTGCCCG
Organism: Acidobacteriota bacterium; assembly: GCA_003224755.1. Lineage (GTDB taxonomy): Bacteria > Acidobacteriota > Terriglobia > Terriglobales > Acidobacteriaceae > Gp1-AA145. Next base: position 916 of record QHZR01000369.1, read on the forward strand.
ATTTGAAGTGGCCCAACGATGTGTTGATCATGGGCAAGAAGTTTTGCGGAATTCTCACCGAAATGAACGCCGAAGCCACGCGCGTGCGGCACATTGTTGTGGGAATCGGCGTCAACGTAAACCAGAATTCCTTTCCTGCCGAGCTGGAACAAAGCGCGACTTCATTGCGCTTGACGACCGGCATCGAATGGTCGCGGGTCGAAGTGTGCGCGGCTTTGTTAAAATCGCTCGATCGCGAGTATCACAAGCTGCTGGAGAATCGCGATGCACAAGCGGAAATTCTGCGCCGCTTCGAAGAGCGCTCGTCTTCAGCACGCGGACGCCAAGTACGGGTTGAGGAAAAAGGCGGTTTTGAAGGCATGACCGAAGGCCTGGATCCACGCGGTTTCTTGCAGGTTCGAACTAGGCAAGGATTGCGCACGGTTTACAGCGGAACGGTGAGATTCAAATAAGTGGCAAGCGATTAGTGGCTAGTTGCTAGAAGCCTATCTTGTAAATTGGGCTGAGAGGCACGGAATGTTCAGACTGAGGAGGAACTCGTGAATGCCTGCGCCACAGTGGAAGAGCGGCGCTTCAGCGCCGCGCTAGTCGTTTGAACTGAACCGGGGCTTTAGCCCCTGCGCACACTAACCACTCGCAACTAACCATGCTTCTCGTCCTCGATGTCGGCAATACCAACACGGTCCTCGGGGTGTTCGCGAAATCCCTGACCGATGCCACCCTCCAGCCTAAGTACGACAAGCTGGTCGCCAACTGGCGAGTGACCACGCGCGCCGCGCAGACCGTGGACGAGTACGGCGTGCTTTTCCGAAACTTGTTTTCGATGGCAGGTTTGGAGCCGAAAGACATTGGCGGAATTGTGGTTTCCTCGGTTGTGCCGCCCCTCGATTCGACTCTGCGGCGCGTGTGTGAGCGCTACTTCGGCCACAAGCCGCTGTTCATCGAGCCGGGCATTAAAACTGGGATGCCGGTGCTCTATGAGAATCCCGCAGAAGTGGGTGCCGACCGCATTGTGAACGGCGTTGCGGCGTTTGAGAAACATGGCGGGCCCTGCATCGTCGTTGACTTTGGCACTGCAACCACATTCGATTGCGTGACGGCGAAGGGCGAATATCAGGGTGGCGTGATCTGTCCGGGGCTCGGCATCTCCGCCGAAGCCCTGTTCAGCCGCACCGCCCGCTTGCAGCGGGTGGACATTCGCAAGCCGGCCCGAGTCATTGGCTCTACCACCGTCGGCAGTCTGCAATCTGGTCTTTACTACGGCTATCTAGGTCTGGTCGATGGAGTGCTCGAACGCCTGATTACAGAAATTGGCGCATCAGCAAAGGTCATTGCGACCGGCGGCTTAGCGCCGCTGATCGGCGCGGCGTCGAAGTACATCCAAGAGGTGGACGAATTTCTTACGCTCGAAGGTCTGCGGATATTGTGGGAGCGAAATGTGCCGGCAAAGCCGATCTCCGTCGCTACGAAATCACGGTCGCGGTTGTCGCCTGGTTCGTAAACAATTGTAAAGGCGTACTGAACCGAGGGGCCCGCCTCACGCAAACAAGAACTCTTTCGTCCTTAGCTCCTTGATCCTGTCCCTCAACTTTGCCGCCTTCTCAAACTCAAACTTCTTTGCGGTATCCCGCATCTCTACCTCAAGCTTGCGGATAAACGCGTCCAGCTCTTCCTGGCTCTTGAAGTCCGGAATTCCGTCGGCTTCCACGCTGGCCAGGTCAGCGTAATCCGCCTCAATTACGCGCGCCAGCGACATGTCTAGCGATCGCACGATGGACTGCGGCGTAATTCCATTCTCGATGTTGTACGCCTCCTGAATCGCGCGCCGACGGTCAGTTTCGTCCATCGCCTTTTTCATCGAGTCGGTCATGCGGTCAGCGTAAAGCACAGCACGTCCATTAAGATTTCGCGCGCAACGTCCGACAGTCTGGATCAACGATCCAGCCGAGCGCAGGAATCCTTCCTTGTCCGCATCGAGCACTGCCACTAGCGAAACCTCCGGCAAATCCAGGCCCTCGCGCAACAGATTGATTCCGATCAGCACATCAAACTCGCCCTTGCGCAGATCGCGCAGAATCTTCACGCGCTCCAGTACTTCGATCTCCGAGTGCATGTAGCGACATTTCACTCCGACTTCGCTGTAATACTCCGCTAAGTCCTCTGCCATACGCTTGGTCAACGTCGTGACTAAAACACGCTCGCCGCGCGAAACCCGGTCACGAATCTCGTGCAGCAAGTCGTCAATCTGTCCCTTCACCGGCCTGACTTCAACCGGAGGATCGACCAGCCCTGTAGGCCGAATAACTTGCTCCACTACCACTCCCGCGGATTTCGTCAACTCATAGGGCCCCGGCGTTGCCGAAACGTAGATGACCTGGTTCGTCCGGTGCTCGAATTCCTCAAATGTCAGCGGACGATTATCCAGCGCCGAAGGCATTCGAAAACCGTACTCGACCAGCGTCTGCTTGCGTGACCGGTCGCCGTGATACATGCCGTGCAGCTGCGGCACCGTCTGGTGCGACTCATCAATGAAGATCAGGAAGTCCCGCGAAAAATAGTCCAGCAGCGTCGGCGGAGGCTCGCCTGGCAACCTTCCCGTAAAGTGCCTCGAATAGTTTTCGATGCCATGGCAGTAGCCCATGGCCTTGATCATTTCCAGGTCGTACATCGTGCGCTGATGCACCCGCTGGGCTTCGACCACCCGGCCCTGCTTTTCGAGTTCCTTCTCCCACCAGGCCAGCTCTTCTTTGATCGAATCCACTGCCTTCGAGCGCGTCTCCGGTTTCATCACGTAATGCGTCTTCGGATAGATCGGCAGCCGCACATACTTCTGCTTCACCGTGCCGAACAAAGGATCAATCTGCGCCAGAGATTCAACCTCATCTCCCCACAACTCGATCCGATAGGCCATATCGTCATAGGTGGGATAGATCTCGATCACATCGCCGCGTACCCGAAACGTTCCCCGGCGAAAATCGCCTTCAGTGCGTTCATACAAGATTTCGACCAGCTTGCGCGTGATTTCTTCGCGCTTGATCTTCTGACCTTTCTCCAGGAACAGCAGCATTCCGTAATATGCTTCCGGCGATCCCAATCCATAAATGCAGCTGACCGACGCCACGATCAGGCAATCGCGCCGTTCAAATAGCGAACGCGTTGCCGAAAGCCGCAGCTTATCCAATTCGTCATTGATCGTCGCTTCTTTTTCGATGTAGAGGTCCGCTGCGGGCACATACGCTTCCGGCTGGTAGTAGTCGTAATACGAGACGAAATATTCGACAGCGTTGTGCGGGAAGAAACTCTTGAATTCGTGATAGAGCTGCGCGGCGAGGGTTTTGTTGTGCGCCATCACCAGGGCGGGACGAGCCGGTGACACCAAGCAGCACCTGGTGCTGCTCGCGATCGAAAACGCCGCGCATCAGCGACTGAATCGCGTTGCCCTGGTCGCCTTTCGGCGTGTAGTCGCTAACGAGGCGGAAATCCATAAGAGCAGTCCAGCGCCCCACAGAAGCAAATTGCGGCGGGGAATCCTCTTATTATATCGGGCGGAGTTCGGAGCAAGACATGTCGGGAGGGGTGCCCCACTTCTCGCCGGTTTTGCGAGAAGTGGGTACTGAAAATCTAGCGAGGAACTTTGAAGCTGACCGTAATCTGCGTCTCGATTTGGACCGGCTCACCATTCAACAGATAAGGACGATACTTCCACTGCCGCACTGCGTCTGTCGCCGCCTTCGCCAGAATCGCGTCACCGCTGAGTACTCTGATACCGAAAATTTCCCCATCTTTCGCGACCGTGGCGATGAGCTCAATCGAACCTTGCTTGCGCACTTGCAATGCTGCTTGCGGATAAACGGGAGCCACTTTCTTAATCAGCAGTCCCTGTGAAACACCTTGTGAGACGCGCAGCACCTGCAACGTCGGCTGTGGAATGGCGCTGGTGACGATATTAGTCAGCGCTTCGCTAGAAGCATTAGACGGTGCGAGCGCGAGGGCTGGTGGAGCAGGTTGCAAAGATTTCGGCTGCGCAATCACGGCGGATTTCGTGTTCACCACCAATGGCTGAGGTTTTGGTGTCACCGTTACTTTTGGTTCCGGACCCGAAGCTAGCTCATCCACCTGAATGGCTTCGGATGGCGACTTGCGTTCAGTGCTTCGCGGTGCAACAGGAGGTAGAGATGAATCGTCGCTTGCTGCGGGCGTCGAATCCGGAAAAATCAGATCTGGAGATGCAGTCCGGTTATTAGGTGGCGCCGAAGGAGTCGCCGCCGGAGAATTCTCCACCGGCTTTACAGGCTCCGCTTCAGCACTGCGATCCGTACCCTTCAGATTGGGAAGATACTGCCCCAACTGTAAGCGCTGCCAGGCGGTATATGCCGCGACCGCCATCAATACCAGCATCGC
>QHZR01000370.1 GCA_003224755.1 Acidobacteriota bacterium
CTCATCCACTCTTGACGAGATCTCCGTGGCCACCACACCGGTGCTCGGGCGCAAATTTGAAGACCTGCTGACACTGACCCCTGGCGTCAGCATTACTCAAGGTCCGGACGGCGACGAGATCAACATCAACGGGCAGCGGGGCATCTTCAACAACATCAGCCTCGACGGCGGCGACTACAACAACGGTTTCTTCGGTGAGCAGGTGGGCGGCCAGCGCGCGGCCATTGACATTACGCTGGAAGCGGTCAAAGAATTTCAAATCACGGTGAGCGGCGCTAACGCTGAGTTTGGCCGAAGCGCCGGCGGGGTCATCAACGTCGTTACGAAGTCCGGTACCAATGAGTATCACGGCGCACTTTTTGAATACTTCCGCACTGAAGCGCTGACTGCCGCCACTTCTGATGGTAAGTCCCTTGATGGTTTTCGCCGCAACCAGTTCGGCGGCAGCTTCGGTGGTCCGCTCATTAAGGACAAACTTTTCTTCTTCGCGGCAGGAGAAGGCATCCGCGAAAATTTGAATCGCCCCGCTTTGGGCGCTTCTCTTGGCGCGGCTTGCTCCGTCGCAACTCCTGTTGTCGGCATAAACGACGCGGTCATCGCTGCGAGCGGCGAATGCCAGCGCGTAGCACTTCTCAATTTCTTCAACACTGCAGCGTTTCCTGCTCCGTTCAAGAACACTAATGAAGGACTCCCCATTATTCATGAGGAGCGCAATGCCGCCGTCTTCGGACGCGCGGATTACAACCTGAATTCCAAGAACCAGATCTTCGGTTCCTACAACTTTGACTGGTCCAAGAATCCCAATCAGACCTTCGACGTTCCCACGTATGGCACTTCGGCGAACGGAATCGAAGGGCCTTCCCACATCCAGGCGGTCAGTACCAATTGGTTCAGCACACTTTCCAACGCCATGCTGAACGAGGGGCATTTCACCTATTCCCGCGAAACTCGTCCCCGCGAAGCCATCAATACGTCTTCCGTACCCGACACAGCCGTCGGCTTCTTTCCCAACTTCCGATTTGGCCAGCCCTTCTTCCTCGAGCCCAATGTCGACGAACTCGATTATCGCTCTCAAATTCGTGACAACTTTTCCCTGGTGAAGGGCAAGCACACCTGGAAGTTCGGCGGCGAATGGATACACACTCGAAACACGCAGATCTTCCGAGGTTTCTTTGCCGGGCGCTATATTTTTGACAGTGTTACGGGCTTTCTGCACTATGCCTCAGCGGCTTCCAAGGGCAGCGGTTTCGGACCCACCGCTGCGGAATGCGGCGATGGAACCTTTACGGACGTTTCCCTCCTGACCAACGCGGGTACCACTTGCCCAAACGGCTCGGCCTTCACCGGTGGTCCTCTGCTTCTCTATCTACAGCATGGTCCTACTACGTCGGGAGAGACGCTCGACCAGTCCGGCCAGTCCAGCATCGCCAATGAAGACATTTCCTTGTTTGGTCAGGATAGCTGGAAGGTTTGGCGTAACCTCACTCTGAACTACGGCTTGCGTTGGGATGCGCAGCACTTTCCGAATCCTACCGTCGCGCCATCCAAGACCGCGTATGGCTCTGACCTGAGCAATCCAAACTTCCCGTCGACCGGGTTCCTTCCTAACCAATACAAGGAGTTCCAGCCACGCGTAGGCTTTGCTTGGGACATTCGCGGCAACGGGAAATCCGCTTTGCGAGCCAGCTATGGCATATTCAACGCGCGCCAGAACATGCTCACGCAGGTTGGCGCCCTCACCACTAACGGCGTCCAGCAGCAGGAGATTGCTGCGGGGACTTGCCTCTTCAAGATTGCGGGAGTTTGCCAGCAAAACTCCGCCGGCGGCCCTGCTCCGACCTATCCCGGCATCACACCTGTTCCGCTCTTGCCCCCGGGAACTTTCCCTTTTCAGCCGGGTGTTACTATTTTCAGCAAGAATTACCACAACCCCCGTATTTACACGACGAACGTGGGCTACGAGCAGCAGCTCATTGCCGACTACGCGGTCTACGCTGATTTCACCTTGTCGAAGGGCGTGTACCTTACGCGCTTCCTCAATCCCAACGCGGGAACGGGCTTCGCTCTGCCCTCAACGGGGCAGGACACCGTCAACTATGTCAATGTTCATGGCCTGTTTCCAAACCTCGGCGACGTCACCGACACGGATAGCGGGGCGAAGTCGCTCTATCGCGGTGTCACCTTCAGCATGAGGAAGCGCCTGAGTCATCACTTCCTCTTCGACGCTAACTACACTTATTCCGTCGACAAGGACAATGATTCCAACGAGCGCGATCCCTTTACCTTCCGTTATGCGAACCTCTTTAACCTTGCTGCGGAATATTCCAACTCCGACCGCGACGAACGCCACAAATTCAATGCTTACACAGTTGCCGACCTCCCCTGGGGCTTCCATGCCAATGTCCGCATGCAGGCGCATTCTGCCGAACCCATTACCGACAACGTCAACGGCACGGGTACCGGAGCGCCCTGCAGCTTTGAGAATTCGCCGACTCGGTTTGTGATTCCTACCGGCGGCGGCACGGCTATCGACTGCGGGCGCAACCACCTCCGCAAGGACAACGTGTTCTTTACGTTCGACTTCGGCGCAGATCGCCCCATCAGCCTTGGCGAACGCATGAAGCTCATTCCCAGAATCGAGATGTTCAACACCTTCAACAACAAGAACAACGTGAACCCGCTGTCGTCGCCACAGCTCTTCGACTTCAACGGGTTCCTCCGCGTTGGCGTCGGCGATCCTCGCCAGGCGCAACTCTCTGTGCGCTTCGAGTTCTAACGAAGCGGCCGCAAGTTACACGCTCAATTCACCGGAAGAGGGGCGCTACGGCGCCCTCTTTGTTTTTACGGTAGCGGCGCAACACAGACTAGGACGCATGGACACACGGCGTTTTCGTGGCGCTTGCTTGCGCGTCACGAATCCCTGACAATCTAAGGTTTATACATGCGTGATTTTCCACACGGTAGCGGTTGTCCGCACCGAAATGAAAAGCGAGTGAAATGGCAACTCAGCCGAATTCCACGAAGCGATTGATCGCTTATTTTTCGATGGAGATTGCGCTTGAGAACGCCATGCCAACCTACAGCGGCGGGCTGGGCGTTCTTGCGGGCGACACGATTCGCGCCGCTGCGGACTTGCGCCTGCCGATGGTGGCCGTCTCCTTGCTTTACCGCAAAGGATACTTCACTCAACGCCTCGCCGAAGACGGCTCGCAGACCGAAGAACCGGTCGAGTGGCGCGTGGAGGACTTCCTGACGGAGGAGTCTGCTCGAGCCAGTGTGTCCATTGAAAGCCGTCGTGTTGAGCTGCGCTGCTGGCGTTATTCCGCAAAAGGTGTGCGCGGCTTTGAAGTGCCCATCTATTTTCTCGATGCCGACCTTCCTTCCAACACCGAAGCCGACCGCAATCTTACCGGCAGTTTGTATGGCGGCGATTCTTACTACCGTTTGTGCCAGGAAGTCATCTTGGGGATTGGAGGCGTGCGCATTCTCCGGGCGCTCGGCTACAACGACCTCACCCGTTATCACATGAACGAAGGCCACGCGGCGCTGCTCACGCTGCAACTGCTCGACGAAGAAGCGACAAAGGCCGGACGCAAATCGATCCGCAGCGAGGACATCGAAAACGTCCGGAGTAAGTGTGTGTTTACCACGCACACGCCAGTGCCCGCGGGGCACGACCGTTTTCCCATGGAATATTTCACGCGGGTGTTCCCCGGCCAGACCGGGTTTCTCGATTTGAAGGACGCTTCCTCGGCGGATTTGATGAAGCGTGTTTTGCAGGCAGAACAAAATTTTTTGGACTTGCAGGAAGCGGCGCGTCGCGGGGCATCCCTCAATATGACGCAACTGGCGCTCAGCCTGAGCACCTACGTCAACGGAGTCGCTAAGCAGCACGGCGAAACTTCCCGTCAGATGTTCCCGGAAATACCAATAGAGGCCATCACCAACGGCGTGCACGCCGGTACGTGGACCTCTGCTCCATTTCAGCAACTCTTCGACCGCTACATTCCCTCGTGGCGCGAAGACAATTACAGTTTGCGGAGCGCCCTGGGCTTGCCCGCGGAGGAAGTGTGGGCGGCGCATCTGATCGCCAAGCACAATCTGCTCGAGACGGTTCGTGAGAAGACCGGGCTCAAGTTCGATCCCGAAGTCTTCACGATTGGTTTCGCGCGTCGTGCGACGGGATACA
>QHZR01000371.1 GCA_003224755.1 Acidobacteriota bacterium
GTTTTCGTCCGATGCCGCGACTTGAAGATAAATTACGTTGGGGTCCGATGGCGCCATGGCGAGCGTCGCGCGATTGAACTTCGCCGGCGCCGGCAAATCATTCGTTAGGTGCGTCCAGGTCGCGCCACCGTCGAGCGAACGCCAGACGCCGCTGCTCACGCCCTGCGCCGTGACCGTGGCAAAGATGCGCTGCGGTTGCACCGGATCGAACACGATCGAGTGGCACCAATAGTTCTGCGCCGAGATGAACGTCTCGCGCGTCCACGTCTTGCCCCCGTCGCGCGACGTGTACATGCCGCCGAGTCCGCTTTCCTGCGGGCTGACCCTGCCGAACCCAATCCCGCCGATTCGAATATGACTCGGGTCGTGCGGATCGATCGCAATTACGCCAATCCGGCTCGGGATTCCCGTTTTCGCGCACGAGGCAAACAACCTCCAACTCTTCCCGCCATTCGTCGTGCGATACAATCCGACTCCGGCGTAACTATCGGCCGAGAGATTCGCTTCGCCGGTGCCGCAATAAACAATCTTCGAGTTCGTCGGATGAATCGCGAGCGCGCCCAGGTTAAGCACGGCCTGCGAATGCCAGAGCCCTTTCCAGGTTCGCCCGGCATCCGTGCTTTGCCAGACACCGCCGCCAGCCGCGCCCGCCCAGATGCTGTCGGGGTTCGCCGGATCACAAACCAGACACGTGATGCGCCCGCCAACGTTCGTCGGCCCGACACTTTCCCACTGCGTCGTGCCCGGCGCCGGCGCAAATTCCTTCTCGACCCGCGCGCGTTCCGACACGAGCCTTCCTACTCTCGCCTCTCGCAACGGCCATGCCGCCCGCGCTTGGAACCAGACGCTGCGCCGCTTATGATTCCGCGAGATTCGCCCGAGTTTCCCGCGGAGCGCTCTCTTCCCCGGTCCTGGACCCAGCGGCGCCTTCGTATTCCCCGCTGATTTCTGCCGCCGCGTCTTTGTCGTTGCCTTCTTAGTGCGCTTAGCCACGGCGAACACCTCCAATCTCTAAGGGACGTGCTTCGTGAGGTCCCACTTGTTCATGATGTCGGAGAAGTCGGAGGTGCTGAGGCACGTCCGTCCGATGTCCGAACTTTCGCGCCTTGTTTAGCGCCCAACTGACTCCGTACCACGTCGCCAGAAACGCGAGACATTCGAGCGTGAACGAATGGAACCGGTAAAACGTTTCCGCGACAGACAGTGCAAAGATTGCGGCCAGACTTTCGTGCGCGGCCAGCCGCAGTCCGCGCGATTTAGTGAGGAGATACATAAGGATATGTGGGGTTGAGGAGTTGGAAGATTAGCGAGAGCGCCATGCTGCCGCGAAGGCGCGTGCGATGTCAAAACAATAACGCCCCGTCCGCAGTGCCCATTTAGATCACAAGGTGTGCGCAACAGCAGGATGCAATTTCATGGTAGGTGAAAAACCGCGGCTGCCAGTCCTGCCCTCGGGCAGAGGCCGGCTTGGTCGCTCCAGTAACTGTCGCTTTGTTCCTCTTCCCAAGCTGATCGCATTGATCAAATGGTCCGGCAGTTGCCGGACGGATAGGAGTATGAACCAGTGACCATAGCCAACTGAGTTAAACGGAAGAGGACACGCTCCAAACCAACCCCAACCCTCATCCCACCACACTTATGAACTGACCAACTTACCGCACTTGACTCCCCTCATAGGGGTTAGGCCTTTTGGGGTTGCCACGTCCCGTCGCGTCGAATGTAAATCTTCTGAGAGAGCAGATGATCACCAGGCGGTGTAACTCTGGCGATGAGATTGCGCAACTCCTGGAGCCCCTCCTCGAATGAGCTATCGCAGAAGGCCAGCACATCGCGTGCGGGCAGCGCGGCGGCGTAGTCACCGCGTACGAACTGCCGAAAATCGTGCTCCCACAGGCGATCCAATAGAATGAGGCTTGCTTCAAAATCGCCACTCATCAGCACGGCGAAGATGTTCTGGTACGGCTGAACTCGCGCATTTCGGGAACCCGTCTGCTCCCAAAGGTTTCGTAAGCCGATTTTGTGTAGCTCGTCGGCACTAATCTCCTCGCGCTCCAAGTCCCGGTTCTGCACATACCGAAGATTGCTGCCGCGATCGACTAGATAGCAAACACACAGTTCGTCGTTGTAGGTTCGAATCACCGGCGTGTCCGCATGCGCCACTGGTAAAGCGGGCGTGCCGTCGTCCGGCACGATCGCTTTCAAATACGCGATAGCGCCCCTTACGATGCTGTGAGTCGCGGACAAAGGCATGCGCGTGTAGGCCTAGACCTTATGGCTGCGGGCGCGAAGTGAGCGCGCGAGCACTGGGTTGAAAAGAGCGGTGTGTTTGCCGTTCATATTTTCGCGGGCTACTCGCCTTTTTGAGGTGAAGCAGAGCCGCACCAACGGCCGGGACCTCGAGGGTTCCGGAGCGTTGCAGTTAAACAACAACGAACAAACAAACACACCAATGAAAAAAGAACTCTATCTTGGACTGGATGTCCACAAAGACTGTATCATCACGGCAGTGGCGGAGGAAGGGCGCAAGGGGGAAGTGCGCGACACGGGCGTAATCAGCAACGATCTGCACGCGCTGGAGAAGTGGGTTGGGCGATTACGCAAGGCCCACGGGAGGGATGTAATCCTGCGAGCGTGCTATGAAGCTGGGCCGTGCGGGTTTGGGATCGCCCGGCGGCTTAAACAGCTGGGGGTGGAGTGCGAAGTGGTGGCGCCCTCATTGACCCCCAAGCGCGCGGGTGAACGGGTCAAGACCGATCGGCGTGATGCGCGTAAACTGGCGCGACTGTTGCGGGCCGGTGAACTGACCCCGGTCTACATTCCCGAAGCAACCGACGAAGCGATTCGGGATTTGTGCCGGGCCCGGACCGATGCGGTGGATGATCGGCGTCGCTCGCGGCACCGGCTCAAAGGCTTTCTGTTGCGCCACGGCTATCGTTACCAGGGTAAGAGCAGCTGGAGCGCGGCGCATGAACGTTACCTGCGCGAGCTGGTCCTGCCGCATCCGGCCATGAAAGTGATCCTGGAAGAATATCTCCAGGGGATCGCGGCGGCAGGTGAACGCATCGCGCGGTGCGAGGTGGGAATGCGCGCGCTTTTGGAGCAATGGCGTCTGGCACCGGCCGTGCGCGCGCTCATGGCTTTGAAGGGATTTCAAACTGTTGCGGCCATGATTGTGGTGAGCGAACTGGGAGAGGTGGATCGCTTTGCTCATCCCCGCCAGGTGATGGCGTATCTGGGCTTGGTGCCGACGGAAAATACTTCGAATGACAAACGGCGCCAGGGGCGCATTACAAAGTGCGGCAATGCACACGCACGCTGGTTGTTGGTGGAATGCGCACAGCATTACGCAACGCCGCCTAAAGTATCCCAGCATCTAAGCCGGCGCCAGCAAGGTCAACCAGCGCAAGTGCGGGCGATCAGTTGGCGAGCTCAGAATCGCTTGCACAGTCGCTACACGCGTCTGCTAGGGCGGCGACTCCAGCGTAACAAAGCGATGGTAGCCATAGCGCGGGAGCTGTGCGGTTTTATCTGGGAGCTCTTGCACACGCAGTCCTGTTACCACGTCCAAGCAACTTCTGTCTAAAAAGATGGTTCGAGGGGAACAGATTAACTAACAAGAAGGGAGAGAGATACCAGCGCAATACCCTAGGCACAAACCAAGAAGGAGCGGATCTGAGGTGGCAGATCACGGTAGCCAACCCACGATGTCTCGTTAGCGTTAGGCTGGAAAAATCCAAGCTGAGCACGCGTCACCTAGACTGTTGGACTAAGGCTGCGGTGAATTAAAAGAATGCGGATAGATCTGGTGGCAAGACCGGATAGCCCGCGAATATCAGCATCACCAACCGCCGGGAACCTAACTCACCCCGACTGATCAGCCGCCTCAAACCCGCTCCTACTTAGCTATTACACCACAGAGCGATGCAAACACTCGCACCAGACTCCTTTTGTCCCTTGACAGATCCACAGCCATATCAACGAGAACAAGCTGAGCGACCGCCACCGAGAGCGAGCGTAGCTTCGACTGGAACTGTTTTAATCATCTGAAATGTAAACGCGCGCCGGGTGGCGGTTCGCTCCAGCGCTTGGT
>QHZR01000366.1 GCA_003224755.1 Acidobacteriota bacterium
CGGGTTCACGCGCGAAGGTTCCCATGTGCTTCCTCATCCTGCGCGACGGCCGCATTATCTTCGATGGAGACTTGCCGAGCCTGCGAGAAACCAAGGACGAATACATACGTGAATACATTTCTTAAGCAGCTCACGCCTTCTTTCGGATCAGCTCCTCGACATCACCGATCTTGTCCCCCAGCCAGTTAATTTTGTTGGACAATCCCTGAATTTCCGTCTCCGCGCGGCGGTTAACTTCATAGTCAAGTTCGCTGCGCAGCCGGTCTTTCTTGTCCTGGCGGTTCTGGCTCATCATGATGATTGGCGCTTGAATGGCCGCCAGCATGGACAGAAACAAGTTGAGCAAGATGAATGGATATGGGTCCCAGGCGTGATGCCCTAGCACGATATTTGTAGAGGAATATGAAACTAGGATCACCCCGAACGTAATGATGAAAGTCCACGACCCGCCGAAGCTGGCGACCACATCGGCGATGCGCTCGCCGAAGGTCTCCTCCTCCTCGATTACTTCATTCGGGTTACGGCTGGCCCTCAACCGAACCAACTGCTGTGAAGCATGGAACTGTTTTCCCAACACGGTGAGCATATCCATTCCGGCCAACGGCTTGCGCTCGAGCAGGACCGAGATGTCATGGCGATCAACCTCCAGGCAAACCGTTTCCTCGTGCGCAACCGCCGTTGTCTGGTGCGGTGTCTGCTCGAGCATCGACGCAAAGCCGAAGAATTCCCCCGGCGTAGGTTGATCAATGACAACTTCCTGATGGTCTTCGTCGACTGTAGTGACGCGGACCGAGCCGGAAACAAGCACGTAGGCCCGCTCACCGGGATCTCCCATTTTGTATATACGCTGTCGCGCGGCAAAGTTCTTGACTTCGACCTGGCTGGCCAGAACGGCAGTTTCTTCGTCGTCCAGTAAGGCGAAGAGCGGGACTTGTCGCAGGATTGAGGGATTACAGGCCATGGGTATTCCTCCACGAGAAATGAACAGAAAGGATGGCATACGCTGGTTTTAGGAACAACCATTGACAAGCTGATGCGCCCTGTATTACATTATGTCTTTTGTAGTACAATAAAGTTCCATGAATTCCACAATTCAAGCTCGTCTGGATGAATCCAGCCAGAAAGCGCTAGCGCGGCTAGTTAGGCAACTTGGGTGGAGCCCGTCCAAAGTGGTCCGCGAAGGCTTGCGGCTATTGGCCGCATGCCACCTTGGCAGTGGCGGGCGTCGTAAAATCATCGGCCAAGGCAAGTTCGCCTCCGGAATTCCCGACCTGGCTTCAAATAAGGAGCACTTAAAGGACTTCGGACGTTGAGCGCTGTCTTGCTTGACACTGGAGTAATTGTCGCGTCGCTCGACCGCAGTGAACGTTTCCACGAACGGTGCGCCGAGACAATCGCAGGTACCTCTTCAGCTTTGGTGACGTGTGAAGCGGTTGTTGCGGAGAGCTGTTACTTGCTGAGAAATGTGAAGGGCGCTGCCGCAGCGGTCGTCGCGAACGTTGCGGCCGGAATTTTTCAGATTCCATTTTCCCTGACCACGTCAGCCGAGCAGGTAGGAGACCTCTTACGAAAATATAGTGACAGTGGCATTGATTTCGCCGATGCATGCTTGATTCAGTTGGCCACTGATTTCCATATTCCTGACATTCTCACCCTCGACCGGGACTTCGAGCATTATCGTTGGGGAAGAAACAAAGCGTTCCGCATGCTGGTTCCTCTAGACGGCAGGTAAGCACAGAGGACGCGGATGTCCAGAAGTAGCTCTCGAGTTCTGTGCCCCTATGGTCGTTCATTTAGAATTGATTTTCCCACATGCTGGCTGGCTCTGAAATTCGGCGGAAGTTTCTGGACTTTTTTGTTCAGAAGGGACACCGTGAGGTGCACTCGTCATCCCTCGTCCCGCATAACGACCCTACGCTGCTGTTCACTAACGCGGGAATGAATCAATTCAAAGACGTTTTTCTCGGCCTGGAGAAGCGCGATTATACTCGCGCGACTTCTTCGCAAACATGTGTGCGAGCAGGTGGGAAGCACAACGATCTGGAAAATGTCGGCTTCACCAACCGGCATCACACGTTTTTCGAGATGCTGGGGAATTTTTCCTTTGGCGATTACTTCAAGAAATATGCCATCGCCTACGCGTGGGAACTGATTACTTCGCCGGAGTGGTTTGGGATTCCGAAAGACAAGCTGTACGTGACCATCTTCAATGGTGAAGGCGGCGTACCGCGCGATGCTGAAGCTTATGACTTGTGGCTCGCGCAAGGTGTCGCGAAAGATAGGATTTTCGAGTTTGGCGTGAAAGACAACTTCTGGCAGATGGGTGAGACCGGGCCCTGCGGGCCATGTAGCGAGATCCATTACGACATGGGGCCGGCGGCTTCGGACCAGGGGCACACAGATTGCGCGTTTGGTTGCGATTGCGGACGCTACGTCGAGATTTGGAATCTCGTGTTCATGCAGTTCGACCGGGTCGTTAACACGGTGCAGCTATTTGATACCGATAACTTTGGTGACCAGCAGGGTACCAAACACGACGCAACCAGTGTTGAATTGCGCCCGTTACCGAAGCCATCAATTGACACCGGCATGGGCCTTGAGCGGCTGACGGCGGTGCTGCAAGGCGTGATCTCCAATTATGAGACGGACTTATTTGTGCCGCTGATAGAGCGGGCGGCGGAGCTGACGGCGGTTGGAAAGGAACATGGGGGGACGGGCGTCTCGCCCGTCCTGCCGGGGACAACCACAGGCCACGTGGGGACAGCCGCCTCGGCTGTCCCGGCCGGGCGCCGCTCGGCAAAACCCGAACCCGGTACAACGCACGTAGGGGCGGGCGCTCCCACCCGTCCCGCCGAGCTTGCCTCGGCAAAAGCGCGCGGAGCAGAGCTCCGCAGGACGGGTGAGGGCACCCGTCCCCACGCGAGCAGCGATGATGGCGACGGCCCTGCCGTGCACAAATCCGCTGCTTCTCTCCGCGTGATCGCCGACCATTCCCGCGCCGCAACATTTCTCATTTCAGATGGCGTGCTGCCATCGAACGAAGGCCGCGGATACGTGCTGCGAAAAATCATTCGACGCGCTATTCGTCATGGGCGTTTGCTTGGGCAGGAGAAGCGTTTTCTGTACGAAATGGCCTTTGCAGTGCGGGACCTCATGGCGGATGCATACCCGGAACTCAATGAGACGTTGACCCGCGTTTCGGAAGTCCTAAAGACAGAAGAGAGTAGGTTCGCAAATACTTTGGCCTTGGGCGAAGAAAAGCTGGAGAGCATCGAGGATGAAGCTTGGCTTAACGCGATAGAAAGCATCGTCCGCCGTTTTGGCAATTTCGTCGGAGTCGCGGATGCGGATGTACGACGATTGTCGGTCGGATTAATACCAGGTACGGGAAACGAAGCTTTTGAGCGCGCAGCAAAGATGTTGTTCGGGACAAGCAGAATGGGCGAGTTCCGGACTTACTTCGCAAATGAGATGCAAAATATGCGCCCGGTTTTCCCTGGAGATGAGGCGTTTCGGCTTTACGATACATTTGGACTGCCGCTGGACTTCATCCAGGATGCGGCTCGAGACCAAGGACTGGAGTTCGATCAACACGGTTTCGACCGCGCCATGGCCGAGCAGCGCGAGCGTGCTCGCGCGTCCTGGAAGGGCGCAGCCAAACAGACCGCGAATCCCGCCTATCAGCAGCTTCCAAAATCAATTTTTGAAGGCTACCTGCAGACGCGCTCGGAAGATTGCGAAGTGCTGGCCATCATCAAGAATGGTCAGGGCGTGCACGAGCTCAAGCTGGGCGAAGAAGGCGAGGTCATTCTCGATCACACACCGTTTTATGCAGAGTCCGGAGGGCAGGTTGGGGATCGCGGCACGCTGTACAGCGATGAGC
>QHZR01000367.1 GCA_003224755.1 Acidobacteriota bacterium
TCCGTGCGAACAATCTTGTCATGTGGCACGGCATCCAGTTTTTGGCGCGCAACGGCGCTGAAAAACTGCATTTTGGTCGCACCGACTTCGAAAATGACGGTTTGCGACGATTCAAGCTTTCGTGGGGTACGGAGGAAGAAACAATCAGTTACTTCAGAGCTGATTCATCGGGCCGGCAGTTTTTAGCTGACGCCCGCCATGACTCCGGATTGCACAGACGAATCTTTGGGATGTTGCCGCTGGTGTTCAATCGAGTGGCAGGCTCAATGATCTATCCACACCTTGACTGAGGTAAACTATGGCTGAAACACGACGAGAACCTCAACATCACTCCGGAATACACCTGAGCGATATCCTCTTCGCTCTATTTAAGCGCAAGTGGACAATTATTCTTTGCGCTTTATTGGGGATAATTGCCGCAGCTACTTTTTATTTTCTCTTCCCGCCCGTTTACGAATCTCAAGCCAAACTGCTGGTTCGCTATGTTCTGGAAAGGAGCGCGGTCGATCCGATCGAGGGTACGAAGCCTACGTTCCAGTCGGTACGAAGCCTACGTTCCAGTCGAGCAACGACTCGGACAGAGTGATTGGCGCTGAAATCGAGATTCTGACCAGTTGGGATCTGGCGATGCAAGTCGCCCAGGCAATCGGTCCCAAGCGATTGCTGCCACCCGCTACGGACCTGCTAACCAAAGTCGCCCACACAATCGGTGTCAAACCACCCTCTGCGGCAGCAACGGAAACTGAAGCGGCCGGCGCCATCAGTTCTGGCTTGAAGGTGATTTCGACCAAAGGAAGCAACATCATTTTTGTATCCTACAAAAATCGCAGCCCGGAGATGGCGACGCTGGTTTTGCAGGAGCTGCTGAGCCGTTATTTCGTTAAGCATCTCGAAGTGCACCGCTCCGCTGGCGCCTTTGATTTCGTAAGCCAGCAAACCGACCAGGTTCGAACGCGCCTAAACCAGACGGAAGACGCCTTGAAGTCGCTAAGGAACAAGACGGGGGTTGTCTTACTTAAGGATGGCTCAACGGCGCTTACTGCCGAGGCCGCGAAAACCCAGGAAGACCTTAATGCCACCGAGGCGGAGTTGGCCGAGGGAAAAGCGCTTGTTAAGCAGACTGGGGATAACAAGTCCAAGAAGTGGAAAAGCCAGTCAACTGAAAAAACCCCCGAATCTGCAAAAGCTCGTGTTGCCGGGATTGAGGCAAAAGTAGAAACACTTAAGTCCCGTCTCCACGATGTTCAACAAAGAATGAGGCAGCTTTCTGAGCTTACCCCGCAAATGGAAGAATTGGAGCGGAAGCAGGAAATGGACGAAGCGAATTACAAGTATTTCGCGGCATCGCTTGAAAAAGCGCGAATCGACGAGGCTTTGGACCCCTCCAAGATGCCTAATATTAGCGCCGTCCAGCAGCCCTCCCCTCCTGTGCTGGACAGCAAAACGCGGAACAAGATTATCCTGGCACTAGCGGGTGGTGGCTTGGCCCTGGGTGTTGCACTGGTCTTGTTACGAGGGTTGGTCCTGAACCGGACCGTTGGACGGCCGCTCGAACTGGAGACGCGGTTGCACATTCCTCTGATGCTCTCCATACCGTATTCGAACGGCCGGAACGGACATTTGGCTCTGCCTCCAAATGGTTCTCCGGCGAATCCGGAAGCACTCGCAGCTAGGCGGCGTCACCCGAAGCTGGCGCCTTGGGAACCTGGACATTTCATGCGGCGCTATTGCGACGCAATTCGAGATCGGCTTGGTTTTTATTTTGAACTTAATAATTTAACACACAAACCGAAGCTCGTAGGTGTTGCCGGTTTTTCTAAAGCAGCGGGAGCTTCGACCCTCGCCGCCGGCCTTGCTGCCTCACTCTCGGAAACTGATGAAGGCAAAGTTCTTCTTGTCGATATAAATTTGGGCCCTGAGGAGGTTCACCCATTCTTTAAAGGCAAGCCTGCCTATTCTCTTACCGCAGCTCTCAAGCCACAGACTGAGATCACCTCTGCGTCAGATAATCTCTATCTGGCTACCGTGGGATCATCCAGTACGGGTGGGCTGGCGCAGATCGGTTTGAAAAGATTCTTCGACATGATGCCAAACATGAAAGCGAGCGACTTCGACTACATCATTTTTGACATGCCCCCGCTCGATCAGACGAGTCCTACGTGGGGGATGGCTGCTTTTCTGGACAAACTCTTGCTAGTAGTGGAAGCGGAAAAGAACAATCGCGACATGATACAGCGCGGCTACAGGAAATTAGTAGCAGAGAGAGACAACGTTGCGGTGGTGGTTAACAAAACGCGCTCTTATGTTCCGAAGTCACTGGACGGCGAGTCTTGAGCGGATGCGTCCATAAGAGTCGTACCGTGCTTCCAATTCTCCAACCGTTGCTCCTAACGTCTGGGTGCTTGCGGTAACCGCTCGAGCTAACGAGCGGGCGCAGAATATCTCGTGTTACGCAATAGAATTTATTACGGGCTAAAGCCCTTTGTTCCCCAGCCGCTTCGAACGGCGATTCGGCGAAGCTGGGCGCTGCGGCTGCGCAAGCGTATTGCGGACATCTGGCCTATTATGCCGGGATCGGAGCGTCCGCCCGAAAACTGGTCAGGCTGGCCGGCGGGCAAGAAATTTGCCTTTGTGTTGACTCACGATGTGGAGGGCAAAACAGGTCTCGGCAAATGCAGGTCCCTGATGCAACTGGAACTGGAACTTGGATTCCGTTCTTCTTTTAATTTTGTCCCCGAAGGAAGTTATCGGGTCCCAGCCGGCTTAAGGGAGGAACTTACCGCCAGCGGATTCGAGGTCGGGATACATGATCTGAAACATGACGGCCATCTTTTTGCGTCGCATCGCAGCTTCAAGCGGCGCGCCGTAAGAATCAACAGTTATGCGCATGAGTGGGGCGCGTCAGGATTCAGGTCGGGCTTTATGTTACGGAATCTCGATTGGCTGCACGATCTCGATGTCCAGTACGATGCCTCTACTTTCGATACGGACCCATTTGAGCCACAGCCAGACGGGGGTCATACCATCTTCCCATTTTGGGTGCCGCGTCCAAACGGCAGTTCAGCTAATGGCCACGAATCCACCGCTGCTTCTTCTTCGAGAGCTGGTTATGTTGAGCTCCCGTATACATTGCCACAGGACTCAACGCTCTTCCTGGTGTTGCGCGAAACCACTCCGGAAATCTGGATGCGCAAGCTTGACTGGATAGCGCAACATGGCGGCATGGTCCTCCTTGACGTGCATCCGGACTACATGTCCTTCAATGGGTCGCCCCAGACAACAACTGAATATCCTGTAGCGTTATACCGCGAATTTCTCGATTACGTCAAAACCAGGTATGCGGGCGAATACTGGCATGTTCTCCCGAAGGAGGTCGCTGCGCACATCATCCAAGTTCGTTCCTCCAAAACGAGCTCCCGTGAATACGAGCTTGCATCCCTGAAAACTCGCAGGCTGCGCGGCAGAAACGCCGCGGTCCTGCTCTTCTCGCACTATCCTGCGGACCCTCGGCCTCGCAGAGCAGCTGAGGCATTGGCGGCCCAAGGTGTTAACGTTGACATCATCTGCCTGCGTGATGACGACGGTGAACCAGCACGCGAGACTTTCGGCAACATCAACGTAACGCGAGTCCGGTTGAAGCGCCAACGTGGCAGTAAGCTGGGTTATGTCGGCCAGTACGCCACGTTCGTGCTAGCCTCATTTTTCTATCTTGCTTCGAGATCCCTCACGCGCCGCTACGATCTTGTCCACGTGCATAACATGCCGGACATCCTAGTTTTCGGTGCGACCGCGCCAAAGCTTCTCGGCGCCAAAGTTATTTTGGACCTGCACGATCCAATGCCTGAGCTCATGCAGACGATCTTCGGGTTGCCCGAAAAAAGCTTAAGTGTGGTCATGTTAAAGCGACTGGAGAAGTGGAGTATTCGCTTTGCAGACCTCGTGCTGACAGTGAATCTCGCGTGTAAGAAGATCTACTCTTCGCGCAGTTGTCAGCCGGATAAGATCAAAGTC
>QHZR01000368.1 GCA_003224755.1 Acidobacteriota bacterium
GTTTACGGGCTTATTCTTGCCCGTAACGGCAATGTTGTGTGAGGCGGGCTATGAAGCGTATATAGCTCTTGCGGGACGAGATAAATAGCTTTTAGCCAAATCGGAGTCGCTTTAGCCAACAGCCAAGAACCAACAGCCAACAGCTGATTCTTCATGCCTGAACAACTTCTTTTCACACGTCTGTTGAACGAAGCTTTCGCCGGCCCGATCACGGCGCTGCTTAATGCGCTGCAGGGGACACTCCACATACCCGTTGCGCCAAAATATCCTGACGCGCCGATTCCGAACTTTGTCGCCATGGAAGTGCTGGTGTTCGCTTTCCTGATCGTCGTCTTCCTGGTAGTTCGTTCACAGCTATCAGTGGAGAGTCCGGGCGGTCTGCAGCACGTGTTTGAGGGTATTCACGGATTCGTGGAAGGCCAGAGCCGCGACGTTATTGGACATCACAGCGAACAATTCACGCCTTTTCTAGTCGCACTGGGACTATTCGTTTTGACTTCGAATCTGTTTGGCATTATTCCGGGGTTGGAATCGCCAACCGGAGTCCCAGTGGTGCCTTTGGGCTGCGCTCTCTGTGCTTTTGTCTATTACCATGCGCATGGTTTCCGCCATGCAGGTATCGGATACCTCAAACATTTCCTGGGACCATCGGATAGCACCATTCCGATGTACATCAGAATTCCTTTGGGCTTACTGATGCTGGTAATAGAACCCATCAGCCACTTGGCCAGAATCATGTCATTGACTATACGGCTTTACGGGAACATGTTCGCCGGAGACATGGTGATCCTGGTTTTTCTTTCGCTCATTCCCATAGGAGTACCGGTGCTCTTTGTCGGCCTGCACATTGGGGTGGCATTTATTCAGGCCTACGTATTCGTTCTGCTTACCACGGTATATTTGGCGGGAGCAGTTGCCACGGACCACTGATGTTTCAGGTTTAAATTTTCCGGTTTCGCGAACATCAGAAACTGGAAACTTGAAACTCGAAACTGAGTTTCGACGCCGTTTCAGCGTGAGGGCGTTTGCACGGTAACGTCAACCACCAACTGGCGGTAATTCAGAGGAGAATAAACAATGCGTACTTTGATGCGGGCTTTGAGTGGTGTCTTTGCGGTGCTGGCTGCGATGTTTTTCGCGGTCCCGGCATTTGCCCAAGGAGGTACAGCCGCCAATGGATCAAATTGGGTTGCAGTTGCCGCTGGTTTGGCAATGGCCATTGCTTCGGCTGGATGCGGTCTCGGCCAGGGTAGAGCGGCAGCATCGGCCACGGAAGGAATTGCGCGGAATCCTTCAGCGCGTGCCGGAATTCAAACCGCTCTGATCATCGGCCTCGCCTTTATCGAATCGCTGGCGATTTACACGCTGCTCATTATTTTTGTGAAGATGTAGTATCCCGGCATTGGGCCTTCGGTTTCCAGCGACCGGAGGCTCGGAACTTTCAGGGACGCCGATTTCGGTTCCGGTTCCCGCCTCGCCCTGCCGGCGTATGCTCCAGCGAATCCATCAGTAGATGCCGGAGCCGGTGTCGGCTCTCGAGATCTGTATTCACAAACTCAAATCCGACTTCATTCACTCCGGCGCGGCGCAGCAATACCTGCCCGCGAATGTGGCGCATTCCCACATTGATGTCCACATCCGCATCCGATCCGATGCGCAGCATGTCTTCCTTTGTGCCCATGCCGCCACCGAGGCTTACCTCGCGTACTGCAAGCGTGGACTTACCCCAGGAACTGGTGATTGTCGCCGGAACGGGTTTTTTCAGCACGATCCGTTCGTAACGCCGCTGCCGTACCCATGGACAAGCTGGAGCAGAATCCAGCGGTCCAATCGCCAGTTCCCCCGGCTCAAGACCGCTATCGGCCATGATCTTGGTGGCATAGCGTGGATCAATCTTAGCCAGCGCCTGAGCCGCTGCGATCCGCAATTCGCGATGATGCTGCCACTTGAACATTCGCTTCGATTCAAAAAGATTTTTCAAGACGGGCACAGCATCGGGTTCGCGCAGTCTTCCTAGTGCTTCAATGGCTTTCAGCTGCAGCAAAGGAGAACGTCCTTGCGCTTCGCCCGCTCCAGCCATCACTATCAGCGGCGGCGCGGCAGAACGGTCGCCGCTCATTCCAATTTCGTCAAGCGCTTGCGGAACGACTGAGGGATCGAGTACCTCCAGAATTTCGAGCAAGGTGCGTCCACGGTCATTTGCTGCGCCGTACGCAATCTGCCGCACGATCACATCGTGATAGAACCGGTTCCATTGCGGCAGCCTGAGCGGCAGAAGTTCGAGCAATCCGGGCACATCGAGCCGACTCAGCAGCCCGATGGATGACACCGCCTGCCTCTGTGCTCCGCTCTGTAGCATTTCTCGTAGATATTCATTGGCGGCCGGCCCCAATCCGTGTACCAGCTCGACGATGCGGTCGCATTCTTCCCGCCGCATAGAACGGAAGAAGCGTTCTGCCAGGTGCTCGGTCGCGGCTTGCGAATTCCGGCGCAACACGTCCAGCAGGTCGGTCGAGACATTCTGCTGGCGCAAGGCATCTTCAATGAAGTCAGGAAGGCGTGTCTCAAATCCGATTCGGGGACGCAGTTCT
The DNA here is from genome assembly GCA_003224755.1 of Acidobacteriota bacterium. GTDB lineage: Bacteria > Acidobacteriota > Terriglobia > Terriglobales > Acidobacteriaceae > Gp1-AA145. The sequence goes on from QHZR01000368.1 coordinate 2,592, forward strand.
TTTTCCAGCGCGGGACGTCGGCTGGCCACGTATTCCATCGCCTCGCACGCCTGCGCCACTGCGCGATACTGCTTGCGCTGGCTCGCTTCAGTACTCAGTCGCACGAAAGCAGCGCCTAACAGCGGCTCGATCTCGGGGTCCGATTCCTTGGCGATCGCATCGCCGAGCGCTTGCGCGCTTTCGCCGAGCACGGTGCCGCCCACCGTCGCGTACAGGTCAGCCAGCTGAGTAAGGCCCGTCGCCACGCGCACGCGATAGTCGGCGTCTTTAGACGTGACCGCGCTGCTATAGTTGCGCAGAATTTCGGATGCAGTCTCGCGGTCGCTTCGCTTGAGCAGCAATTCGACATATTGGCGGACATTCCGTGCTGGAACGCAGGCAGCATCCTCCGAAAGCAGGGCCTTCTTCTTGCTCGATTCTGGCAATTCCGCCCAGAACTTGCGGTCGAGAATGTCGGCGTGCGACTCGACTAGAAGTCCGGCGTGGGTCAGCTTGTCTTCTTGCAGGCGTAGAATGTTGCGCAGGTCCGCCATCTGCTGGCTCATTTCTTCGAGCAGCTCGTGGACCGCATTAACTTTGAGATCTCCGTCTTCGAAACGCTCCAATGCATACCGGATGGCCAGTTGCTCCGCAGCCCGCATCAGAATGGGCTTGTCGGCGTTTTGTCCCGGGGCGAGTTTAGAAAGCTCATCCAGCAGCGAGAGTACCGACTTCTTGATTTTCTCGTCCGAGTGGTGCAGCTCAACCCCAATGAGTTCTGGCTTCGGTGTTGGGTTTGCGCCTAGTTCTCCGAAACGTGTTAGCAACCGTAATGCCTGGGTTGTTTCTTTATCGCTCAACAGGAAGGGTTGTTCTGCCCAACTCAGCGGGCCCTCAGAGCCGGCGATGAGAGGCACTTGTGCTTCGTTCGTCAGTTTCGTCGTGCCCTGGGCTCCTTCCGCAGCCGCGATGAGTTGCACGAGTTTGCTGGGATCGTTCAGCCACTCCTTGAATTCTGGGCCGAGTGACTGTGCTGCAATTTGCGCTGCTGCG
>QHZR01000340.1 GCA_003224755.1 Acidobacteriota bacterium
CCAGCCCATTCGGCTCCTCGAAAAACGCTACAATTGTGAACCCAGCGCACGCACAAGTGGGAACACTTCAGTCTAGGTGCGGCGTTATGAAGTGTCAATCAAGGGCTATCGACCCACGACGAGCCGATGGATCGCACAGTAACAACTCCGCAGCCAAGCCAGCGTATCAGCGCAGCTCATTCCTGGTGGCGCCGCGTCCGCACCTCTTTCTTCTGGATGGTAATCATCGCCCTGAGCCTCCGGCTGGGAGTGATTTTCATCACTCACACCTACAATTTCAAAACCGTTGACGACAATTTTAGCTTCGGCTACGAGATGGGGCGCATTGGGCGATCGCTGGCTTCTGGCCAAGGGTTTGCGAACCCATTTAATGAAACGACCGGGCCTACAGCCTGGGAGCCACCGCTTTACCCATTTTTGATCGCAGGCGTCTTCAAAGGTTTTGGAATTTATACACGGTCATCGGCGCTTGCCCTGCTGATATTGAACAGTATTTTCTCTGCGCTTACTTGCATTCCCATTTTTTTGATCGCCCGCCGCTGCTTCAACGAAAACGTTGCGGTGTGGGCATCGTGGTTTTGGGCGCTGCTGCCGTCTGGTTTTGCGACCCGGTGGGTTTGGGAGACCAGCCTGGCGGCGTTGCTGCTGGCAATCATTTTTTGGCTGACGCTCGAACTGGAAGAACACGATCGTATGCGGCCCTGGTTCGAGTTCGGGCTACTGTGGGGAATCGCAGCACTGACCAATACTTCTATGTTGTCATTCTTGCCAGCTTCCGGATTGTGGGCGTGGTACCGGCGCGCGAAAAGCGGCAAACGGTCAGTCGGCGGAATAGCGGTGGCTTCGATCATATTCTTTGCTTGCATCGCTCCGTGGCTGATTAGGAACTACCGTACCTTCGGTCAATTTGTCTTTCTGCGCTCGAATTTTGGCGCCGAGCTGCGTATCGGAAATGGGCCTGGCGCCAACGGCACGTGGAGGGAATATCTGCATCCCACGCAGAACGTCTACGAGATGCGGCGATATCGTCAGTTAGGCGAGATCGCGTATGTGGCCGAACGTAGGCGCGAGGCAATCGCGTTCATTCGCGAAGATTACCTGCGGTTTGCGGGCCTCTGCACAAAGCGATTTATTTATTATTGGGCCGGACGCCCCCGGCCAGCACAGATTTCCGCGCTACCGCCGATTGAGAATCTCGTGTTTTTGGCCTCTTCGGTATTGGCCTTGTGGGGGCTGGCTCGCGCTTTGCGCAAACACCGTCCCGGCGCGTGGTTGTTTTTCTGGCTGATCCTCTGCTATCCACTCGTTTATTACGTCACCTTTCCTCATGCCCGCTATCGTCATCCGATCGAGCCGGAGCTGACGATCCTGATCGTGTATGTGATTTCAGAAGCCGAGAGGAAGGGGAATCGGCTTAAGGAAATTCCAGCCTGAAAATCGCAGTGCTACTCCTCTGACTCAATCTTTGTTACATGGATGGTATCGGTTTTCGAATCGAGCGCGCCGCTCACTTTCACCTTTAAGCCAACGAACTTCTGCGCCAGCTCCTGGTTATCGAGATGATACACATGCTTTTTGGTGGTAAGCACGAAGTTGCCTCCAAGGTATTTGACGCAGTACAGAGCGCATGCCGCGGAATTGCCGCCCATGGACTTGGATTTCAGCATCTCCTGATGCGAGCGTGTGAGCGAGTGAACGTTCAGAGCGCACTGGCTATCTGCAATTTGCCCGCGAAATGTCCAAGACTCTTGATTTCCGGCGGAGGATAACGCGACAAATATCAGCGAACATGCGGCGCCCCAAAATGTGGTCTTTCTCATCGGATAACTCCCTTCATAGTTGCGGCAACACGACAAACTTCATATTCATGCCCTCGTGTTCCTCACTGCAGACTACTGTGCAGACCACCACGTATTCGCCGGGTTCGGTAGGCGCAGTCATCTGAAATTCTTGTGAGCCGGGCCTCAGCAGCAGGTCCCAGCCCGGCACTTTGGACCGGTCCTTAGCCCGAAGTAACGAGAAACCATGGACTGATCCATCCCGGTTCCACGACTTCCCCTTTCGCGCCGTGATGCGAAGCAGCACTTGCTCGCCGGGTCTTACGGTAATCTCCGGCCTCTTCTCGCCGGCAATCTTATAGCGGCTATCTTTATCCGCCAGCACTTCGATCACGCGAAGCTGAGCGCAGGCGAGCGGGACCGCAAACGCCACGTAGATCAACAAAATTGCACAACGCGTATAGCCCACGCGCCTCTCCGTGACTGCACGCAGAACTACTGGGTCAGGTAGCGCAGGATTGACTGCATGTCCTGATCCGTGATGGTGGCTCGCACCCTCATGTGGCGCACCACGGTGGCCATCATCCGTGGCGGAAACTTCTGCGGGGCGGTATGGCACCTGCCGCAGTTCGCCCGAAACCTCTGCTCGCCTTCGATGCGAATCGCATCGCCATACCCGCTATTGTGCACAGCAGCCACGCTTGCGCCATCTTTGCTTGGGCCATCTTTGCTTGGGCCATCTTTCTTGTGTGGCTCCGCTATGCCGTGGATGGCGGAAAGTAGGACCAAAACCAATGCCAGGATAACGAGCTTCATTTTCATTTCGCCCCCAACCGGCCGAGCGGGAAAACAAAACGGTAAGCAATGCCAACCGTCCAGATATTGGAATTCCCGTCAGAGCTGAAGCGCCGGCCATAGCTTGCGGTCGCTTTCAGTCCGTCACGGAGAAAATAATTCAGCCCAAAGTCGCCTTGCCGGGTATTCACATCGGGCAGACCATATACCTCCGCTTCGTTCTCGCTAATGTGCTCCGCAAAAAGCTGCTGCGCTCGGGCGACCACTTCGGTCCTACGCATTGCCTTACTCCAGAACGGAAGCTGGCTTAGCCGATATGCGCATTCAATCCAATATCCGCTGCCCAAGTTTGAGCGGGCATACTCCGAACGTAGGTTGAGAGGAAGCAAAGCCGGCTGCCAGGCTAAATGAAATCCGAACGCGTTCGTGCGGTCCTCTTGCAGCAACTTCTGCCAGGAAACGCCAGCTTCAATTCGCGGACCCGGCAGAAAGAAGCCGAAGCGCCCGCCCGCCGTGCGATCAGATTCGAACTTGTTGACGGTGCTAAGCGTCGAAAAATAAGCAGCATAATTGAGATTGACTTTGGGCCTGACCGGGAACCCGCCACGTAGCATGACACCGTCGCTCGATCCGGTGCCGATGGGAAAAATCAATGGCACTTGCTGAAGGCTCCGAATCCAAATCGGATACAAGCGCTCGTTGTAAATCCCAAACGGCGCGAGAAATCGCCCCGCGGTGACGGTGACGAGGGGATTGGCGATGAAGTCGACCTGGAGATAATCGAGTTCTTTTTCGACTTTCCCGCCGTACGGCCCACCACCTTCGGGACGCTCGAATTCACCTTTGAATTCGCCTCTGGACTCAATCAGCCATCGATCGCCCAACGGCAGCAGAATTACTGGGTTCATTTCAGGAACTAACTGGGCCTGACCACCATTGACGTTTGTGAAGAATCCAGCGCTTCCAGTGAGAATGGGAATCGGTCGCTCGTTTTCCGGGCCTTGTGCCGCGGATACCGTCGCAAGGAGCGCCAAAATCAGCGCCGCCCACGAGCGCGTGAAGGCGAGACTTCGCCAATTCCTAAATATCTTTCGAAGAAAATCCAATGCTGTTCCCAGTTTCTCCGGCGCGATTGTTGGGTTAATTGTGGCGTAACGCGCTGGGCAGCATAAGGTAACTGAAGTAATCCCGCCTCCAAGCTCGATGTAATTCATCCCTCTTTTGTTGGGTCCAGATTACTAACTAGCCGGAGGGCACCACCTAGCCATTCGGCTGATGCGCGGTATCCTACCTCGACTGCATGATGAAGGCATCACTCAGCTAAAGGAGACCGCAATGGCAGCCTCAGCAATCGCTAAATATTCAGACGAGTTGGCCGCAGCCGCCGCGCAGGCGGGCACATCAATCGTCACGGTTTTTGCGCGGAGGCGGATTCCGTCCAGCGGCATTTATTGGCGCGACGGAGTGGTCGTCACTGCAGACCACACGATCCGCCGCGAGGACGAAATCAAAGTGTTGTTGCCAGATGGAAAGCGAGTTGCGGGTCAACTCGCGGGCCGTGATCCGGGAACCGATCTCGCCGTATTGAAGCTTGAG
>QHZR01000341.1 GCA_003224755.1 Acidobacteriota bacterium
TGTGCCGCCGAAAACGCAGTCCGGCGTGCCATCGAATTGGACCCTCACAACACCTTTGCCCTACAAGGGCGGGCTTGTTGCCTCATGGCAAGGGGGCGCGCGGAAGAGGCCGTAGCTGAAATCCTCCACGCCGTCCAGCTCGAGCCGCTTACGATGGTTCTTCAATGGACGGCTGGCGCCTGCCATTACTGTGCGCGTCAATATGACCAAGCCATCGACCTATCCGAAAGGAGCCGCGAACGGGATCCTACATTTACACCCACGTGTTTTACGCTTGGGTGTGCATTCGTCCAAAAGGGGATGTATGGGCCGGCAGTGAACGAATTGGAGAAGGCCGTTGAGATCAGTCGCAGGGAGCCGTTTTATCTCGGCACACTTGGATATATCTATGGCGCTGTCGGAAGAAGGCAGGACGCCCTCAAAATCGTCAGCGAACTGAACGAGCTTTCGAAGCATCGCCACGTCTCGCCTTATTGGACGGGCCTGATTTACGTCGCGCTCTCCGAGAAAGATGAGGCCTTCCATTGGCTCGAACGTGCCTATCAAGAACGCGCACCGTGGATGGCTTATCTGAAAACGGCTCCGTGGTGGGATAACCTGCGTTCGGACCCGCGTTATTACAGTCTTCTCCAGCGCATGAATATCCCACTCTAGTCCGACGGCAACTACCTTCGAAACGCGACTGATATCGGGAGGATGTGAAGAAGATCTTTGGAGCAGTTGAAGAATTCGTTTTAAGTGCCCCCGCGCACCTCTCCATTGTTGTAAGGCGTAGTGATCTGCGGGGCCAATTTGGTAAACCCCAATGGAAGGTGCTCATCCAGTGCAAAGCACGGTTCGCTTCGGCGTCTTCGAAGTGAATCTGTGTGCTGGGGAGTTGCGCAAGCAGGGCGCCAGGATCAAGCTCCAGGAACAACCGTTCCATGTTCTACAGATGCTGCTGGAGCATCCGGGCGAGATCGTCACGCGCGAGGAACTGCAGAAAAGAATCTGGCCGGCAGACACGGTTTTGGGTGTTTCCCCTACAACCGTGAGGCGGGAATGGACGAGCGCCAAAGCCTGGTTATACGGAGAGCTGAAAGAGCGCCATGGAAATCACGCCTGACAAGTGGCGACGGGCGAAGGCACTGTTTGATGCAGTCCTGCAGCGAGCGCCGTCTGAGAGAGCATCTTTCCTTGCAAGCAACTGCCCCGAGGAAGATCTGCGACAACAGGTTGAGCAACTCCTGCTAAATCATGAGCAGGCGGGCAGCTTCCTGAGTAAGCCGATCCTTGAGCATCACAATCAAGCTTGCGCTGACCAGCTCGACCTCTTTGGCTCCGGCGCAATCGTGGCCGGCAGATTCAAGATCGTTCGCCTTCTGGGGAAAGGCGGCATGGGAGAGGTGTTTGAAGCCCAGGATCTGAAGCTTCGGCGGCAGGTGGCTCTGAAGTTCCTGCCAGAAGAGCTGTCCCGCGACCCGCACATGCTCGAGCGATTCGAGCGCGAGGCGCGGGCGGCCTCGGCGCTTGATCACCCGAACATCTGTACGGTCCACGAGATCGGCGAACATGAAGCCCGACCTTTTATCGTAATGCAGTATCTGGCGGGAGAGACCCTGCAGCAACATCTCGGGGGAAAGCAGCTCAGTATTCCTACTGTGCTAGAACTGGGCATCCAAGTCGCGGATGCGCTGGATGCGGCTCACTCCAAAGGCATCATTCACCGCGACATCAAGCCGGCGAATATTTTCGTCACCTCACGCGGTCAAGCAAAGATTCTCGATTTTGGACTGGCCAAGCGCCAGCCGTACACTCGACGAGCAGAAGCAATCGGAGCCTCAGCAGAGCCGACCGCCTCTCTCCCCGAAGGACCTCTCACCAGTCCAGGCTCGGCATTGGGCACGGTCGCCTACATGTCACCCGAGCAGGTGCGGGGCGACGATCTCGAGGCGCGCACGGATCTGTTCTCATTCGGTGCCGTGTTGTACGAATTGAGTACCGGGCAGCATGCATTCTCTGGCCGTACCTCTGGCGTGATCTTCGATGCCATCCTAAACCAGCAGCCAATCCCGCCTCGGCAGATCAGGCCCCAGCTTCCTTCGGAGTGGGAGCAGATTATTTCCAAAGCCCTTGAGAAAGACCGAGAGGTCCGTTATCAGTCAGCGGCCGAGCTGAGAGCCGATCTCAGGCGGCTGAAACGTGGGACGGAGTCGAAAACAACGACCTCCAATACTTCAGGAATTGCAAGGGAGTTCAACAGGTCCTTCGTGGCCTCATCGGTAGCTCTGGTGCTCGTTCTGCTGGTTGCTGGTCTCTACACTGTCAAGCAGGCGCGATGGGATTACTTCGTCCTGGGTACAGCGCATGCAACACCAATTAGGTCACTGGTGGTCTTGCCTTTGCAGAATCTCTCCAAAGAACCAGATCAAGAATATTTTGTCGACGGAATGACGGAGGAACTGACTACGCAACTCAGCACAATCAGCACATTGCGGGTCATTTCGCGTACGTCAGCGATGCACTATAAGACGGCCCGACGTTACCCTTCCTCAAATCGCAAGGGCGTTGAACGTCGACGCAGTTGTGGAAGGATCAGTCATGCGCTCGGGGAACACGGTCCGAATTACCGCGCAGTTAATCAGGGGACCGACAGATGAGCACCTTTGGGCCAAGAGCTACGAACGTGACCTGCGCGATGTAATCACATTGCAGCGAGAAATCGCTGATGCAATCGCGAAGGACATCAAAGTAAGCATCGCGCCCGAGCACGGTTCCCACCAACCTCCGCAAGCTGTGAATACCGCAGCATACGATAGCTATCTCAAGGGTCGTTATCACTGGAACAAGCGCACCCGCCCTGATCTGCAGAAGGCGATCGCATTCTTCGAGGATGCTATCCAAAAGGACGCATATTATGCTTCGGCTTACGCAGGACTAGCTGACTGCTATAACCGCATCAGCGGCTATACTGCTATTCCGCCGACGCAATCATTCCCCCGGGCGGAGGCAATGGCCTCCAGGGCTCTGCAAATCGACCCCAGTTTGGCTGAGGCCCACGCCGCCCTTGCAGTCGTAAAACTGTACTATTGGTGGGATTTGCCGGGCGGAGGTCAAGAAGTGCGACGGGCAATAGAGCTGAACCCAAGCTATGCGACAGGGCATCACGTGTATGCCAGGTATCTAAGTATCACCGGTCAGCACCGGGATGCGATTGCGGAGATCAAACGTGCGCAAGAACTCGATCCACTTTCGCCCATACTTTACGCGGTTGCAGGAGACATCTTCTATGGTGCCCGCGATTATGACTCGGCCATTGAAGAGGACAGGAAAGCCCTAGATCTGGACGCTAACTTCGCTGCAGGCCATGCGCATCTCGGAATTGCATACACCATGAAACAAAGATATGCAGACGCTATTGCTGAACTCCGCAAAGCACTCGAGCTGTTCGGCGATGACAACGACGTCATCTCGTCCCTTGGCTATACATATGCCGTATCAGGGCGGCGGGCACACGCACAAGATTTACTCAGGAAATTGCTCGTGACTTCGAAACAACAATACGTCAACCCTCTAGATGTAGTCGGCATTTACGCCGGACTTGGCGAAAAGTTGAACGCGCTTCAGTGGCTTAACAGGGGCTACGAAGAACGAGCTCCTATGGTGTGGTTAGGAGACCCGACCTTCGACGTGCTTCGCTCCGACCCACGTTTTCAAGATCTGGTCCGGAAAATTGGGCTACCGCAGTGAATGCATGCGTCATGTCCTGCCTACCAGTACTTCTTCCGCAGTCCGAAAAGACGCCGACGCCGACATCCCCGTCCTGAAGCAAGCCAAGGCGGAGTACGCGAAACTCCAGTAAACCAAGCACAACGCATCGCGAGAGCCAGCGCGTTACCCCCCGCGATACTGGGCCACTTTTCGCGGTTGCGCTCGACTCCGGGTCCCGTTATAGAGCTCAACTGGAGCGCGGCAGGTCCGGCGCTCTTGGAGTTGGCTCAGTGGCCCGCACCTGCACGATCTGCTCGCACCCGAAGCTCGTCAACATCGACCGCCAGCTCCTGCGCGGCGACATGCTGAGCAGCATCGCGCATCGCTTAGACGGGTGCGGAGTGGCCCGTTCGAGCCATTCACATTGGTCCACGTAGGCTCCTATGCTGCTGACATACAGC
>QHZR01000342.1 GCA_003224755.1 Acidobacteriota bacterium
CGGCCGTCCGATGCGCTGGCGCTCGCTCTGCGTGTGGATTGCCCGATTTTTGTGGACGATGAAGTGTTGAAGAACTCAAAGGTTGCCGCCAATGTCTCCGATCGCGTCACCAGCGAAGAGCTGCGCAAGTGGCTCGAAGGGCTGAACGACGAGGATGTGGGACGGTACAAAATGTGACGCCGTTCTGCGGGCGTCCGAGCCCGCAGGCGTCATCCCGAGCGCAGCGAGGGGTGTTTTTAAAAGCAGATTCCTCACCGCTGAAGCGGGTTCGGAATGACAAAAACTTAAAGAATTGGGATCTGCTTCTTGCCTGATCCTGCCGAGCAATTGCAACGTCTTTACCTCGCCGGTTTTGATCTCCAGACTTTCGACCGCTTTCCCAAATGCGTGGGCGTAATTCGCGACAACTGCATCGCGCTGCTCGTGCCCGGACCCGAAGGGTTGCAGGTGCTGGGAACACCCGGCTGGCGCATGGGCGAAGTCATGGGCGTCCTGACCGAATCGGACGGGCGGCAGGTGTTTCAGGCGAAGCAGGAGACAGTTGAAGCAACACCTGAGCGCCTGGCGAAATTGCGCCAGTTCCGCAATGACTTACGAGAGCATCTGTCGTCGGATGCCTCATAGAACTGGGAGTATGGCATCATAGTGTGAATATGATGCGTCCAACGCTGACTTGACATCAATTAGCCCAAGGTGACATCATACCGCATCATGCGCACCACCCTCAATATTGATGACGAAACCCTGGAACTCGCCCGAATTTACGCTGACAGCCGATCGTTGTCGCTCTGTAAAGCAGTCTCCGAGCTCCTTCGCAAAGGACTAGCCGGCCCGGCGCGTTTCAAAGTGGTTAACGGAGTCGCGGTTTTCGATGTTCCTCCGGATTCGCCTCGTATCACCACGGAACGGGTTAAAAAGCTCGAGTCCGAACTGAAATGAGGTATCTGCTGGATGCCAACGTCCTCATTGCGCTAGCCTGGCCGGGACACGCCTTTCACGAGCGAGTGCAGCGATGGTTTGGGCGGAACTCAGCCGCCGGATGGGCAACATGCCCATTTACGCAAGCGGTGTTTGTGCAGATCGTCTCCAATCCCGGATTTTCAGACCGAAGCCCGACCCCGCTTGAAGCCATGGAATCTTTGGCAATCACACTGAAACACCCGCATCACCAGTTTTGGCCGGATGACCTGGGTTTCAACGAGGCGGTAACAATGTTCCGGTCGCGGCTGGTTGGACACCGCCAAACCAGCGACGCGTATCTGTTGGGGCTGGCGTTGCATAGAGGAGGGAAGCTCGCCGTTCTAGATCGCGGCATTTTGACCTTTCTGGCGCCGAGTAGCCCGCAATCCAAGCACGTAGAGCTTATTTCCGCCTAGTTTACATAATATTCGTTATCGGACATTGAGTCGGCTGGTGATGGCCGGGGCGCCTCATCCTTTTCGCGTTCTTTGCGAAAGGCTGGGGACTTTTTCCAAGCCACGTAGGGGCGGGTGCCCCCACCCGCCCAATACCCTCCCTTTCCCTATTGTCATCCTGAGGAAGCGGAGTCCCTCGCCGCGCGAAGGACTCCAACGAAGGATCCATGCATTCCCGCCGCGAGCCGCGCTGCCCCAGGGTCTCGCTGCCTTTGCGAGACCTGGGATGAGAAAAACTATCCATCAGCTCCTATCAAGCTAAGCTCGCTATCGGATTTTCAGGAGCAGGAATCTGCTGTTCCAGCCGCGGAGCGCGATGACATCAAGCGAAGGTAATGAATCTCACCAGCCTTCCCGAGGACTGCTCGCTGGAGGACATCCACTACCATCTTTACGTCCTCATAAAAATAGGAACTGCATTAGCAGAAGCGCAGTGATGGATGAACATCCCCGCCTTCTCTCCAAACCGGGAGGAGACAAGGGCCGAGGTACCTTTCACCCGTTTATGCATCTCGGCGCGCAAGAGAGGAGCGGTCCGGATGCACAGTCACCGTGAGGATCTTTCGGATTTTACATACTTTCGGCCTGTTTCACCCATCTGTTCCAACATGGCGTGTAACGGCTCATCCAGCCCAAGAATCTGCCGATCTTCGCCTGCAGCCAATCGTGCGGCGAGTTCCTCCTCAGACCACACAGTCCCAGCATAGAACGCAATCATGAGGCCGGCGGTCCTCATGTAGGGGGAGCCTAGCGGGTCCGCTCGCCCTTCTCGTACTTTTTGCAAGTGTTCCTCTGTCAGGATAGGCTTCCATGCGCCTCGCGGCAGCGGTGCCTGTGTGAGAGCGAAAGCGGACATTCCAGCACCTTCACGGAAATCGCTGAGAAATCGGCTCAACAAACAATCCAACACCGCTGTCGGCGGTGCCGGTAAGAGCTCCGCGTCAATCCGGGATCGGCCAAGTGCCCATGCCCACGTTGCCAAGAGCCAAATCGATGGCTCATCATGAAAGATGTATTCTTCTACATCACTTAGCCACTGCCCCGCTGGCAGTGCTCCGCCAAACTCGATTTTTTCGCCTATATACATATACCCAGCCCAAGCCGCAAGCGCGCGCGCGGTTTCTTCGGTGTTCTGACTTTTCAGGAGTCGCTGCATCTCGGTCTGAACTTCTCGCCTGTCCTTAAGGGGCTTTAGCAGCCGACGCGCTGCTATGGCGGCGAAGGTATTCTTGATCCATGCCTCCTCCGGCAACTCCATGGATCTATAGAGGAGCCAGACCTGGTGTAGCAATTCCTCTCCATAGGGACCACGGCTAAGGGCACCCCAATCTTCTGCGCTTCTACATCCTCTCGCAAAAAAAGCCAGAAGTTGTAATATCGCCGTCAAGGTCTCCGGCGCCGCTTCCGCTTCTTCCACAAGACACTGCGCTAGCCGGGCAACAGGAGCGGGCATTTTTTGAGGATATCCGGCCCATTCCTGCTCACCCGGAAAGTTTTCGTTTGCCGCCAGCTTTTGGCGCAGTTGATTGCCTTTCAAGACCAGCGCTGCCATGATCGGCTCCGCTTGTTTTCGGGCTAGGACGGAAGACATCGGAATTACTTCCTTCCATTCCTCCAAAGTGAGGTAAGGCTCTAAGGGCGTCAGTATCGAATCGCCCTTCTCATACTCTATGTAGTGACCCTCAACCACAGCTACGGCAGCGAGATATTCCTGAAAGGTGAGGTGCCGGAATTGGTAAAAGGGAACAGTATCCTTTCCGTCGGCTTGACGACCAGCTTCAACCAGCAGGCTAGAACGCAGTTCCACGCGCGTTAGAAAATCCGCCGGACTATCTTTCGCGTAGCGCCGAATCTGAGGTACTTTTTCGCGCGCTTCCTCCAACAAGATTAGTAAGTCCTTTCCCGTCGCCGTTTGTCTCCCGGCACGCATGAGCTGGAAAGCGACACAGGCCAGTTGGGGCACGGCTTCCTTGGGGTTTAGCGGGTCATGGCCTTTGATGTTCCAAGTATCGAGCAGCACCTCCACAGCCCGACCATAAAGGCTGACACGATCTGGCGGCAGGCGTCCCGCACCGTGCTTGACTACCAGCAGCATTGTAAGCAGTAGTGGGTTTTCTGCGAGTCGGCGTAGAGATTCGTTTCGCAGAAGGTTGTGCGCGAATTCACCGCTCTCTGCTTGTGCTTGTGGGGAGTCGCCTCCCATCAGACGATGCCAATGACTGCAAAGGGCTCTGATCGCGTCCTCCCCCAA
>QHZR01000033.1 GCA_003224755.1 Acidobacteriota bacterium
AACGCCGCTCCTGGAATGAGGAAGGGAACAGTTGCAGCTAAGATGACCTGAGCGTAACGTGCTGCGGCGCCCCGCAAATTTGTGATAGCCCAAGCCACAGGGAAAATAAGTAGGGCCGCATCATAAAATCGATGGTATAGAGGGACCAGCGCCAGAACGGATAGCACGGATAAATCCAGCAAAGCGTGGTCCCTCCGCACTCTTTGGCGGAGTTGCAGCCAGAAAATTAGCCCAACGATTGCAATTGCCGCGGACACATACTGCGCCAAACTCCGGCTCAGGAACTGGGAGAGAACCAGTTGCGCATTGACAAGATCGAAACGCAGAGGATTCGCGCTGCTGAAATCATAAACGGTGCCTGTGTCGAACAAATGGCGCCCGTTCGCCACGTAATTCGAAAGCCAATCGGTCCCCACTAACATCATCCGCATGGCGGCCGTAAGCAATAGAACTGCACATAATCCGAGACTCGTTAAAACCGACGACCACTGCCTCCTTACCAGCAAGTACACGAATGCCGGAAACGCAACGGTTGGCTTTAGCGCAAGCCCGCACGCAAGCAGGAGACCCGCGATGAGGTGATTCCGGCGCTCGCAAGCTATTGCTGCCGCCGCAAACGTGAGCGCAACGAGCGCCACGTTTTCTACCGCAAGGGCGGTATGGAACGGAGCAAATGCTAGCGTTGCCAGAACAATCAGGTAGCGGGATCCCGCTACTTCGCTTACCTTGGCGATGGATAGCAAGCTTGCGAGCAATATCGCAAAGAAAAGAACCTCGGTCACCTGCCAGAGCAAGTTCGCATTGGGCCAGGAAAGTGCGGCCAGTGGCGCGAGCAGCGGAAAGCCAGTAATGGGATAAGGAGAAGGGATTCCTCGCGCCAGTAGAGAAAGCTTGAGCGACTCACCCCGAAACGGCCATGATCGCGCGAGGACGCCTAGATCATAGGGATCTTGCCCAGACAGCCACACCTTCGTCTGCACATAGGGTGAGAGAAAGTCGTTGTAGTCATTGCTCGATCGAAATGCCCGCACGGGTCCGCGAACTGTCCACTCTGTCGCGGCTAAAATCAATAGGGAAAATATCAGCCAAGAAGTTCTTCCTGGTGCATGATTCGTCAAGGCAGCTCCCGGGATGAGTATAGGGAACCCGTATGAACTTTTTCCACGTTTCCGAAACGCCAGACCCATCGGAGTTACGAGCTCGCGTTGATGGCATGTGGTTTGCGTGCCCTCATTACTGAAATAGGCCGAACAAACCTATGAAGAGAGGAACGGATTGCCGACGATCAACGAAAAATCGCCGCAAAGATTCGCCCAAAGAGGCCTTTGCTCTTTGGCTTCGTCGTTGCTGGGGGTAGCACCACAACCGCTGGCAGAGGATCAGCTTGCCTCGAGCTCACGGGCAATGCAGAGGCTTGGACTGCCGGTGCTGCCGGTATTGTGTGTTTCCGTGCCTCGGCTAAGTCCTTCCCGCTGAACACAAGTGGCGCTTCAAGCTGAACCTGCATCTCGCCGGATTTCGCCTGCGGAACAGGCTGCGTCTCCGAACCTAACCCGGCAGAATTCTGCCCGGGAGTTGTCGCGGGTGTATCGCCACGTGACTGCGGGTCTGTCGAATTTGCCATCTGCAGTTTCGTGCCCGCTTGTTCCTCAGGAACCACTGGATCCGATGCGACTGCTGCGCTCAGGACCGGTTCTTGCCGTGCGGGACATCCGCATGGGCCTTCCGGATGTTCCACGGTGTCGAGGCGTCCCTGCCGAAATAGAATTTCCTGGTTCGGCTTGATTTCATAAGTTCCGCTACCAAGCAGTTCGGCGACTACCACCGACGACGTGCTCCCCGGCATCGAACCGACGCAAGTGTTGCCGTGAGCATCCGCGCTAATGGCAAAGTCAAATTCGCCGGGTCCGGGAAGCACGATTCTGAAGTCCGGCGTCAAAACCGAATCCGACGATTCCTGAAGCCGATAGTGCGTCTCCATGGCGCCGGTGCTCATCCCAAGCAGCAGGTCTTTTCCCTCCTGAGATGTCGTGACCGAAACTGTAGTTCCCGGGCATACCTTAACTTCGCCGCCACGAGTGAGGCGCAACACCGCAGTTTCTTCTTTTGCACTAATGCGCGCGCCAGATGCGACTCGGCTGCCGGCCTCAACCAGTGTCCCGCCACTGCCCTCAGCGTAAGGCACCGCGACCGGCTGAACTCCGGCAGAAAAAGACGGAACCGAAGGGGGTTTGGCGGTCGAAGCCTGGTCCGCACGAATGCGGATGTTCAGCCTGCTTCCTAGAGCGTCCCAGGTGTAGTGAATCGGGCCCGCAAGATCCACGACAATGCGCGTGACCGGCGGGTCGCTCTGGTTCTGGTTGATACGAATGCCTAGGATTTGCTCATTTCGAAAGGGAATTCGTTTCCGGACTGTGCTCTGCATCGAGCCTGGCACGTCAATGACGAGGCGCAGCGGTTCTTCCACAACCTGCAATTTCGGAGTCAGGGGGCCACTTGAAGTAATCGCGAGAGTCGGCCCGTCAGCCCCGGGAACAACGGTCACCGATCTGACTTCCGCGGGCTGCGTTCGGGCAGCAGCAGACACGACAACGCAGACAGTTAATATCGGAACGCACAGCCGGGCTCGGACACGAGACAAGAGGATTCCTGAATTGTGGGTGAACTTGCGATGAGAGTAGCACTAGTGGAGTCGTTTATAAAGCCCTGGGAGTTGGCACTTGTGTCCTCGGTGGTCGGCTCTCGGTCTTACGAATTGATCGAACCAAATCGGCGCTGAGGAAACGCCGATTGCGCCTCGGACTTGGGTTTAATATTGCCTAACTGGGACGGGCCGACGACCGCATTCACGATTCCGCCAGGAACTCGTACTCGTCTATCACTGCGGCTACCGGCACCTTGGCGTCCGTCATGCCGGGCTCGACGCGCACCACCTTGCCCCGGCAGCGCACGCGGATGCTCTCCGTCAGAGTAATTTCAGGGGGGAGGGTCAAGGTAAACTCGATCTCGGACCCAGTTGTCAACGGTGCGTCCATGTAAAAGCAGATGCCGCGGGCGCTCACATCCCGGGTTTGGGCCGCCAACGCTGCCCCGGTGTTGCCGCTGTAGTTCACCGAAACCGGCAACCGGAGCGCAAATCGCCGGGTAGCACGCTTTTCCGCCTGCTGAACTTCAACGGCCATGGGGAAGACTCCTTAAAAACCACTGTAAGGATGGAACTTCGGGTGCGGCATGTCAAGCGGAAGTTAGGACGATGGCTGATGGGCCGAGCCGCCGCGAGATTTAGGCAGATTGCACGGATCTGATGTTAACTTACTTCTGCACAGGAATTTAGCTGGCTCTGCATGTAAAATCCGGATCACCGCTTGGAGCTTTTGCTCTCGGCTCGTGTAATCTGATCGAAATGCCCCTTGGCACGGCAGCCGCAAGACTCCGAGTTCGCCAGAGCAAGAACTAACGACCAATAGCCAACCGCGGTTTTTATGGTTTTCGTCCTCGACAACTACGACTCTTTCACCTATAACCTCGTTCAATATCTGGGAGAATTAGGTGCGGAAGTCGTCGTTCGCCGGAATGATCAGGTCACAGTGGGTGAGATCGAAACTATCGCACCCAAACGCATTCTTATTTCCCCGGGCCCGTGCACACCCCAGGAAGCCGGGATCAGCATGGACATTTTTCGGCACTTCACCGGCAAACTGCCGATCCTGGGAGTATGCCTCGGCCACCAGGCCCTCGGGGCAGCGTTCGGAGGCAAGGTCATACGTGCGCCTTATCTCATGCACGGCAAAACCAGCCAAATAACGCATGATGGCCGCACCGTATTTAGAGACCTGCAATCACCATTCACCGCAACCCGCTATCACTCATTGATCGTTGAAGAAAAGAATCTTCCGGCGGAACTCGAAGTGAGCGCCTGGACGACTGAGCCCGACGGCTCAAAGACGATCATGGGGTTGCGCCACAGGAATTATCCGGTAGAGGGGGTGCAGTTTCATCCCGAGAGCGTGCTGACCAGCGAAGGCAAGAAGCTAATCGCAAATTTTCTGGAGTTTTAGGAAGCCTTAGAA
This sequence comes from Acidobacteriota bacterium, assembly GCA_003224755.1. GTDB lineage: Bacteria > Acidobacteriota > Terriglobia > Terriglobales > Acidobacteriaceae > Gp1-AA145. The sequence goes on from QHZR01000033.1 coordinate 4,071, forward strand.
ATTAGCTTCGTCCCATTCCGTGCGGCTGCGCGTTCCGCCAACGCTTGCGTCACAATCTTCAGCATGTCTTCTCTTGGCGCAGGCTTGCCCGTCCAGATTTCAAATTGCCGCGCCGCCTGATGCACAAACATTTCGCTTCCGGCGATGACCTCGCAGCCGCGTTCTTTGGCGAGCTTTAGAAGTAGCGTCTCTGCCGGGTCATAAACCATATCGAAGACGTATTTGGCCTTGATCTCATCGGCGCTCAAGGGAGATTCGCGCGTGTTCCCCATTCCGACTGACGTCGCATTAATGATGACGTCAAAGTCCAGCTTTTTGAGGTCCAGCCTTTTCATTGTCCGCGCCTTTGCCTGACGAGCGAGTTTCTTGCCCTTTTCCGTATGTCGGTTAAGAATGAAAACCTGCGCGCCACGATCTTTTAATCCGAAAACGGCTGCCCTCGCGGCTCCGCCCGCCCCAAGCACCAGAATCTTTGCGTTCTGCAGGCCGATTCGCTGCTCGAGTGGCCGTACCACACCAGACGTATCGGTGTTGAAGCCGTAAAGCTTTCCGTCCGCGGACCGAACGATCGTGTTACAAGCGCCGATCTTCGTGGTGAACGGATCTGTATTGTCGAGATGCGGAAGAATAGCTTGCTTGTGCGGCATGGTGATCGCCAGACCGTGAATAGGTATTTCTTTGACGCAAGCCAGCAGATCTTTGAGTGACTTGGCGTGCAGTGCGAGAAAAACTCCGTTCACGTTTTCGCGCCGCAAGGCCGCGTTCATGATCGCGGGCGAAAGCGAATGCTCAATAGGATCGCCTGCAACACCATATACCTTGGTCGCCGCGTCCACTTGATCGATCCGGTAGATGCTCCTCAGCTCCCGGGCTGTGACTTGCCCCGGAGCGGTCTTCTCGTCTGCCGACAGCGCTCCGAACGTGAACGCACTACCAGCTCGCGCCGCTAATACTCGGCTTATGATGCCCTGTTCGCCCATGCACAATCCGACTAACGAATGCGCATCCTGGTGCCGCTCCAGAAACTTCATCATCGACACGTTGTCGAAAAGGCTGGTGGCGGTACTAACGATCTTGTAAAAATCGGCCGGGAACGCCGTCATCTTGTTGAGGGTTTCGTCTAGCTTCTGTGTGCCTCGGAAGTCATGAAAGGAGAGGACAACCGCGGCTTTGCCACGCAGCTTGTCCAGTTGGGCAGATCTCATGCGGGCAGCGGTCTGGATTTCCACGTCCACCAACTGACAACCGGCGTCAGCGACTTTTCCCAACAAATCGAGCTGCGATGAGATCGGCCCTCGGAACTTGCCACCGCTCGCCAAACGTCGGCACGTCCCGATCACCGCCACATGGGGATGAGACTCAGTAAACTCACGGATCTTCTCCGGCGCCAAACCGGGCTTGGGAAGGTAGTCTAACCTTAGCTCGATAAAGGGGTTATCCCGCGCGAGGGCCTCCGCCTTTTCTAGCATTTCGTTGGCATCAGATCCCGCTATGGCAACGCAAACCCGCGGCAACCGCAAGTGCAACAATCTGGAGCCGTAATGATTGTTCTCCGCAGTCATTGACCGCGCGATATTACAGGGACGTAACTCCGGATGCAACAATCTTTGTGCTTTTCTTGTCAGCCCCAAACTTTTTAGCAGTGGCTCAGTTAGACCTGCGTAACCTTGACCCTCCACTGTTGCCTTGTTACCTTCCTCGATGGAAGATTCTTTATTTTAAGCAACTTAGCCTTGCGACCGGTTTACGAAAGCTCTTGGAGGAACGAATGAAGAAGTTAGCCATTTCGCTATTGCTGTTGGCGCCTGCTTTCTGCTGGGCACAGCAGAGCAATCCCAGCGATGCGACCCCATCGGGGACTATCTCCACCTCAGTCAACTTCCCAATGGAGCGGTTGCAAACTCCCACCGCCGCAGACGTTTACTGTGCCGGCTTCATAAGCAAGCCGGTTTCGAAAGACAAGTACGTGACTGGCGGACTGGAATCGCCACACGCCACCCGGTTCGTCAACGGGGAAGCTATTTACCTGAAAGGCCAGGGCTATGAAGCCGGCCAGGAATACTCCATAGTGCGCGAGCTGACTGATCCCAATCGTTACGAGCTTTTCAAAGGACAGTGGTCCGCATTGAAAGCAGCCGGTCAGCCGTATCAAGAGCTTGGTCGCGTTAAGGTGATTGACACTCGCCACAAGAGTGCAATTGCGCGTGTCGAATTTAGTTGCGACCCGGTGGTTCCCGGAGATTTCGTTGTACCATTCGTTGAAAAACCATTGACGGCGTTTCATGCGCCGATGCGCTTTGACCGCTTTGCTCCGCCCAATGGGCAGGTCAGCGGACGCGTTCTGATGGGAAAAGATTTTGATTCCGAACTCGGCACGGGCGAAAAAATTTATATGAATATCGGAGCCAGCCAAGGCCTTAAAGTCGGGGATTTCCTTCGCGCCGTCCGCTCCTACAGTGCTGATCTGCAGGACCCGGTTGACTCGCTCTCATTCAAGACGTCAATCAACGATCCCACTCAGACGAAGCAAGCCGCCATCGATCCCAACTGGATGACCAAGACCGGAGGACCGATGATCCATGTGGACGACATGCCGCGCCGTGCCGTGGCGGAGATCGTCGTGGTAGGGACCACACCCGCAACTTCGACCGGAATGATCGTGTTCGCAATGGAACCGCTGCTTGTAGGCGATAAGGTCGAACTCGACCCGCAATAAGTTTTGCCGGTTAACTACAAAGGCTGGGAAGGGATCCCCAGCCTTCTGTTTTGGGACTCATCACAACCCGAGCTAGCCTAGCCGGTCGACCGCATGCATCACTTCACCGCGAACACACTGTAGTTAGGGGCGAACTGGTCATCTCTCGACAACCCAGCCTTTTCAAGCGCCCACCCAGCCGAATTCAAGAACGGACACACGGTGACTTCGTACAGCTTCCTTAGAAACGAATAGCGAGTAAACGAATGCAGCCAAATGTTTGTAGTGCGGAAGAATCCCCCGAGACTGGACGATTCCGGAACAACTTCAAGCGTGCGGAACTGTGAGAGCGTGGCACGAATTCCGCCTCGAGTAAATCGCCAGAGTTCCTGATCCGCGAATCGCGGCGCAACCGAGGCAACACTCATCAGCAAAACACCACCAGGCTTGAGAGCGTCATAGATTTCTTCGGCAGCTTTTCTGGGATGCGGGAAATAGTCGAACACCTGAGTCGCGATGATGACGTCGAAGGTATTTGAGCCAAAGGGCAAAGACTCTCCACTCGCTATGACATCCACAAGCTCTGTCTGAGTGAGGTCGCATGCGATGTAGCGACCCAACCTGTTTCCAAACAACGGCCGATAGGGCTGGTAACGCCCACCCACGTCCAGAATCGTAAGATTGTTTCCGCTGATGGTCTTGATCCAGCTTTGAAAGATGATTCTTCGCGAACGGAGCACAAGGAAATTAGGGTCTGTGAGACGAGGATAAAGACGCTGGTGCTCTATCTTCGAGAGATCGTCCAGCTGCCCGGGACCTTTCATTTTCGTGAAGCATACCAAAGTTCTGAGACATGCCGATGTTCAGGATCGAACTCGCTCCAAAAACGGATAAGCAAGCAAATCCCTAAGTTCACCTGCAAGCAAGCGAAACAGCAATCGTTCTTTAAATGAGCGCCGATGTGGTTTGCTGTTTTGGACTCCAACTTCGGGTGGTGTACGCTCCATTTAGAATCGGAGAATTAACAGAGTAAGTGCGACATCACCCCTTAGCGCTTTGAGCATCTAGCTGGGCAAATGCAAGCGAGTGATGATCGGAACGGCGTCACAATTCAGTTTTATGCCTACAAGATTTCGGATTTCGGGCGTTGTCGGATTCCTGGTGCTGACGATTTGCCTCGTGGCGCAAGACCCGCCTCTCACAATCTCAGACAAGGAGAATCTGCCATCCGCTCATCTATGGGAGCGCTACTCCTACAACCTAACTGCTTCCGGCGGAATAGCTCCCTACCGCTGGATGGTTCGCAGTGGATCTCTGCCGCATGAGTTCAAGCTAGACGAATTCGGAGAATTGAGCGGAATTCCAGAGGAGCCGAGACAATTCGAGTTCACTTCGGTCGTTCGCGATAGCAGCAACCCAACTGAGCAACAACAGAAGAAGTTCGTACTTTCCACTGAAACTCCACTCACAGCCGAATGGGATCACGCCGCGCATGTCATCGGCACAAGAATTGACGGTTCAATTAAGGTTTCCAATCGCACCGGACGTGATTTCGACCTGACCGTGATAGTGCTTGCCGTAAACGATATTAGCAGAGCGACCGCGATCGGGTTTCAGCACTTCTCGCTGAAAAAGGACACCAGGGATTTCGACATCCCATTCGGCGACAGCGTTTCTCGTGGAAGCTATGTGGTGAACGTAGATGTTGTGGCGGAAGAGCCAGTATCAAATCGCATCTTCCGCGTGCGACTGGTTACGGGAGAACAGCAAGTGACACAAGGGCCATAGCGAAATGCAGAAGTGAGAAGTCAGAATGCAGAATTGGCAAATGAAAATCAGAGGCAAAAGGTTCTTACTTCTGCATTCCAACTTCTGCCTTTCGCACTCAAGGGAAATCGCAGCGCCAGTGCGCCGGAAGCTTTAAAGGCCGCTCTTCAATGGGGGAGGAGCATGTATGTCGAAGACCAGCCGCTCCCAAATGGCTCATGGCGCTGCGCTTGGTGCCGCGCGGATCGTGCCATCCGCAGGCACAAAATATAAGAGTCCCGTCGGTGATGTTAATCTCATTCGTCTCGGCCAGTAGCTCGCTTTAGACCCTTGCCGACCTGCATTGGTTACTATCCTTGCGGACTGCAACCGGCGATCGATGCTCGGGCTCCGGGCTTACCGCCAACCGGACAAATCAGTTCAACGCCTTCGGGACTCTATCCTGCCTTTGACGGCGTTTCTTGTTCTCCTCGACCAGCACTTTGCTATAGAGCCTTACTAGCCCTCCGTCGGTCATCTTGCAGAAGTGTCTAGCGCCAGATCTATTGGTTGCCCAAAGTTCCTACGCTTCGCTCTTGCCTTATGCCGAAGGTGACTTCGCTTGACCCCCGGACGCCGCACCAACCGGAAAAACTCAGAAACTGTCAAAGAACAATTGTGTTTTACACCTTCTAGTTTTTAGGTCAATAGAAAAAACAAATTTGTATGTTCTTTGATTTCAATCGAGTGCAGCACATTCACAGGGGAGTGCAGCAGGAGTGGTGCAAGCAAACGCAGCATGGAAATCAAGCAGTCGCAGGATGCCGCGAATCTCGGCGCATTTCGCGGAGTCTTCCTGGCGAGTCATCCAATGACAATCGCAATTTTGAATTGTGAAAATCGTGAGAGCGTGCGCGCCAGTCGCGGTGTTCAGGATGCGGCAGTCCACGGACTGAAGTAACTTCGAAGTCGAGTCGCACTTTCCTAGAATGATTTCATGAGGGCTACTCTGTTCGCAGCGATGTTTGTCGTTACGGTTGCCGGTGTCGCAAACGCGCAATCGGCTTCGTGCCTAGATGTCGCAGACGAGTCCCACCATCAGCTCATCTTTCAAAACCAGGACGTCCGAGTGTTTGTGCTGGAACTTCCGCGCTTGGGGCGGCTCAATCGCACTGTCACTACCGACCGTACCTTGATATCGTCGCGACTGAGGGCAAGAGTTCAAATACTCTCGAAGGCACGGCTGGCGTTAGCCGCGATCGGGACGGAGCCGAAGCCCACTTTATTTACTCGCCAATGCAGCATGTGGTTCGCAACGAATCTATGATGACTTACCGCGAGCTCATTGTTGAGACCATGCATCCGGCGAACTATCAACCCTCCGATGGGAACTACGACACAGATCTGTTTCCGGCAGATCTGGGTACCGTAAAACCAAGTTGGATCGTGTCGTTCACTCGCGGGGCCCTGACGGCGTCGAAGAGCCAATTGGCGCCGGGCGCGGAAATCTCGGTTTCCAGCACAGCCCACGTCCTACTGGCCCTGACCGATCTAGAGCTCAGCACCCAAGCTTCGGGCAGTTCCGCTGAAAGCTTACGTCTGGGTGCACAAGATGTCCGCGTTCTACCTGCCGGCGTTTCCTTCCGCTTGATCAACGCTGGAAAAAGTCCCGCGAAATTCATCCTTGTAGAATTCTGACGACTCGTCTCGGGCGAAAAGCATGCCCACAGCCGCCGTTCTATAATGTCTCCGCTTGGGGTTCTGCAAGGAGGAACTCATGTCGCAGGTCATCCCGGATAAATTCCGCGATCTTTTTTCAAAACGCGCTTTCGCAAACCTGGGTACTCTTATGCCCGACGGCTCCCCGCAAGTCACGCCCGTATGGTGTGACGTCGAGGGCGATCTGGTCATCGTTAATACGGCCAAGAGTCGCCAGAAGGACAAGAACATGCGCCGCGATCCGCGCGTTGCACTGGCCATTATTGATCCTGAGAATCCTTATCGCTATCTCGAAATTCGCGGCCGCGTGGTTGAAATTACCGAACAGGGCGCCGACGCGCACATTGATAAGATGGCGAAAAAATACCTGGGCGCCGACAAGTATCCTTATCGCAAGCCCGATGAACAACGCGTGATGTACAAGATCCAGCCCGAGCGAACAAGCATGATGGGGTGAAGAAACCGCTGTTGGCTATGGCTGTTGGTTCTTGGCTCTTGGCCGTTGGCTTGTTTGCCGTACCTTACGCGAATACAAGCCGCGAAGCGGCGCCAGAACGCAGCCCAGGGCGTTAGCCCTGGGAAAGAGGGATCGCAACAAGCCCCAAAAGGGGCGAAAGAGGCAGTCAGTCACAACAGTCGCACTTGCGCTCCAGGGCACGTCCAATTGATAAAGCAAACCGCCACTACATCGCCAGCCTGCGCCACCGATCCTCAATTGGACCTTGCTTGGGTCCGTTCCCAGTTCCCGTCTCTCTCGCGCGACATCAACGGCCATCCCTCGACCTTTCTCGACGGCCCGGGTGGAACTCAAGTCCCGCAAGGCGTGATTGACGCAATTTCCGGATACCTGCAGGAAAACAACGCCAACACATGTGGCGCCTATGCAACCAGCCGCCACACTGACCACATGATTGCCGGTGCCCGCTTAGCAATGGCGGATTTCCTTGGCTGCGATTCCGACGAAGTCGTCTTCGGCTCCAACATGACCACGCTCACGTTTGCCATGAGCCGAGCGATTGGACGGGAGCTTGGCCCTGAAGATGAAATCCTGCTCACCCACCTCGACCACGATGCCAACGTCTCTCCGTGGCGTGCGCTCGAAGAACGCGGCGTCAAGATTCAGTTCGCCGATGTTCGCGAAGAAGACTGCACCCTCAACATGGAAGACTTTGCGAGCAAAATCAATTCACGCACAAAGATCGTTGCCGTTGGTTACGCCTCGAACGCCGTTGGCACAATCAACGACGTCAAGACAATCGTCCGTCTCGCTCATGAAGCCGGAGCCTTGGCTTACATTGACGCCGTGCACTACGCTCCCCACGGCCCGATTGATGTCCGCGATCTGGACTGCGACTTTCTTGCCTGCTCAACTTACAAATTCTTTGGCCCGCACATGGGCGTGCTTTATGGAAAACGTGAGCACCTGGCCCGCTTGCAGCCTTACAAAGTGCGTGCGAACACCAACGCCGTTCCGCAACGGTGGGAGTGGGGCACGCTGAACCATGAATGCATTGCAGGGATCACCGCGTGCGTCAATTATTTGGCGGAGTTGGGAAGACAAGTGGCGGAAGCAATCACCAAACACGTGGGCCCGGACGCCCTCGTCCGGTCGGGCGAGCTTCACTCGCCAATTGCCGGACATAGGGCGGCTGGGCGGTTGGGAGCACCCATCTCTGCGCGTGGCGAGATACTCGTGGCTGCGTTTCGGCGAGGGGCAATCCAACTCGCGTATCACGCGATTCGCGCCCACGAACGCACGTTAATGGAGCGCACGTTGAAAGGCCTTGCCCGAATTCGCGGTCTGCGCCTTTACGGAATCAATGATCCCACACGCCTCGATTCCCGTTGCCCAACGTTTGCGGTCCGAATCGAAGGCCACACTCCGCTGGACCTGGCCACCAGACTCGGTGAACGCGGCATATTCTCCTGGGACGGCAACTACTACGCCATCAACTTGAGCGAGCGCCTCGGCGTGGAAAAAGACGGCGGCTTTCTGCGGATTGGATTCGTACACTACAACACGGCAGAGGAAGTGGATCGCGTGCTCGAAGAGTTGGCTCAGATGTGACCGCGCAACTGGAGCATTACAAATAGCAGGTCATCTTCCTGATGCGGCATCCGCGAGCCCTTGCGTTTTTTTGTCCAGATCTTTCTGCTGCTCCCGCTTGGAATACAGAAACACGCCCACCAGAGAAGCCACTGCCACAATAAAGCCCAACATGGTTCCAACCCTCTGTGCAGAGATATTGGCATGAATGACGTGTTTTTCTAATTCCTGCCTCTGCGAGTGCTGACTCTCAACCATTGCTATCATGCGTTCAGCTAGTCCAGGCAAAGTTTTGTTATACCGTTCTAAAGCTTCTGGAGGTGCAAGGGGACCGGAGAACGACCGCATCATGGCTTGCACGCGGAGCTCTGCACGTTGCCCCTGAAGTGCTCGGCGTTTCTCGGTTCGGCACCCCTGATCCCCGGAGAGCAAGATGTCAGCGTCACCGTCTTTGCTCCCGCGGCGCTCAGGTCGGCCGTTGGGTTCTGTGTCCAGGAAAAGTCTGTGGCGTACTTGATGGCTAGCATCCCCGGAGTAAGTCCGGAGCCTCCACCCCCGGTACCACATCCGGCCCAGGTCGAGTCGCCGTGCAGGCACGCCGCGCTGTTCGCGCTACCGCTTCCCAACTCTCCAACCACCGGGACAAGGCCGCCGACCAAGTCGGCTTGGATGCAAATCCCAGATCAGCAGCTGTCGCCCCACCAGCAGTCGAGAACGCGGGCCACGAAATGAGCAGGATACCGGATGCCGGACTGCCGTTGGCGCGGAACACGGTATCGCTGATGGTCGTGAGTGCAGGCGTCTGCGACTTGAGCGGCGCGACAGCAAGCGCCATCAACAGCGCCAAACAGAAAAGCCACCATTGCGGGCGGCTTGCGTGCGTCATAATTCCTCCGATTCTCGAAGTGGCCCGTAAAACGGTTAGTTCGCTGCCTTCACCTGTTGCTGCAAAAATCTCTCAACACTGTTGATATAGACTTCGGCAAAATCCACGACCGGCCGCTTGGATGAAATCGTCTGCATCGCTTCTTCCAGTTCCCATCCCTGAGAGCACAAAAGTGCCAGTGTCATCATGGCAGCCCGGTGGACCCCGGCCGCACAGTGAATGAACACTTTTGCATCTTCCCGCTCCAGGGCTTGCAAGGCAAACTCGACCCCGCGCTGGAACAGTTCCGGTTCTTTCGGCTGAAAGTCGTCATCAGTCGGATTCCAGAGCACATCAATTCCAAACGGCTCCGCCAGCGGAGTGTCGTCAAACTCGATCTGCATGTCTATGATGTGCGTGATTCCGGTGCGGGAGATCTCGGCCATGTGTTCCGCTGTCCAAATGCCGCCTCCCAGCGCCACCCGGCCCGTGATCCACGTGAGATCCATTCTCGAGCTTTCATCTCCCGCATCGCCGGCGAACTCTGTCACCCGGCCAAGATTTGTCGCCAAGGCTCTCGCGTACTGTTGTAACGCCGTGCGCAACCGGTGTTCAAATTCCCCCTGCCGATTCATTTCAATTTTAAGGGATCGCGGCCTGTGACTTTTTTCGCCGTTGTTTTCTGGTCCGTAACTCCGCTGATTCCCAGATGATCCAGCAGTATCTGTGTCAGCGAACTTTGGGCCTGCGATTCATCATCAATGGCTGCAGGATAAAGTCCGATCATTTCAAGCAAGTATTTGATGGCCTGATATTGTCCCTCCTCCTTCACCGCGTCAATCGCCTGCTGCACCATCGAAACGGCGTTTCGTGCAACCGGTTCCGTGGTCCGTCGGCGCAGAGCCGAGAGATCCGCGGCGCAATCGATCGGATCTCTCGGCATAGGGCCACTGGGCGGAGCGGGCAACAAAGAAAGAGCGCACCTTGCGGCGCGCCCTTTTTCTCACTCTTAAGTTAAGCATAGCATTATGAAAAGGAAATTGTGCCATACTTTGCAGAAATGTATTCCGCTTGTTTGCAACCACTTGCGCAAATCCGCCTCCTTCCCCTCTTGACAAGAATTTTCCACAGGTACGGTCGGCAGGCGGTTCAGCAACCCACCGTCCAAGAAAAGTTCGCTGATTCGGTCCAGCGCTTCGGGAAACTCGCGGCAGACCGTTCTACGCGCACAATGCAGAACTTCGGCGGCTTCATCCTGGGTATAGTCCTGGAATACGATTGTCGCTACCAGTTGCTGGGAGAATGCGTTCAGATGTTCGAGCGCATGTTCCGCGTCGTGGACGAAAATGACCCCATCCTCAAAACTCGTCATGCGGTAAGAAGTCACCTTCGAAACAGCTCCCGGCCTAAGAGCGATGGCAGCCTGCCAACTTCGATCGAAATTCGCAGGTATCGCCGCAGCAAGGCGACCGTGCGCTCACGTACAGCCACATCTCGGCATTTCGAGATACCGGACCGGCCGCTTCGAACTCCGGTATCGCTCAAATCGGCAATGCAGGATTGGGCGCAGACGTATCCTCGGATAGCACTGAATAGCTGTCCCTCATGCTTTGCCTCCTTCACTCAAAAGGCGTGTTCCGCGGGCCGGAAAGCTTCCGGCCGCTGATCACTTAGAAAGCGTGAATTGGGCGCCGCGCAAGATCCACAAAAAACTAGATCTGAGCCTTGCGGCCGTAGCCACAGTGCGGCGCAGCGCTCGCAATATTTGAGTTCCAGTTGAATTGAACCGGCTTCTAATGGTTCCATACTCGCCTCCTATGGGAATGAGTTTCATGAACAAGAGAAAAGCCCTGCAGCCGGTAAGATCCGGCTTCAGGGCTCGTTTGTTTTACGACGACCTGTCCTTGATTATTTGGTCAGGCGTGAAATGACTTAGAATCTCAAGTGGCTGGCTGGCGAAAATATCCCTCCTCGTATCCTGACTTCAGAACGCGGCCATTTTGAACGACCACGCTGACCTTTCCGTTGAATTGCATCTGCGGTAACATGTGCTCCATGGCTGCAGAGAGCACCTCCGCGGCTCGGATTGTGCGGTAAAACTCAGCAAAGCCCGCCGCCTTCTCCCCTAGGAAGTGCGGCATAGTCCCTTCTTTCTCCCTCGCCCCTCCCAAAACAGTTCGGTTATATGTTGCGCTCGTCGTATAGCTATAAGGTTTGCACGTCAAGGACAGTGCGTATTTCCTTTGAGGTGTGTCGGTTGAAATGGGAATAGCATTTGGTTATAGCAATAGGCTGCATTTCCATTGTGGAAATTAGTGGGCCAATTTCTTGGCTCCCAATTTGACAACTGGAATTATTTGCCAGCAGATATGTTCACTATAGTAATAGCGGAATGCTATAGTCCACGTGCTATACTGCGCGCATGAAATTCAAGAGCCTGCAGGAAAATCTACGGAAAACTTTGTGGGGCCGGATCGATGAGGGAGACCTGACTGGCCTCAGGCTCGCCGAGCAGACCGGGTTTAAGCAAGCCCATATCTCCAACTTCCTCAACCGCAAGAGGAGTTTGAGCCTGGAAGGAATGGATCGAGTGCTCACCGTACAGCGTCTTTCCGTTCTCGACCTCGTCGACCCTGACGAGGTCAATAAGCGCGCCAGCATCCCTCCGCCAAGCGATGACGAATTCGAGAATATTTTTGTGGTTGATGGCCTCGTCGCCGGCACAGAATCGCTCATTATGAGCATGAAGGTTCGCGAGATTCAGAAGTTCAAGCGCAACTTTCTGCGCAAGCTTCGGCCCGATATGCATGGCAAGCGCAGTGATTGGGAGCGCTTCGTTGCGGTCAAAGTAGAGGCTGGCGACGGCATGAGCATGTACCCCCGCCTTCTGCCTGGTGCTACGGTTCTGATAGATCGCCACTACAACTCGCTCCAGCCATATCGCAAAGGCGAATTGAACATGTACGGCGTAAATATGAAAGACACTTGCATTGTGCGCTATGTGGAGCTGGCCGGGAGGAATCTCGTACTACGGCCTCACAACCAAGCGTACGCGGTCGAAGTTGTGCCGCTGGCGGAAGGCGAGAACTACTGGGACTACCTGACCGGCCGCGTCTGCTACATGGGAATCGAAACCTAGCCTAAAGCTTGTCATCCCAGAGCGAACCAGGCTCGTGAGCTTGCGAACGGACCTGCACAGTCGAGGAACTGTTACACGCCGGATAAGCCCCATGCAGGGTCATCGTCCTTTGTCTTTTCCTTCCTCTTCTTGTACAAAGATCGTC
>QHZR01000372.1 GCA_003224755.1 Acidobacteriota bacterium
AGCGGTCACGTTGTGACCGAATCCACAAATGCCGGTTTGAGTGACTACAAGTTTGCCGCCAGTGAATTTTAGCGTGATCCGGCATTCCTTCCGCGCCTTCGGGTTTGAAGGTCGCGGTATCGCCTTCAATGGTCGCGATGCCGCTGCCTTTGCCTGTATTGGCGGTTGGGCCCTGCCGGCGTTTTGTATTCGTAAACGCCCGAAAATTCGACCTGAAGACGCTGGTGACCCAGTGCCCAAATTTTGAATTCACCCCATTTTCTTTGCCACGTGCCGTTGACCTGAGCAGCTGTGACGCTCGTCTCCCTCCGGGCCTGCATCGTAAGCAATTGAGGCAGCGGCCAAGCACAGCGCCCACATTTTCCAGGTTTTTCTTATGACGGTATTACGAACGGTCGAGATAGACGAAGCAAGAGAACTACAGAACGAAGAGGACGCGGTAGAGGAAGAGGAAAAGGAGAAGAAAGCTATCGCAGGTATTTGTCGAAGCATGCGACGGTCTGATCCATTCGGTCAGCTTGGTTCTTCGGTTCGATGAAGAGATGGCCTTCGCCCGGGTAAATGATCAGCTTTGTCGGCACACCGAGCGTCTTCAACGCGTGCCAGAATTCGTACGACTGCGATGCAGGGCATTCCGCGTCGCGCTCACCTACAATCACAAGGGTGGGGGCCTTCACGTTCTTGATAAAGCGAATGGGAGAACTTTTCTCGTAAACGACGGGATCATCATACACTGACGCGCCGAAGAACGGGATCATCCACTGATCGATCAAGTTCTGGCCATAGTAACTTTGCCAATTGGCAATGCCGGCACCTGCAACGGCGGCACGGAAACGATTGGTCTGCGTGACGGTCCACATGGTCATGAATCCGCCGTAACTCCATCCAGTCACGCCGAGACGCGCAGAATCGATCGGATATTTCTTTATTGTGGCATCGACCCCGGCAAGCATGTCGCGCAGATCGCCGCCGCCAAAATCTTTCACGTTCGCGCGGGTAAACTCTTCGCCTTGACCGTAGCTGCCGCGCGGATTGGGAAGAAGAACGTAATAACCGCGTGCGGACAGCGCGGCGATAATCGCGCGAGACATTCCGAACGACGCTGGCCACTCCGACGTCGTCACGCTGGACGGTCCGCCGTGGATGAGCACAATCATGGGATATTTTTTACCGGCCTCGACGTTGGCCGGTGGCACTAACCAGCCCTGAATGTTAAATCCTTCGTTCGTCCACTCGATGCTTTTGGCTTTCCCCCAGTTCGCTGTTAAGGTCGCATTCTCGCTGGTGAGTTGCCGCCATTCATCGAGCGGCCCGACGAACACTTCCGGCGGCGAGTTGTAGCTGCTGCGAGCAGCCGCCGCGAACTTGCCGTCCTTCGACAAGGCGAAGTTGGGAAAATTCCCAAATGCGTGAATGCCCTCCGGGCCTTTCCAAATCGTCCGCGCAGAATTGTTCCTCAGGCTCAACTCGGAAATTGCGCTGCCGCCACCTACATACTCGATCAGGAGAATGCGATCCGGCGCCTGCCAGAAAAACGAGTTAACCGACGTTTTCTGGTCCGCTGTGCGATTCACCAGGTCGCGACCGTCAGCTGGGATCGTGAACAGATCGCCGCCGTGAAATCCTTCATCGCTCATCAGTCCTTCAATGAAAGCGATCGACGTTCCATCTGGCGACCAACGTGGAACCGCGACTTGAAGCGAGGGTTTGTAGATGGATGTGGCATTACCGTTCGCGATGTCGATCGTGTAAATCTGCGCGATCCACCAATTGTTATCGCCGGGCCCTGGCGCCGCCGTTGCGACGAATATTTTGTCGTCGGGCGACCAATCGTAATCGTAGACGTGGAGATTTTCCGGCGACGCTTGGCGTAACTGGCCGGTGTTAGCGTTAAGGACCGCGATCCGTTGATTATGAATAACGGTGTCGATCACGCCGGTTGTTGCGGGTGCCGCCACTAACGGCCCACCGCCGCCCGCGCCTTGAATGTAGAGAAAGGCAATCTGCTTCCCATCGTGCGACCAACGGGGACGCGCCGCGTATCCATTTAGGTTTGTAATTTTTTTCGGATTGGAGCCATCAGCATTGAGCATCCAGAGTTGGCGCTGCTCTTTCTCGCCAGCGCTTGAAAACACTGCGAGCATTTTGGAATCTGGAGACCAGGCGGGATTGAAGTCGGTCCTCTCGCCGGTGGTCGGAATTTTGACCATCACCGCCCGTGCGTTTCCTGATGTTCCACCAACGTAGGTTTGTTTCGATGTTGCTGCGGCGGTTGACTGCACCCATGCGATGTGTGTGCCATCGGGCGAAAGAGCAACATCGCTGTACAGGACAGTCTTGCCTAATTGTTCAGTGAGGTGCTGCATACTCTGAGCTGTTAACGTCATCGGGAAGAAACAAGCCAGAAGAAGATGCTTCATCCTGTGATCCTGACAAAGGTTCGACCGAGCGGCAAGGAAACGCGAGTGAAAGAAGCGGCCGACTCTGCGCCACTTCCTTGCTAACCTAGACACTTCATTTGGCTTCTGCTAAATGCGCCTATGCGTTAGCGCAAACCCGGCGTTTAGTTTTCTGCCCATGCGCTGTCGCACATACAAGAGTACCGACTTGACCGTAAGCGACGATGGCAGAGAACCCTACTCGAACACGTTTCTTAGAATCTCTTCTTTAGCTGGACGTACCAGAACCGGCCTTTGATTGTGGCAAGCGATTCATCGTAGCCGTTCTCGAAAGAGGCAGCGACGAACGGCGGATCTGCGTCGAACACGTTCTGCATTCCAAGCGTAATCGTGGTGTTATTCAGCCAGCCACGCCATCCACAGGGACTGTATTCGGCTGTGGAGGCGGGAATCACGTTTTTCTCCTTGCCATCCCTTATCTTTACATTTTTACCGCCATCCTTGGCAAAGCCAGGCACTTCAGCCGAAGAGGGTGGCGGAAGGTTGAACGTGTACGATGCGATTAGGTCGAGCGTAGTCCACGCGGCTACTTTCCGCGCACGCTGGGGAAAAGGAGCAGCGTTATGCCCCGGACCGCCAGTTCTAGGCATATTTAGCTTCGGCGACCCTGTCAGAAAAACATTGTCGTCCTCGCATTGGCCAACCCAGTGGACCACCGCACCAATATCAAGACCCTGCATCCATGTATCAGCCGGGCCGTCGTAAAACAGACTGAAATTGGCCCGATTCCATGGCAGCGAACTGGTCAGGCTGAATCCCCGCGGTAGGAATTCACCGGCGATACCAAATCGTTTGGTGTCGGGGTTAACTTGCAGCTCAGCCCGCGAAAGCCATGTGCCGTTGACCGTGAATGTCAGCCGGCCAAAATCGCCGTGACCGAATATCCCAGAATCCAGAAGATAGATCGCTTCGTAGTCGAGACCTTCGAAAATCGCGCCGGAAAGGTTGTCGTTAGGATCGATCACGAGCGTAACTGCGCCCCGATCTGGTTGACCATTCGCGAGAGGCGGTGTACCAGGCGGTGGAGGCGTCCGAAATACCAGGCCGGGAAGATCGGCGTCGATAATGAATTGCGCGCCGAGGGACGATATGAGCGATCGCAGATCAATGTGCCACCAATCCGCGCTCAGGGTAAGGCCCTTGAGCCATTTCGGGCTGTAAACGACCCCGTAAGACCATTCATAGGCGACTTCTGGTTTTAAGAACGGATTTCCGGAAATGCGTTCCTCGACCGTGTTCAAGGTCAACGTCTCGGTCAATCTCGAAAACGGATCGTTTGCTATATCTGCGAAGTTCTGCGTGCCTGCAGGAGACATCTCGAATAGCGTTGGCGCATGGAACGCTTCTGTGTAACTGCCACGCAAGGTAACCGCGCCGATATACTTCGGGCCAATCGGCTGCCAGCGCACAGAGACCTTCGGCCTCTGCCCGTTATACTGGGAGCTGGTCGCCGGCTGGTGTGGAGTTAGAACTGTAGAGGTGTTCTGACTGTACCATTCCTCCCGCTCGGCGAAGTCAACTTCGAAGCTATAAAAGCCAGGGCAGTTCCATGTGGGG
>QHZR01000034.1:0-16129 GCA_003224755.1 Acidobacteriota bacterium
GGATGGGACCGTGTCAGGGTAGAGTGTGCGGCCCGGCGACAGAATTCCTGTTGGGCTGGACGCCGGATTCTGTCCGGCCACCGATCTTCCCAGCAAGACTTCAGAGTCTCGGAACCGTCCCCAACATCGAGCCAGCGCAATATGAAGCAATGCGAGGAAACCAATGAACTGGAATGGCGTAATGCCCGCGATCACAACCTGTTTCGACGCGAACCTGCAAGTGGACCACGCATTTATGGCAAAACACTGCCGCTGGCTGCTCGACGCTGGTTGCACTGGGATCGTGCCGCTGGGCTCCCTGGGTGAAGGGGCTACTCTTTTGTTCGAGGAAAAGATAAAGGTTCTGCGCACGTGCGTAACTGCCGCCAGTGGCCGGGCGACGGTCGTGGCGTCGATTTCCGCGCTTTCGACTCCGGAGGCGGTTGCACTAGCGAAAGCGGCAGCTGATCAGGGTTGTGATGCACTCATGGTATTGCCGCCGTATGTTTACCAAGGCGACTGGCGCGAGATGAAGACGCACGTAAAAGCGGTGTTTCGCGCAACTCCGCTGGCATGCATGCTCTACAACAATCCCGTAGCATATGGGACAGATTTCCTCCCTGAACACATTCAGGAGTTGGCGGCAGAGTGCGAGAATTTTGAATCGGTAAAGGAGTCGAGCACCGATGCCCGACGGGTGAGCGCGATTCGTGCGCTGCTGGGAGATCGTCTGGAAATTTGTGTGGGAGTGGACGATGCAATTATCGAAGGAATTGGAGTTGGAGCAAAAGGATGGATTGCGGGATTGGCGAATGCATTACCGCGGGAGTCGGTGGAACTGTTTAACTACGCGATCAACTGCGAGCACGAAAAGGCGTTCGAACTGTATCGCTGGTTCTTGCCTCTCCTACGGATGGACACGGTCCCCGAATTTGTTCAGCTGATCAAACTTGTTCAGGCTGAAGTTGGGATAGGGAATCCAAGAGTGCGGCCTCCCCGCTTGGAACTAGTCGGGAACAAACTAGAGCAGACCCGGAAGATCATCAGAGAAACCCTTCGCGCGCGGACGCAATTGGTGACTGACCAGGTTGTACCGGCAAAATGAACTTGGAGTGATGTTGTGAAATTGTCAGGCAGGTCAATCATTGGATTCGGTAGCGGCACAATAAACGCCGCCACTTTTCGTGCTCACAATCCGGTCAACGGAGAAGCGCTTTCTCCGGATTTCTATTCCGCGTCGGCGCAGGACTTAACCGAGGCGGTGCGGCTGGCCGATGAGGCCTTTGCCACATACAGTCGGACTGCCGGATCTGTGAAGGCAACTTTCCTCCGCAAGATTGCCGCCAATATTGAAGCCATCACAGAGGAGGTGATTGCGCGCTGTGGTCTCGAGACAGCTCTTCCCCAGGCCCGCCTGCAAGGCGAAATCGCTCGCACCTGCGGTCAGCTTCGTCTGTTCGCGCAGATTGTGGAAGAGGGCTCGTGGCTGATGGCGCGGATTGATCGAGCCGACCCTGACCGCAAGCCCGTCCCGCGTCCCGACATTCGTTCCTTGCTAAGGCCCTTGGGACCGGTCGTAGTCTTTGGCGCCAGCAACTTCCCACTCGCTTTCTCAGTGGCGGGCGGAGACACTGCGTCGGCGTTTGCGGCGGGAAATCCGGTCATCGTAAAGGCGCATTCTGCCCATCCTGGGACAGGTGAGCTAGTCGGGGCTGCGGTTCGGGACGCGGTTCAGCAATGCGGCTTGCCCGAAGGAGTGTTTTCGCTTTTATTTGGCGGCGGCAACGAAATTGGCGTCGCCTTGATGAAGCATCCCCGAGTCAAAGCAGGTGGATTTACAGGTTCCCGCCATGCCGGCAAGATCCTGATGAACATTGCAGCTTCGCGCCCTGAGCCAATCCCTTTCTACGCCGAGATGAGCAGCACCAACCCGGTTTTTATTTTGCCCGGAGCTCTGTGCAAGGACGGTGAAAAGATCGCTGCCGGCCTTCATGCCTCATTCACGCTGGGTGCAGGACAGTTTTGTACTAAGCCTGGAATGGTGTTCGTATCCGACAATGCAGACACGCTTCGATTCAGTGACAGGCTCAAGCAGTTGGTGGGCGAATCCGCTCCTTTCCATCTGCTTACGGAAACCATTCGATCTTCTTATGGAAGCGGTATCGAGGGCCGTAGTACCAAATCGGCCGTCAACCTAGTTGCGGAAGGGATTCCCGCTGACGGCAACCAACTCGGCGTCGGGTCGGCGTTGTTTGAAACCGATTCGCAGTCATTCTTGAAAGACCCCGATTTGTCCGCCGAGATTTTCGGCCCCTCGACATTGCTGGTGCGGTATTCGGCGCGAGAAGAGGTCTTGCAGATTGCTTGCGGACTGGAAGGACATTTGACAGCGACAATTCACGGTACTGAAGAAGACCTGCGCGAGTGGGCCGACCTGATCGCTGTTCTTGAAGACAAAGTCGGACGCCTGATCTT
Organism: Acidobacteriota bacterium; assembly: GCA_003224755.1. Taxonomy (GTDB): domain Bacteria; phylum Acidobacteriota; class Terriglobia; order Terriglobales; family Acidobacteriaceae; genus Gp1-AA145. Next base: position 2,455 of record QHZR01000034.1, read on the forward strand.
CAATGGATTTCCCACCGGCGTCGAAGTCTGTCACGCGATGGTCCACGGCGGCCCATTCCCGGCAACGTCCGATGGGCGATCTACTTCCGTGGGTACTCAGGCCATCTACCGCTTTTGCCGGCCAGTCTGCTATCAAGGATTTCCAGACCAAGCGCTCCCCGATGAACTGAAGGATACGAATCCGTTGGGCATCTGGCGATTGGTGGATGGCGAAATGACCAGAGAAGTTGCGCAACGACAAAAGTTGGAAGTTGCCGGCTAAACCGGTGCAACTTATCTTAGTTCAGGGCCGGGAGTAGAGATCAATGATCTCCGCGATCGCGTGGCGGCAGACTGCACAGAACTGGTCTCCGGAAATCATGATGCACTGCTGCTGCGGGCGATAGTAGCCGCTTGTCTCATACATCGCGCCTTCGAATGCGCCAACTTTATCCATATATGGCCCGCTCGATAAGCAGTGTTGCGCCGTCTCCCTCGCTCTCTTTCGAGCTTCTGTGATTTCAGCATCTGAACGCTTCTCGGCTCGCATTTGTTCAATCAGTTTCTGTGAGTCGCGGAGGCTGCCTTCGTAACACTCTTTCGGCCACGGCGTGGGCAGCGGCGTTCCGGACTCTACTAGCGATTGCCACTTCACATGATGTGGATCGAGCAGAGCCGTGACGTTCGGCTCCCAGGGTTCAACGCGCATGTTGGCAGGCGAGTAGGCAACGTCGGCGTTGAAATAATATTCGTCCCCAAGATCGGCAAAGTGATGGCCGAACTCGTGCACGAAGACCTGAATGCCAGTCGGATAGTCAATGCTCACTGTCGCATAGAGTCCGAAAATTCCTCCATTGCCATAATCCTTCGAGTTCATGACGATTCCCATCGCATCGTACGGCGCGAAAGATGCCATCGCCCGAATCGCACGGTTGTCGAATGATAAGGCGTAGCGGTCTTCACCGAAAACATCGAACTGAGTCCCGTACAGCGTGTTCTTGTGAATGCCGGAGGCGGGATGTGACACGCCAGAATCTGGCGAGGCGGCACAAATCGCCCAAACGTTGAAATCGGCGCGGCGCTCTTTGAATGGCGAATAGGAAAACAGTCCTTCGGTGAGGCGACGAATATCTTTCTCGCATTTGCCTTCTTCCGTGGCTGCATAACCTTCGCCCAGAAAAAGCAGGTCAACTTTCAGAGCAGGATCGCCATTGTTTTGGATTTTAATCACGACGGGATGAAGTGGAGGTAGCGAGGAATCAATATTTCCGTCGTTCGGATCGACTGTGGTTTTCCAAATTTCCTGAAATCCATTTTGCCGGTCGCGCTTCTTGATGACGATTTCGACCTGCGATTTGGGAGCGGGAAAGCGCAGTGATTCATGAAACGTGCGATTTATTGTTTTCGCTTCGTCGGTAGTGACCCACTCGCCGTAGATGGAGGAAAATCCGCGTGAGTACAAGACACGTTTGCTTGCGTCGCGCACTTCGAAAAAGTAAGTGCCGCGGTTGGTCGAGTCGGCTTGTTGGTTGGGATTTCCCGGCCAGGGCAGCGGTTCAATAACAATCCGATCAACGCTAAACACTTCCCCTGATTTGCCGCCGGTGTGGAAAAAATCGAGCCGCATTGTTGCCGCCGCGTGTGCTGGAATTGCGGAACTGATACAGAGGACCAGCTCGATCAGACACTTTGGGAGGGGAGGCATCTTTTGGCGGCTCTTTCCTGGCGACAGATAAAGGGTTGACAGCGAAGACTGTATACAATATACATAACTCCTGCAAATGCCTCGCTCCCAAGACACCTTTCGCACGAGCTCAACTACAAAGCGTAATCAGCGGCGCGTCTTATCCGGAATGTTAAGCCAAGGAATGGGTTTGCTCATATATATGACAGTTGCCGGCTGCTTCTTGGGTGCAGCTGGCGCCCAAGAAAAACTTGCAGCCACGCCTCCGATGGGGTGGAACAGCTGGAACCATTTCGCTGAGCGCATCGACGACAAGATGGTGCGCGAGACTGCCGATGCCCTGGTTTCGACCGGACTGAAAGACGCTGGCTACATCTACCTCAACATTGACGACACTTGGGAAGGTGATCGTGATGCGACTGGTGTGATTCATCCCAATGCGAAATTTCCAGACATGAAAGCCCTCGCTGACTACGTCCACAGCAAAGGACTGAAGCTGGGGATTTATTCATCGCCTGGCCCGAAAACCTGTGCCGGGTTTGAGGGCAGCCTCGGGCACGAGGATCACGACGCCCAGACGTACGCCCAATGGGGAATTGATTATCTGAAATACGATTGGTGCCAGCAACCGCCCTCGAATGTCGAGGAAATGAAAAATGCATATACAAAAATGCACGAGGCGTTAAAGAAAACCGGGCGGCCGATTATTCTCAGCCTATGCCAGTACGGATGGAACAAAGTTTGGGACTGGGGACCTTCGGTTGGAGGTAACTTGTGGCGCACAACTGGTGACATCTCCGATCGCTATTCCGTGATGGCAGAGATTGGCTTCAACCAGAATGGGCTGGAGACATTTGCCGGTCCGGGGCACTGGAACGATCCGGACATGCTGGAAGTAGGGACCGGCGGCATGAATGAAGATGAATACCGCACTCACTTCAGCCTGTGGGCCATGCTTGCGGCGCCCTTAATAGCCGGAAATGACCTGACCAAGATGACGCCCTACACGGTTGAAATCCTGACTAATCGTGAAGTCATCGCGGTTGATCAAGATCCAGCGGGAAAGCAGGGATTTCGCATTGCGCAGGAAGGGCCGTTCGAAGTCTGGATGAAACCCATGGCCGACGGTAGCAGAGTTGTGGGTTTATTCAACCGGCAGCGCACCGTGGAACAGATGACGGTGAATTTCTCACAGATCGGAATTCACAGCGTAGCAACGGTTCGAGATCTCTGGCTGAAAAAGGATCTTGGCACATTCAGTGGTAAGTACAGTGCCTACGTGCCATCGCATGGCGTGGTGCTAGTCAAAATTAAAGGCGAATAGCGAGACAAATAATGAGGGCATTCGTGCTGGTCGCGGCACTGTTTCAATTACTCCCATGCGCATGCGCCCAGGGCGCACTCGAAGACTACCAACGTGCGCAGCGATTTCTGCCCGGCAATTTGCGCCATTCGATTTATGTGGCCGACGTCTCGGCCCATTGGATCGATAAAACCAATCGCTTCTGGTACCACAAAGCCAGCCAGAAAGGGACTGAGTTTGTCCTTATTGACTCCGACCACAACACCTCAGGACCGGCCTTTGACCATGAAAAACTGGCGGCTACGCTCTCCCGTTCTGCCAAAAAACAATTCTCCGCGTCAGACTTGCCGTTTGAGGACATCGAATTCACTGAGGATCAGAAAGCGCTTCAATTTGAAATTGAAAAAGAGCAATGGACATGCACGCTCAGCGACTATGTCTGCAAGTCACATCCCGTCAATCCCGACGAGGCACTCTCCCCAGACAAGAACTGGGCTGCCTACGTAAAAGATCACAATCTGTATGTGCACAATCTTTCAAGCGGGACGTCGGTGCCACTGACCCAGGATGGCGTCTCCGGCTGGGACTATGCCACGCCTCTTCCCGCCCTCCGTCTTTTAGTCGAACAGGGAACTGAAGATATCAAGCAACCAGCCGCGGTGTTCTGGTCGCCGGATTCGAAGAAGCTGGTCACTTACCGCATCGATTCGCGAACTTCAGGACGCTTCACCAGTATTCAGTTTGTGCCTCCAGATCAGCTCAGGCCGAAGGCTTACTCGGTTGTCTATCCATTGCCAGGCGAGATACTGGCGAAGGCGCAGCCAATCATTTTCGACATTCAATCGGGAAAGAGAATTGAGGTTAAAACCGCTCCTCAGGAACTGTCCTTCCAGGACGGTCCGGGGTTCGAGTGGTTCCCGGATAGCAAAGCAATTGTGTACGACTACGACGAGCGCGGGTCTAAGGCAAAAGAGATTCGTATCGTTGACCCCGAGACGGGTGATGAAAAGGTTATAGTCCGCGAAACTTCCGATCATTACGTTGATCCAGGCGAAGAATTCTATCGCTTCGATCATCACACCGGAGAACTGGTGCTGGCCTCCGAACGAGACGGCTGGAATCATATCTACCTGTACAGCAAAAGCGGACAACTGGAAAATCAGATCACGCAGGGTATGTGGGTGGTGCGACAAATCGAGTATGTGGATGAAAAAGCCCGTCGCGTGTATTTCCTGGCCGGCGGGCGCGAAAGAGGGGAAGATCCGTACCAGACGCGCCTGTACTGCGTGGGCTTCGATGGAAAGGGCCTGACGCTGCTCACCCTGGAGAATGCAAACCACTCAGTCAGCGTTTCCCCTGACGGAACTTATTTTGTGGACAACTCTTCGCGGGCCGACTTACCCGCGCAGTCTGTATTGCGGCGCACCAAGGATGGCTCGGAGGTCCGCTCGCTCGAAAAGACAGATGTGAGTGTGCTGCAGGATGCGGGTTGGAAGTTTCCGCAGCCGTTTCAAGGAAAGGCGGCCGACGGTACTACCGATCTTTACGCGCTGATTTGGAAGCCTTCGAATTTCGACGCTTCAAAGAAATATCCGGTCATTGAGCACGTCTACACCGGCCCGCAAGATTTTTTTGTTCCCAAAACTTTTGGCTCCACGTTACGACTGCAGTCCATGGCGGAACTAGGGTTCATCGTCGTAATGGTAGACGGCCGTGGGACCACCGGTCGCTCTTGCGCCTTCCACCTGTTTTCTTATAGAAATCTCGGCGGCGCGTTTGAAGATCATGTGGCCATGATCAAGCAAATGGCCGCCAAGTTCCCATACATGGACGCAGATCGCGTGGGGGTTTTCGGAACATCTGCCGGAGGCTATGGCGCGGCGCATGCCATGCTGGCCTTTCCCGAGTTTTACAAAGTAGGAGTTTCGATTTCCGGCGACCACGATGCGCGTCTCGATAAGGCATGGTGGAACGAACTCTATCAGGGATATCCCGTTCAGGACGATTATGCGGCTCAATCCAATGTGACCATGGCGGCTCGCCTGCAGGGACATTTGCTGATTGAGCATGGCGATATAGATGAGAACGTGCACCCTGTGGAGACAATGCGTTTCGCGGATGCCCTGATGAACGCCAACAAAAACTTCGACATGCTGATTGTTCCTAATATGTATCACGGCGAGAGCGGCCCTCATGCCTCGTATCTCGTGCGGCGGCGCTGGGACTACTTTGTGCAGTACCTGCTGGGCATTCCGCCGCCACAAGACTTTTCGATCGATGAAAAAGCACTCGGGCCCCGCCGCCACCAATGAACAGCCTCACACCCGGTCAATCTATGAGCACGCGATTGAATCGCAGACAAGCTCTGAAGACAATGGCGGTGGCCTCTACCGCGGCAGTCCTTCCGCGACGAATGACCGCCGAAACCGCAACTCAACAGGTCGCGGGGCGAGATGTCGAAATCCAAATTACCGTCGTGAGTCCGCACACCTTTCGTTTTTCGGTTCTGCCGATCGAGAAAGGCAAACCTACCTTCGTTCCAGACGACGGTTCTTTGGTGCGCTCTGATTGGGGTGTTCCGCTGCTAACTTTGCGCGACGCCTTCAAGAAGCAGACGGCTAACTGCGGTAAAACAATTGTTGAAATTGTGCCTGAGCCACTCGAATGCATCGTGACTCGCAACTCGGGTGAATTCGTCCAGCGAATCAAAATTAACCGAGCTAACGGAATTGTTTCTTTCCCCTCGGGGAATTCGCCTCTTCTCGGATTGGGCGAAGGCGGACCTCAGTTCGATCGCCGAGGTTCCACCGACCAGATGCGCAGCGGCCAGGGCGGTTACAAACTGGCGACGCATGGCGGGCGCGTACCGATTCCCTGGGTCATCGGCACCTCGGGTTGGGCGATGTTCTTTCATGCCCCTTTGGGCACGTTTGATTTCACAGGAACTGAAGCCATCTTTCAGCCTCCCACAGTCGAAGAGGCGTTGCCGCTCGATATCTTCTTTATAGGCGCCGGTGATCCTACGATCATCATGTCCGAATACACGCGCCTCACCGGAAATCCAGAACTGCCTCCTCTCTGGAGCCTTGGATACCAGCAGTCCCATCGCACGCTGGCCAGCCGGGAAGAAGTGCTTACCGAGGCGAAGTCTTTTCGTGAGAAGAAGCTGCCCTGTGACGCGCTCATTTACCTGGGTACCGGGTTCTGTCCATCTGGCTGGAACACTGAGAATGGCTCGTTCTCCTGGAACTCCAACGTTTTCCCAGATCCGAAAGAAATGCTCGATCAGCTCCACAGGGATAACTTCCACGTCGTCGTGCACAGCGTAATTCTTAGCGACAAACTTCGTGGCTCGGTACATGACCACTGCGAGTTGCCGAGCTTTGATGAAGAACAGGCAGGCTGTTATTGGGGCGCGCACCGCAAAGACTTCGCGATGGGAGTGGATGGCTGGTGGCCGGACGAAGGTGATCCGCTCGACATCGCATCCCGGTTGGTTCGCAATCGCATGTACTGGGAAGGACCCCAGATTGACCGCCCAAATGAGCGTCCGTACGCCCTGCACCGCAACGGATATGCCGGCATGCAGCGTTACGCATCATTTTTATGGTCCGGCGATGTCTACTCGACCTGGGAGACACTCAAGACACACATCCCGATTGGCATAAACACCGGACTGAGCGGGATCCCTTACTGGGGCACTGATATTGGTGGATTTGTTCCCACCCCCGAATTTACCGCTGAACTTTATCTTCGCTGGTTCCAGTTTGGGGCCTTCTGCCCGCTGTTTCGCTGCCACGGCCGTAATTGGAAGTTGCGGCTTCCGTGGGGCTGGAACACTGGAGACCCGGGTCCAATGGAAATCAGCCGTTACGAAGGCGCGGCGGTTCCTGACCCAAGCCAATTACATAATCCACAGGTTGAACTTATCTGTCATAAATACCTCGAACTGCGGTACCGCATGCTTCCTTATCTTTATAGCGCTGTCCGTGAATGCACTCTTACCGGCATGCCCGTCATGCGCGCGTTATGGCTTCACTATCCTGACGACCCGAAAGCCGTTGCACGTGATGATGAGTATTTGTGGGGCCGCGACGTGCTGGTCGCGCCGGTGGTGGAAAAGGGCGCCTCTACACGTCAGGTCTATCTTCCCGGCGGTACTTGGTATGACTTCTGGACGGACGAACGCATCGAGGGAGGACGTGAGATCAGTCGCAATGTTGACCTGGAAATCATGCCTCTTTATGTCCGTGCGGGTTCAATTTTGCCGCTTGGACCAGTGAAGCAATACGTTCATCAAGAATCAGACGAGCCACTCGCCGTCACGATTTATCCCGGAGCAGATGCTTCGTTTCTCCTGTATGAGGATGATGGAAGATCATTCAACTACCGCAAGGGCGAGTGGATGGGCGTGCAGATGTCTTGGGCCGATTCGCAACGCGTTTTGATTTTAGAGCTGGCAAACGGATCGCGAATGCGGGCTCCCCTACGTCGAAATCTCGAAGTAAAAATCGATCAAACCAGGCGTCAGGTGGAATTTCACGGGAAGCGCATCGAGATTCGGTTGTAGTCGTCTCGTCTGAGCCAACAACAGAGGAGAGGTCATGGATCGACGGCGATTCTTGCAAAGCACCGCTTTAACCACGGCGGCTGCATGTGTCCCCGAGCTGAGTGCTGATGACAGTTCGACACAGACACAGTATCTTCGTGCATTCAACGCGAGCCTCACTCCGGCGATCAACGTTGATATCGCAGGACACACCTTCATCTGCGAATTCACGATCGGCTCCACGGCATGGAAAGTCTTTGAAGACTTGCGCACCCGTGATGGAGTTATCACTTTTCTCTCCGCGTCCGGCGCGCGGTCGCTCGCAAAAAGCGCCGAAGCGTCGTTCCCGGAAGACTCTCCGCCGTATCTTGGGCTTGCCCTCAAAGACATAGGAATGTCCCCCCGCGACCTGCTCGCCGAGCACCTGCTCGAGGGCGGAGACGATCCTGATCTGGAGCGGGTAAGGTCCGCCGCTCCTCCGCTGGGATCGTTACAAAGTACAGGCCCGAGCTGGCGCCTGCCTTGGGACACGTTTGTTGGAACGAAAGAATGTAGCGACACAATGCCGGTCTTTTCCAGCGGGAGCACGCGCACGTACCACCCCGTCCAGTTTTTTCCGGAACACAATCAGAAGGCCGCCCAGAAGCGTTTCGACGGCCTGGTGGGCGGGTGGATGCCCGCGGTGCGAAAGATACTCCCCGCTTCAGAGACCGCTTATGACGAAGTGATTGTCTTCGGAGATGTTCAAGCGCGCGACAGGTTCATTGTGCAGACGTGGCATCGCACCGTGACCGTTGACAAGGGAAAGATAGTAAAGGTTGTTTACGGCTACAGCTACCCTGCCTTTCCTCCGGTGCGTGTCGATCCGCGGCGGGAAGAGTTCTACCGAGCTCTCTTCGTATTCGCCGGATATTGGGAGCAGCTGCTGCGTGATTTCACACCTGTTTCACTTCCGCAAAATGTCTGGATCGATATATCAAAGCACGCGTTCGCGAAGGAGCTCATGGTTCGACCCGGCGGAGTCTACCCGAAGTATGGCGCCGTCGATCGCGACTACTACGGCTCGGAGTACGACGGCTTTCAAGACATCTTTACTAGCTCGGTGTGCACGAACCTCGAATGGGGCCGGTTCGACATGGCTCGCGGGGTCATCGATAACTACTTCACCGATTTCGTCGATGCCAAGGGCATGATCAACATGCGCGGCCCGGAAACCGCGCAATTCGGAATGACGTTGTCGTTGCTGGCCCGCTATTTCGACTACACGCACGACCGCGAGTTGCTTTTGAAGCATCGGTCGAAGGTCGAGGGAACGGCAGCTCTGCTTTGCACGCTTCACGACGACAGTCTTCGCTTACCAAAGGATGACCCCGGGTACGGTCTCATCCATGGTTGGAGCGAATCCGATTCGTGTCTCATGCCTAAGCCGCAGATCTGGTGGCTACCTTATTTTGCGAACAATGCTTTCACGGCACGGGCTCTGCGTGATCTCAGTCGCGTATGGAACGCCGTCAACACTCCGAACGCGCACGTCGCTCAACAGTCCGCGGCGTGGAAATCGCGCAGCAAGATTTTGCAGGATGCAGTCATCGCCAGCATAGAAAAAAATATTCGGCGCGACAAAACGCCACCCTACATTGGTCCTTACGCCGGGGCGGTGGGCACCTTCTGGGAGTCCATGCAGACCGAACACCCTAGTCCGCAGCAGTGGCCGCATCGGGCATGCGCGGAGCTGTTGCACGCGGACATGCTCCCGCCCGATGTGGCAAATTTGGTTATCGATTGCATGCGCGCCTATGGCGGCACGACGCTCGGCGTGGTTGCGAATGTAGAACCTCCACATCCCGAAGGACGCGACATTCTTGGATTCATCTCTTACGGATACGCACAGGCGCTAATCCGCCTCGATCGGATTGAGGAATTCCTGCTGTTCCTGTACTCGCATCGGTATCACGATCACACGCGTGGCAGCTGGACGGCGGGAGAAGTTGCCGGCATCGAAGGAGACAGTGCGCTGTTTTGTATCCCCGCACAGCTGACCATTCCAGCCCTGGTCCGCTGGATGTTGGTGCTGGAAGATTCGGACGAAGACCGGTTGCACTTCGGCAAGGGACTCCCCAGAGATTGGGTCGTTTCCGGAAAAGAAATAGCTCTCGAACGCGCGCCCACCCGCTGGGGAAGGGTGAGTATGAAAATCACTGGCAACAACAGTGCGGGGAACGTTAAGGCCAGCGTCGATCTGGAGCGGCCAGGCTCGCCGAAAGAGATCCAGATAAAGCTGCGGCTGCCCCGGCATAACTCCCTGCGCAGGGCCACGGTGAATGGGCACCCCGGTGTGATTGGAGGGCGGCACAATGACTGCGTCATTATTCCGACCGCCAGCGACAAGCACTTTGAAATCGTGGCTGAATTTGCCTGAGCCATGATGCAGCACAGCGGGCAGGGAAGATAATATGGAAGTTGCAATTCTGATGGCAGATCTTCGCGTGCAAGCCAATAATATTCATGGCAAAGGTCAAGGTACTCATTCCTCTGTTTTGTCTGGCACTCGTTCTATCGGGCTTAGGACAAACTGTCGCGAACTCTGATGCAACCGGCCCAATTGAAGCAGCGCTTCGCACCGGTGATTTCAATCAAGCATTGCAGCTCGCCCAGACGCAGCTCCAGCGTTCTCCGAAGAGCGCCACGCTGTGGACGCTGAAAGGGATTGCGCTATCCAAATTAAGGCGTGACAAAGAAGCTTTGACCGCCTACAACACTGCTCTAAATATCTCTCCGGAATATCTCGCCGCTCTCGAAGGCGCGGCCGAACTGGAATACAGCACAGGCAGCAGTCGGGCAGTGCCGCTTCTGAACCGCATCGTAAAGCTTCGACCCGAGGAGCCCACGAGCCACGCTATGTTGGGCGTACTTGCGTACAGGCAGCACGACTGTGCTAGTGCCGTGCGGCACTTCAAGGCCAGCCAACAAGTGATCAGTTCGCAACCTGTAGCTCTGTCACAATACGGTTCCTGCCTGATCGATGTGCAGCGGCCGGAAGATGCTGTTGCTGTTTTTCAGACGATTCAGAACCTGCGGCCGCAGGACCCACATGCGCGCTACAACCTCGCGGTCGCCCAATACAGCGCGCATCAGGCGAAAGATGCCATTGCCACTCTGCAGCCATTGCTGCAGGCCCAGCCGCCGGATCCCGATGTGCTTGATCTGGCGTCGTCGGCCTACGAAGAAACCGGAGACACGCCTACTGCGGCCACTCTGCTTCGCCAGGCTATTGTGCTTGATCCAGGAAAGCCGCGGTACTACATCGATTTCGCAGCGATTTCATTCAACCATGAATCCTTCCAGGTCGGCGTTGACATGGTGAGTGCGGGGCTAAAGCGGAATCCGAAAGCAGCACCACTCTATGTGGCGCGCGGCATTCTTTATATTCAGCTAGGCCAATTTGAAAAAGGAGAAGCGGATTTCACCACGGCGACGCAACTCGAACCAGGGCAGACCTCGGGTGCTGTAGCTGAAGGGCTCGCCCTGGTTCAGCAGAGCAATCTGGATCAGGCGCTCGGTACAGTGCGCGCGCAATTGAAATCGCATCCCAAAGATGCATTCCTCCAGTACATGCAAGCGCAAATCTTGTTCCAGCAGGGCGCTGACCCGGAAACGCCGCAGTTTAAAGAAGCCACGGCTGCCGCCGCTCTCTCAACTCAGCTGGACCCTAGCCTTGTTCTTGCACGCGACTTGTTAGGAAATCTGTACTTGAAGTCTGGCCAAATCGAAAAATCCATCGAGCAATCCCGCCTGGCACTGAAGCAGAGTCCATCCGATCAGGAAGCCCTCTACCATCTCATACAAGCCTTGCGACACAGCGGAAAAGATACAAAAGTAGAACTTCCAGCATTGGTGAAACGGTTGGCTGTGCTCCGTCAGGCTTCGCGCAGCGAAGAGGCCTCCGGCACTCGATACCGGCTATACGAACCTGAGAGCCAGAACCCACCGGGTGAGCCACAGAAATAGTCGAGAGCGGGCGCCTGGAATTCCTTACCCATGGTCACGGTTGTGCATCACCTTCTACAAGTGTGAACCGCGAACGCTGCTTCTGCTGTTTCGTCGACTCCTGCCGAAGCAGGGCTAGGCGCTTCAGCAACTCCGGAAGTTGCTCAGTCTCTCCGGTTTTTCGCAGCGCCTGAATCAAGCGATATAAAGACGCCTGGTCTTTCGGGTCGATTTCGAGCGCCTTGCGGCACTGCTCTGCAGCTTCGCGATTGTGGCCAGAGTCGAGATAGAGCTTCGCCAGCACCGCGCGAGCCGGCGCGATGGTTGGCCGGAGCGAAACGGCTTTCTTGGCGGACTGCATTGCCAGTTGGAAATCAGCGGTGCCGGGTTCAGCGCCCTTTTGCGTGAGGACGTCAGCCTGAACGTAAAGCAACAAAGGATCGTTCGGCTTACTCTTCAGTTTTTCTTTGACATCGCTCATTGCGCGATCAAGATCATTCTGCTGCACCGCGAGCAATCCCTGGGCAGCAGCGGTGAGCGACTCATTGGGTTCGAGTTCGTAAGCTTTGGCCAGGTCAGCTTCCGCTTTGTCGTAATCCGCAATATGAACGTACAAGACACCGCGCGCGAAGTAGAGCTGGGCAGAATTGGGTTGCTGGCCAATACCATCGCTCAGGACATTGATGCCGACCTGAAACGACTGGTGTGCTGCCGATAGTTGTGCGAAGTCCAGGTAGAGATTAACGTTCTGCGGCTCGAGCAATATGACTTGACGTAGTATGGCGACAGCTTTTTCAGTATTTCCTGCGTCTTCGTAGGCGTTCGCAGCCAGCTCCAGCGTCTCGGGAGCGGGGTTATCAGCCTCGACCAGAGGCTCGAGGGTGGCAATTGAATTTCTGGGCTGATGCGCCATCAGCTGAACGGAGGCAAGCAATTGGCGTTCCCTACGATCATTGGAGCTCATAGCCAACGTGCGCTGGAAAACCGCAGCTGCTTTTTCGAACTGCTGCAATTTGACCAGGCATGTTGCATAAGCGTGCAGAGCGTCTCGCTGAGTGTCGAACAGCGATCCAGCTTTTTCGAAATGCGCAACAGCGGCCGGGCAGTTTCCTTGTTGGTATTCCAACACCGCGAGCATGCCATGGCTGGTGCTATCGACAGGTCGCAGACGCACGATGCGTTCTAAAAGCGGAATCGCTTTCGGACTACCGTCCTGGTACAGAATCTGGATTGCTCCTTGTAAGGCCGGGATATAGTTAGGCGAAATTTGCAACGCCTTCTGGAAGGGTGGGAGGGCCTGCTCCTGGTTGCCTTGGCGCTCGTAAGTGACCCCCTGCATCGTCAAGAGCTCGACGTCATTAGGTGACTTCCTTAGTGCTGATTCGAGCAACTGAAGAGCAGAGGCGAAGTCGCTTTTGCTTAATGCCGCAGCTATAGCTTCACGGTCTGCGATAGATTGAGCAACTGCCACACCGAGAAGCACGCCGGAATAAATGACAATGAATCCGAGGCGTTGGACTATTTTCGGTTTGGAAACCTGAACGTCGGGCATGATGCAAATGCTTTTATACGACACTACGGCTCTCAGCCGTAGCCTCTTTGAAAATAAAAAAGGCCTACTTCATCAGAAGTAGGCCGCTATTGGAATTCCGTCCTTTCAGAACGAAATCTTGCCTCCCAACTGCCAGAACCTGGGTTGATGGGATGCCCTCGCCACGCCAAAATTTCCATCTGGGAGATTCATATCGACGCCGCTATTGCCAAGGTCAACATAGTTTGCCCGGTTGAAGATATTGAAGAACTCAAACCGGAGTTGAAAAACGACTCCTTCCGTAAGATGCGTGTCTTTGTAAAAGTTGACATCGGTCTCATAGAAGTTAGGTCCGCGGAACCGTTGCGCCTTCCCATTTCCTTCCAGGCCAAAAGCTGGGGTGGCGAAATCGCTCTTGGGAATTCCTCCCGTGAGCCATGATTTGTTATTGGTTGATTGGCTATAACTAATTGTGTCGGGGTAATCCAGATTGTCCCCATCCGCGTTGTAGTCGCCGCTTCCTGGAGCGTAAGAAACAGCGGGATCTGAGACCGAGCATCCTTGCCCCGGGACGTTACTGAGCTTACCCGATTGACACACCGCGACAAATCCGTTGAAATTTGCGGCGGTCAAGGGATAACC
>QHZR01000034.1:16377-18911 GCA_003224755.1 Acidobacteriota bacterium
AAAGTAGACGCTCTCGTAATTCGCATGGCGGTCGTTGTCGGCATAGTTTATCTGTCCGAAGCTGGGATTGAGCCGGACCGGACTGGGATTAACGAGCGCTGTAGAGCTGTTATTCAATTGAGTGATCAAGTCACCCGGAAAGGAATTGATGTCCACCCCATAGGAGACATTCCCGATCGAGTTGCCATTGCCGACAATATTGTAGGAGTGCGACCCGGAGTAACCTACACTGGCTGCAAAGATTCTTCCGAGTTTCCGCTCCACTGACAGGGACCAGACATCTGATTTCGGAGATTTGAGGTGTGGGTTGACGCCGCCGATGGTGTCGCTGAGGCCCACCTGTCCACCTTGAGCATTGAGACCGCCCACGAAGGTTGGGAAAGTGAATCCAAACGGGGGTTTGTTGCCCGTTCCCAAAGCAAAAATGGCCGAAGAGGTAAAGGTCGGCAAGACCAGCCCAGGAGGATTGCCGCGAAATTCTTCCTGGACGTTAGCCGAGGTCAGCCAGTTGTTGTAGATGCCGAAGCCGCCGCGTACGGCCCAATCGCCATGTCCCGTTGGGTCCCACGCGAAACCTGCTCGAGGACTGAACAGCCAGTTAACTGAGCTCAGCAGCGCGTTATGAGTCGGCTTGGCCACACCGTTCGCTACCTGCTGCTGTTCGGTTGTGCCAGTACCCCGGTAAAAGTTTCCAAAGACTGTGGCTGCGCTCTTCGACCATGGGTTTCCGCTATCGTCGTAGCGCAAACCGAGGGTGAGCGTCAAATTCCTTTTCGCCTTCCAGGTGTCTTCGACAAAAACTCCGAAGGTCCTGGAGGCAGCGTCCCAGTTCCATAGCTGCTGGGTTCCGGTTACAGGGTTATACATGATCCCGTTCTCGTTGGTGGGAACATCCTGCGCCAGCGCCAGCAAATTGGGGAAGGAGAATTTTGGTGTGGACCATGGCCCCTGGAATGGTTCGACATCGTCGCCATACCAGCCTTCATAACCAAACTTTAGGGTGTGCGTACCGCGCACGTGCGTCAGCACGTCACGCCAGTGGTAGTTGTGCTGAATGAAATCGCCTTGCGCAAAGCCCACGCCGTAGGCCATGCCGCCGTCTACGTTGATGCCGTTTACGCTTATATCGGGAACCGTGTAGTCCTTGGCCCCGGTGCCAAGGACGCCCTCAACTCTGCTCTGGCCCGCCGTGGCCTCGTTGATTGTGGTCGGAGAGAATGAGTGGGTCCAGGAGATCTGCCCCGCCACCTGCCAGGTATTGTTTAAAGCGGAGAATTGCGTCATGGGTGACGGTGCGCCATTTGTCAGAAGAGTCCGAAAAAGGCTGGCGTATACCCGGTCATTCTTGAAACCCTGGTCAATTCGGGCAAAATACTGCGTGCCGTTTCGTACGGATGTTGCCCCAAAGAATCCTGTGTCAATCATGGGCAAACTGCAAGGCACTCCATTCTGCCCCGCGGTTGTCCCGCAACCGCCTGCCGCGTTTCCAAAAACCTGCTGCGCTGTAGACGAGACCGCAGCACCTCCAATGCCGGAGGGCAGATAGGTGGTGAGCACCTTCGTTCCCACAGTGGTCGGGTAGTTGGTTTGCGCGAAGGATATGAACTGGGGATCCACGAAGTTGACAGACCCGCCAGCGCTTTGTGACGAGCGCAGCGGCTCAACCGCAAAGTAGAAGAAGCTGTTGTGGTGGGGAATAATCGGACCACCCACTGCGAAGTCCATATTATTGGAGTGGAAAGGTTTGTAGGGCGAAGTTCCCGAACTCACGAAGTGTTGATTGGCGAACATTTTTTGGTAATTGAAATAGTCCGACGCTGAACCGTGGAACCGGTCTGTGCCGGATTTGGTCGTAAAGATGGTCTGCAATCCGGCGGCGCGACTGTATTCGCTAGAAAACGTGTTGACCTGAATACTGGTTTCCTGAACTGCATCCGGTTGCGGAGTCAGGTTCAAAACGCCTTGGCGAATTCCGCTGGTGACGTCCAAGCCATCAATAACGTACTGATTGTTGTTCTGGCCCTGGCCGTTGGCGCTGGCGTCAACTTGCGTTTCGGTAGAGAAGTTGTCCACGCCGGAAGCCGGGCTCCCCGACGCACTCGTTCCCAACCCGGAGACACCCGGAGCTAGGGTCACCAGTGTGACAAGGTTGCGCCCGACGACTGGTAACTGCGCCACTGCTTGATTCTCGAGCGTCAGTTGATTACGGCTGTCGGCCGTATCCACCACCGGACTTTGCGAAGTGACGGTCACGGCTTCCGTAATCGCGCCGACCTTCAAGGTGATAGGCACATTGAGGTTCTGCTCAGTCAGCAGAGTGACGTCCGACTCTGATTTCGCATAGCCCGAAGCTTCAACGGTGACCCTGTAGGCACCAGGAGCAAGGCTCAGAAAACGATAATTGCCACCTTCGTCGGTTGTGGCCGTCTTGGTTAGCTGAGTGCCCGTATTTACGATTGTGACCGTCGCTTTAGGCACCACAGCCCCTGAAGGGTCCTGTACCACTCCTTGTACGTTGCTGGTGAATTGCGCGA
>QHZR01000373.1 GCA_003224755.1 Acidobacteriota bacterium
CCACTGCATGAAGGCGGATGCACTGCGATGCTCCAGAGCTACGCCCTTGGGTCTACCGGTGGAGCCGGAGGTGAAAAGAACATAGGCCAGGTTTTCTGGCTTCACCCGACTCGCGACCGTGTCCGCGGATTCGAGCTCAATCTTCCACCAATCACTGTCGAGCGAAACGACCTGTGCACTGCTCTGGGGTAACAATTCCAGCAAGGATTGCTGGGTTAACAGGATCGAGGCCTGGGCGTCTTCAAGAATCGCGGTCAACCGCTCCCGGGGGTAAGCGGGATCAAGGGGAACATAGGCGCCACCCGCCTTGAGAATGCCTAAAATGCCGACCAGCATGTCCGAAGAGCGGTCGGTCGATATACCGACCAGCACTTCGGGACCGACACCCATTTTTTGCAGATAATGCGCCAGGCGGTTTGAACGTTCATCCAGTTCACGATAGCTCATCCGTACGCCATTCGAGATCAGCGCAGTAGCTTTGGGCGTGCGCTTCACCTGAGCTTCAAAGAACTGGTGCACGCAGAGATCGCGCCGTAAATCGGCGGCCGTGTCATTGAACTCGAAGAGCAATCTGCGCCGCTCATCGTTCGTAAGCAGGGAAATGTCAGAGATGCGTTCGGCGGGGTCCTCGGTCAGGGCTTTGAGCAGCTTTTCGAAATGCTGCATCATCCGCTCAATCGTCGAGCCTTGAAACAGATCAGCGCTGTACGAGAAGTTGACGCTCAAGTCATTCGTGCTCTCGACAATGGTGACCGCGAGGTCGACTTTCTCGGTTCCGCTTTCCACGCGGAAAGGGCTCAGGGTAAGGCCGGGCAGAACGTGTTGGCCTTGCGGAAGGTTTGCCGGGGCGAACATGACTTGGTAGAGTGGGTTGCGGCTGAGGTCGCGGTCCGGCCGCAACTCCTCGACCAACTTCTCGAATGGGATGTCGTGCGCATACGCATCCATCGTGGTGCGGCGCACTCGCTCGAGCAGTTCACGGAAGCTGATGTTGCCCGACAGGTCGTTGCGCAACACCAATGTGTTGGCAAACGAGCCAATCAGTTTTTCCAGTTCGCTATGTTGGCGCCTAGCAACCGGTATGCCGACGACAATGTCCTCTTGCCGGCTGTAGCGCGCGAGCAGTACGGTGAAAGCTGCAAGCAGCGTCACAAACAGCGTGACTCCCTCGCGCCGGCTGAGTTCCTGGAGCGCTTGGGTAAGCGATTCGGCAATCACCATGGTTCGTACATCGCCGCGAAAAGTCTGCGTTTGCGGGCGTAGGTGATCGGTAGGCAAATCAACTCCCGCGGGGAGGTCAGCCAGTCTTTCTTTCCAATACACGAGCCGCTGCTCGAGTTTTTCGCCTTCCAACCAGCGCCGCCGCTGCCAGACGGCATAGTCCACGTACTGCAGGGGCAAGGGGGGAAGTTCTAAGGATCGGTGGGCGGCAAAGGCGCCGTAAAAAGAGGAAAGTTCCCCGAGCAGGACACTCTCGGACCAGCCATCAAAGACAATATGGTGCAGGCTCATTGCTAACACGTGATCCTTGGCGCCGAGCCGGATTACCAGGGCACGAAGCAGGGGGCCGTGGGCAAGATCGAATGGCCGCCGAACCTCCTCGCGCACCCTCTCCCTCGCCCGTTCCTGACGCTCGTCCGCAGGTATGCCAACGAGGTCCACCACCCCCACCGGAATGAGTTGTGGGGGCAGGATGACTTGCTGCGGCTCGCCATCGGAGGAGCGAAATTCGGTGCGCAACGCTTCGTGCCGGCGCACAATTTCGGTGAGGCTGCGCTCGAGCGAGGGCAAGTCAAGCGTGCCCTGAAGACGTAAAATGACGGCCAGGTTGTAGACGGCAGACTTGGGATCCAGGCGGTCGAGCACCCAGAGTCTTTGCTGGGAAAACGACAACGGGAACCAGCTGCCCGGAAGGTGGGGAATGGGTTCCACCGCCGGAATCCTGGCTTGGTCTTTCATCTTTAGGGTTTCCGTCGGCTCGGCAGCATCCACGGACGGGAGCTTCGCTTTAGAGTGTCGTAAGCGCCCCAGGTGTTGAGCGAGCAGCTTGCCCACAAGCCCAACATAGGGCTCGCGCAGCATTTTCCGGTGATGGAAGTCGATGGGATGAATCTCCACTCCCCCGGCCGAGCGCCGGCCCCAGCCCAGCTCCGGGTCAACAATGTAATGGGAGGGCTGTTGGGGGCGTTTGAACAGTACTACCGGCGCCTGAAAACGAGGGGGCTGGTAGTCCTTGCCCGGCCAATAGGCGCGGTGCCAGAGCGCGCTCAGCTCGGGTTTTTCGAACGTGGCAAGGGTACGCAGGTTCGTGCCCAGCGCCTTCTTGAGCTTCGACACCCTGCGCGAGAAAGGCATGCGGCGGAGCTCGCGCAGCCGCTGCTGGTAATAACTGATTTGCCAACGCCAGCGGATCTGGCTGTTTTCGAGCACCCAGGTATCGAGGATGGCCAAAAAGCCCACTGGCTGACCATCGGCTTCGAGATCGATCACCATCTGTTGCGCAATCTGCACGCCTTCGCACATGGCAATGAAGCAGTAGGGGCCTTCTGCTTGCACCGTGCGCAGGGCGGCAATGTACTTGCGAGACAGGTTGGCCAACTCTTCTTCGCTGAAAGGGCGTTCCCCGGGATCGGGCGCCGAAGCCTGTAATTTATAAACCGGCTGCTCGGCAGGGAGATGACGCGCCAGCAACGCGTACCCTAAAGCCTCCACTCCGGGCGAGGCCACAGCAAAAATCGGCAAGCTCCTCGGGTCTCCCTGTTGGATTGCCAGGACCACGGGCTCGGTGTGCGCAGGGCTGCTGCCGCGAATGATTTCCGCCAGCGACTCTACACTGGCGCCACGGAACAGCGCTGAAAGCGCAAGCTCCGTCCCCGTGATGCGGGTTACCTCCGATACCAGCCGCACGGCTAAAAGCGAGTGTCCGCCGAGATCGAAGAAATTGTCGGTGATCCCAATCTCTTCACTGATGCCTAGCGTCTTTTGGAAAACCCCCAGCAAGCTTGTTTCCAGCTCATCGCGTGGAGCTACCCGCTGGCCTCGATCCGCAGGACCGGGCTGGGGAGCAGGCAGGGAGCGGCGGTCGATCTTGCCGTTGGCGGTCATCGGGAGCTGGTCTAAAACCACAAACGTCGAAGGCACCATGTAGCTGGGAAGTTTTGCCTTCAAACGCCTGCGCAGTTCCTCAATGTCGGGATTCTCTCCGCTCACTCGAGTCACGTACGCCACCAGGTGCTTATCTCCGCCTTGCCCTTCCCGTACTTCGGCTACCGCCTGTTGTACTCCGGAATCCTCCGCCAGCACGCTCTCGATTTCGCCCAACTCAATGCGAAAGCCGCGCAGCTTCACTTGCTGGTCGTTACGGCCGAGATATTGGATCTTGCCGTCGGCGCCAAAACGTGCCAAGTCTCCCGTCCGGTACATGCGTGCCCCAGCTTCGGAGCTGAATGGGTTGCGCACGAACCGCTCCGAGGTAAGCTCGGGCTGGCCAAAATACCCGCGCGCCAGACCCTCGCCCGCCAGGTACAACTCGCCCGCCACCCCGATGGGCACCGGCCGATGGTTGGGATCGAGGATGTAGACCTGAGTGTTCGCAATCGGTCGCCCGATGGTCACCGCCTCGCCCTTTTCAACCAGCGTGTAGGTAGAGTACGTCGTGTCCTCCGTGGGACCGTACAGGTTGTAGATTTTGCGCACGCTGGTTTTCTCGTAAATTTGCTCGACCAGGCTCCGGGGAAGTGGTTCCCCAGCCAGATTCACTACCTCGACCGAGGCCGGCACACCCCCACTCGCCACCAACTCAGCCATCGCCGAAGGAACTGTGTTGATCAGGGTTACCTCGTTGGCCGCCGCCGCGCCAGGCAGGTACATGGCGTTCTCGACCAGGATCAGTTTCCCCCCCAGGCTTAGAGGCACGAACATTTCAAATACCGATAGATCGAAACACATGGAAGTCGAGAACAATGTGCCCGTCACATCTTTCGGGCTAAACACTGTCTGCGCCCACTGCATGAAGGCGGATGCACTGCGATGCTCCAGAGCTACGCCCTTGGGTCTACCGGTGGAGCCGGAGGTGAAAAGAACATAGGCCAGGTTTTCTGGCTTCACCCGACTCGCGACCGTGTCCGCGGATTCGAGCTCAATCTTCCACCAATCACTGTCGAGCGAAACGACCT
>QHZR01000035.1:0-9203 GCA_003224755.1 Acidobacteriota bacterium
AGACACGGCCTTCCTGTTCTACCGGCTTCTTCGCCTCGTCTTGCATTCCGTCCTCCCCGTTCTAAGTGTAAATTCTGCCTGGATACTTGGACAGGACCAAAGTCTTTTTGGTTAGCGACATTTGATGCTGTTGGACGGAACACACTTTGCCCAACATCTCATAGAAGCATTCAAAACCGGTCAATGAATGTAATGGCGATATTTCGACACCTATCCCGAAACTTTCGCGCCGAACAAAACATACGTTAGTAATAGGTCAGCTTGCGACGACGGACCGAGCCAGGTGCAAACGGTGCGCCAGGGTCCGAGCGACCGGCAGTGGTCAGGTCGGTCCAATTGCCATACGCGTCGTATTGGTAAGTGTATTGTGTTTCGTATACGGCAGGTGGTTGGGGGGTTGAGGCTGCCCCAACGGGAATCATGGTTCCGGCTTCGCTCACGGTGTATTGCCTTCCTGCTTCCGGATTCATGACCGTGGTCGTCCGTTCTGAGGCCTTGTCCCCATGGTCGTTATACTTTGTGATCATCACTTCGTCGCTAAAAGGTCCACCACTCCTGTGCTGCTCCGTAACGCGACCTTGGGCATCGTAAGAGTAGGAGTTGACTCTGTTCTCGACGCTAGCTGCAAATGCACCCACGGCCTTAATCTGTTCTGGATTGAGCTTTGATTGGATCTCTTCCGGAAACATGAAATCGCGAGGGGCATCCGCGAACTGCTCCTCGGCAACGATGCGACCTTCTGCATCGAACTTGCGCACAATGTGACCCAGGAGCTTTCCCCCCGCATCACGGAACTCCGCGCCCGTCGCCACGCCCTGCTCGTTGTACAACGTCGTAACAGTGCCGCCGAGATGTGTAGCAAATCCCAGATCGGTTCCTTCCCAATGTGGCGCGTAAGCCGTATTCGGAGCTAGGGGCTGTGAATCGTAGCTTTCAATGACGGACCTGCGCCCCTTGTCGTCATATTGATAGCGAACTTGAACCTTGTCACCCGATTTCACTCCGACCAGTCTTTGTGCGTCGTCGTACAAGTAGATCGTTTCAGAACCGGGGGCGGAATTCGTTTTCCCGAAGGCAGTTTTCAGAAGACGTCCATCCGAATAATAGGTGTAGCTCGTTACCCATCCCGAGCCATCCGGGTTTCCCATTCGGTGTTCCAGAATCCGCCCATCGGGCGCGTAGTGCGCTCTGGTAGTTGTGAACGACTGCTGGCCGTCGGCACCCGAAAAGGTCTGCTCTTCGAGCACTGTCCTAACCGGACCTCGAAGGCCGGCTTTGTCGCGGTCCGACATGAAAGCACCTGTTTGGGATGACTGTTGTGCTAGAGCGAGCCATGCAGACGAAGCTGTCAACAACAGAATGCTAGCGAAAGAGAGCCGAGCTTGCATTTGCGCAACTCGCAGAGGAAACTCTCATAGAAGGCGATTACACTCATTTCCGCGCCGCCATGTTGGCAAGTTCCCGCCAGGTGATCAGCTTGACGTTCTCTTGAACCAAAATCTCGCGAAATTGATTGCTGGTGAAAAAATCGAAATCGCGCTGCCTCCAAGCCGAGCCCCACGTTGACCGCTCCCTGGTGGCCGCGCGCAGTTCCTCATCGTCAAAACCGGGATGAATGACGAATTCGGTCACACCGGGTTTCAAGTTTTTCAGCGCCGAAATGTAAAAGTCGGTCCATTTTTCCGGCACTACCTCGGGTCCGATCGTGATCGTATGGTCAAGAATTATGTCGTCAGGACCGAGGCTCTCCTGCAGATAAGGATGCTCAGCGAACCAATCTCTGTTTACGAAAATCGGCAACTTGTACTCATGAGCCACTCGTACCATCACGTCGAATAGTTCCTTCCCATTCATAATCAGCCGGTACTGATGCGAATCGAGGTGGGTAGGGCGAACACCCATCGCAAGTGCACGTTCAATCTGGGCGCGCAATTCGATCTCGACCTCCTTCGCGTTGATGTGCTGGTTTTGTTCCCAGTCATGATGGAAGTATCCGTTTTCGTCCAGGAGACTCGGCACTTTGTCGGCGGGAGCTACCGAACCCCAACGGTAATAAACTCGCTCACTCGTCACCGTGAGATGCAGTCCGAAGTCCCCGCTGGGATGGGATTTGGCGTGGTCAGCGATCTCGGGGAACCACGGGCAGGGCACCATCAGGCTCGCGGAGTTGATCGAGCCAGCCTCCAGAGATTTAATAGCCGCGGCATTCACGGCATGAGTTTCACCGAGGTCGTCGGCATGAACGATGATCAGCTTTGTGCCGGGAGGATATCCCAGATGGTCCGCCAGGGTTTGCGCAGAGATTGTCGTCGGAGAAAAAGATAGAAAGGAACCAACGATCAACAAGGGGAATGTAAACTTGTCCATCTTCTCAAGCCGATTACGATATGACATACGACATTACTCTACTGCGGGATTCGGGGGCTTTCCAGATCACCGTTGATAACAGCGATAGCACTCATTTACCAACCCGCCCCTCAATGGGCGATATGGGGTTTCAACAGTCATCCGGCCTTACTCGTTCGTTGTCCATGTTTCGGTGGTGAAATCGTATGCAAATACACCGTGGAACATTCCAGCAAAGTACAGTTGTGGCCTGCCGTTGTAGTACCGGAAATCCCGACTGATGCGTGTAAAACCGGCGTGAGGAATCGAGGGCACGTACACGGGAACAAGCTGGTCAAGACTTCGTGGATATTGACCGTGCTCTGAGCGATAGTGGTTCACCGCTGAGATAACCGGGGTAGCTCTCCGCTGTGCCAGTCTTGCACTCGCAGAAATCAAGCTCAATGTTGCAACCAGCAAGAGTGCGTAAATGGCGGCTTTGAGGGAGTGTTCCGATCTGCGCTGTTTGTCAATAATTACCAAAATGCCAAAGACGGCAGCACAAGCGAGTCCAACACCGCCACCGAGAAGGCCTATTCCAAGCCATCCTTCAAATGCAAGGAGGAGGCCAGCAATTATCAGATGTTTTTGCATGAGTTGGTTAGAGAGTTGATCACGACTTTAGATCGTGTAGTTGGTTCGAAAATGCAGAGTTTTTTGGCAGACTTCCTCGATACTTGACGAAATCCTCGATACTTGACGAAATCGATACTTGACGAAATCAGGCGATTTGACTCAAAACCCTTCGACCGGGGCATTTTGAGTGCTTCTATGAGAACGTCGGCCTCGGCGACGACCCGAGTAAACTTTTACGGGATTCCAACCGAAAAGGCTCGGGACGAAGGAGGCCGAGATGAAAATTGTAGGCTGCGATCTACACGCAATACAACAAAGCATAGAGCCATGATGGACAGCGAGACCGGTGAGTTCGTGGAGAAAACGCTGCTTCACAAAGGGAGTGCGGTACGGGACTTTTACGCTGCCTTAGAAGGTCCGGTGGTAGTAGGAATCGAAGCCACCGGATCGATGCAGTGGTTCTTGGAACTGCTAGAAGAAACAACTGGGCTTTGAACTGGTCCCCGTCGAACTCAAGGCTGCATAACGATCCGATTCAACGTGGGGGAGTTCCTTGGAAGCCACTGGATTTTTCACCAATCACCTGCCAAAGACCGGCTGTTTTCAGTCGCCTTGCTGATACCACATAAACTGGTTTCCGTTCCATCGGAGGCAAGTGGTCTCGTTTTGCTGAGGTCTGATTGTGTGCATGGATATAATTCGCTCATGCCTCGATGGCTCGTCGGGTGGTTCCGGATAAGTCTCGTTATACCTCTCTTTGCTCTAGTTCCAGAGGCGTTCTCAGCTGCTTCTGCAACGTGGCTTGGTGTGCTACACGACACGGCGGCAAACTCGATCTCTGACGCTACCGTGAACTTACGCTCAGTCGCCGGAGGACAGGTATATACGGTCAAAACCTCAAAGGTGGGAGCTTTTGTGTTTTCCGAGATTGTTTCGGGAGAGTACGAATTGTCTGTAACCACGAGCGCGGGAACTTCGAAAGCTGCGAATCCTGTCAAGATCCAAGAAGCTAGCAGACTAACTGATGGCTTAGTACTTGCGGCGCGAGGACAATTGGCTATTCTCCCTGAGCCGGGCGGGATTGTTCCTCAAGCAAGCGGAGGGGAGCATCTTTCCGCCGGAGAAGTTTCGAGCCTGCCTCTGAACACTCGGGACTTTAGTAAGTTGCTGTTGCTCTCAGCCGGCACCATGACAGACGCAAACGGGGCGGCGAATTTCACTCAACAGTTCGCGGTCAATGGACAGCGGGGAACCGCGACGGTCTTTGCGCTCGACGGCGCCGACACCACCGATCCGGAAATGGGTGGCGCTACGTTTTCCAATTTCAATGTGGATGCCATCGACGAGGTGCAGTCGAGCTCGGGCGTGATGCCAGCCGAGATCGGCCACGGGGCCGCGAATTATACCAATGTGGTAACGCGATCAGGTGCGAACGCCGTTCACGGGAGCGTATTTGAGTTCGTTCGGAACGCCGCTTTCGATGCGCGCAACTATTTCGATCATGTTGGACTTGATGGCCGACGGATTCCACCGTTTGTGCGAAACGAATTCGGCTTCACGAACGGCGGGCCTATTATGCTTCCTGGCATCTATGACGGGCGGGGTCGCACTTTTTATTTCGGCGAATATCAGGGATTCCGGCAGGTCCTAGGCACGACGCAGGTTTTTCCTGTGCCGACTGCCGCCGAGCGACAGGGAATTGATAGTACTACTTTTCCAGGAGATACATTGACGGTTACGGTAAATCCCGCAATTCAGCCCGTGCTTGACGGCTATCCGCTGCCCAACGATCCGAATGGTCCATACGGGCTACGAACCTATGCAACGTCATCGAAGGTTGCAACGCGCACCGATCAATTTTCAATTCGGATTGATCATCAGATTTCTGACAAGGCAAAGCTGTTCGTGCGATTCAGTCTGAATCAGGTGACTGGTCCGGTTAACAACCCAGATCAATCGGCCATTGATCTCAGCTTCGGCGTGCACTTCTTCGATCATCAACGCAACGCCGGTGTGAAGTATGTGCGGAACTTCAGCTCACATTTCATTTCGGAGACTACCCTGGGATATATCCGAAGTACCCCGTTTTTTCCCGCCGGCAATCATACCCAGCCGGCTATTGGCTTCGGTGACGGGCTTTTTGAGGCGTTCGATGCGCCGGCGGGTTCCATTTTCGGCTCGTACTCGAATCTCTACCAGCTCAAGCAGGACATGACTGGAATCCGCAGCCACCACAATTTCAAATGGGGAGCGGAGATTCGCGTTAATCGTGACTCCACAATTTTTGGAACCGCTCCGAATGGGGCATACTCATTCGGGGGTGGCACCGCATACTCTCCGGTCGCAATTCCCTCGGCCAGTGGAACGCATGACATCGCTGTGGGCGATCCCCTGCCTGATTCGCTGACGGGATTGCTGACGGCGACGCCGTATTCTTACAACATCAGCGCGCCTGCCGATTTTACGCCCATCGCGGGAAAGTTCGACGAGGCCGGCGTGCGCCGAGAGGCCTATGACTTCTACTTCGAGGACGCGTGGAAAGCGACACCTCACCTGACGGTGTCGTACGGGCTGCGCTACGAGCTTAATAGCCGCATTCATGAGGCTACGAAACGGACCTCACTGCCGGTATTCTTGGGAAACGATGGCAAGCCGACTTCCTACCGCAACCGAAATGCCAATCAAATCTTCGTGATTAACCCGCAGCCTCCGTACGCAAAGGACTGGAACGGATGGGGCCCGCGATTGGCGATCGACTACCAGCTTTCCAGCCGGACGGTCCTGCACGCAGGAGGTTCGATCTCGACTCGTCTGCAAAATCTGTGGCAGGAAAATTTTCTTACCGCCGGGATTCCTTACCTCTTCAATCCTTATCCCACAGCCTTACCGGGCATTGCCATCCCATTTCAAAATACCTTCATTCCGCTGGTTTTGCCGCTCGCTTACGACATTCACGGACAACTCATCTTTCCTCATGGACGTAGCGATGAAGCGGCGCCTAATACGCAGCTCGATCTGCAAAGATTTCAGAATGACCTGGCAGCGCTCACGCCGGGACATGAAATTCCGCTCCCGGTGGCAACTGGCATTGTCGCGGACTTCCGAAACGGATACATCGGCAGCTACCGTTTGGGCGTCGATCATAGTTTTGGGAATCTGAATGCGAGCGCGTCTTATGTGGCGACGGTGGGCATTCACTTGCCGAGCGTGTTTTCCCCGAACAGCTACAGCGGAGCCGACCCTGCATTTGCGCCATTCACGAAATTCGACTCCACGGCGAATCCCATTGGAGGATACGGAACCGAAAGCCTGATCGCCAGCGCGTCCCACTCTAGTTATCACTCGCTGCAAACCAGTGTCGGCAACAAGTCTGCGTGGGCTGGTTTGCAGATGCAAGCCAGCTACACATATTCGAAGTCGCTGGATGATACGAGTTCGGTGTTGGGCGGGCTTTTCGGGACCGCAGGAGTGGTGCTGCAAACTCTCCCGCAAGACCCCTGGAATCCTGACGCGGAGAAAGGCCCCTCAACTTTCGATACCACTCATGCGTTTACGTTGAGCGTGATCGAGTTTCTGCCGCTTGAGCGAGTGGGTTTCTTGCGTCCGCTCGGTAAGACTGTGACTTCGGGGTGGCAGGTCCTGAACATCACGACATTATCCAGCGGACCGCCGTTCACCGTTTTTTCGGGAATTCAGCAGACTGGTGTGGGGGCTGGTGGAACTGACCGTCCGGACCTGATTGAGAAGCCACACTTTTCGACGAGCCGCAGCAACCGCGCTGACTACTTCGGACGAGGGACGAACAATGCGTCGTTCTTCAATATTCCTATCAACGTTCCCGGAGGCACCGGGCCAAACCAAGGACGCTTCGGAATGCTCGGCCGCGATACCTTTCGCGGCCGTGGTTTCCGCGACTTCGACATCGCGCTGATCAAAGACACGTCGTTCGGCCACAGGGGAGGAGGCGTCGAGCTGGGAACAATCCAGTTTCGCGCTGAGTTTTTCAACATTTTCAACGAAGTGAATTTTGGATTGCCATCAAACATCGTCCGCGGGAGCGGGTTCGGGCTCATTAGCAAAACCGCCGGCCCCTCGCGGCAGATCCAGTTCTCGTTGAAACTTATCTACTGAGGCTAGGGTCTAAGTCGTCGTAAAAGCAAATTACCTTTGTGGCAAACTGATCGTCAATTTGGGATTCAAGTGCCAGTGACTGGAAGCGATGACGTGGAGTGTAGACGGCGGTGCCGCTACAGGGAATGGCCCAGCTGCGTACAGAGCTTGATGATTCATGGCCCGGCTCACATCTTTGGTCAGGGTCAGGTAGCTGCGCGCTAACTCCGCTGCGTGAGAGGTCGGAAAAGTTGGTCAGGGCCTTGTTTTCGCGCAGAATGCCCAACAGCAGTGAGTTGCTCCCGCACAAACTCAAAGCTGATGAGCTTATCGATCAGTCGCAACAGGTGATTCTCTGGAACCTGATCTTCCAGGCGGAAGTAGTAGAACAACGCCTCACCGCGGGAGTGATGTCCCATCATGATCAGCAAGCCTCCGACGATAGAAATCCAGCGCAACATGGGAAGGAACTTTTTCCTTCTAACATGCTTTTGCTAAATCTCACCCGCTGATCTCAGTGACTTTTTCACCCACAGGCGTTAACGCTCAGAACCCAATCAGTGAGCGCTATTGATTTTGCGACAAGAGTGAGCCCATCCAGAGTAGAAAATAGCTGAGGTACACTTGGCGTGGAAACCAATGGCTAATCATTAGAATTGCAAGCAGTCCACAGCTCAAACCTCGGATGCCGGTATAATCGCGTCATGGCTGACCATGTGATCCACATCTCGGAAGCGGAAGCCGCCAGTAACTTTGCTGATGTGCTGGCGCGTGTGCGCGCCGGTGCAGAGGTTGTGATCGAGAGCGGCAAGCTACCTGTGGCGGTAATCCATGCGCCTGCGCCGCCGCGCTATCTCCGAGTGCATTGCACTCTTGCCCGAGGACTCGACAGCGGTCATGGATGCTGACTTCGCCAAGGATGTAGAAGCAGCTATCGAGAGCCATCGCGAACCGCTCGAACCGCTCGAACCGCTCGAACCGCCCGCATGGGACTGATCCTCGATTCCAGTGTGCTGATCGCTGCCGAACGGCAGGGCCAGAACTCGCGGCAGATGCTCTCCGCCATCGCCCGCAGAGCAGGAGAAACTGAGATCGCCCTGTCGGTCGTCACTCTCATCGAACTGCCCACGGTGCGGCCCGCGCAGACACAGCCCAGCGCAAAGCGAAGCGCCAGCAGTTTATCCAGGAACTACTCACGGCTCTGCGCATCCATCCAGTCACGGTACCGGTCGCTCTTCGTGTCGGGCAGATCGACGGCGAGAACCAGGCTAAAGGCCTGCGCCTCCCACTCGCTGATCTGTTGATCGGAGTGACGGCCTTGGAACTCGACTACAGCGTAGCCACTGGCAATCTCCGCCACTTCCAGCGAATCCCCGGCTTGTCTGTGGTGCAACTCTAGTACCTGTCACAAGAGTCGCCGAGGTTACTTCTTTGCAGCCCCGCTCGCTGCTCACTGGCTACAATTAGCAAGCCGACGGCACTCTGTATCTGAAGGATGACCGTGAGGGGAAATTCCGCATTTTTCGAGATTCTGGCGGAGAGAGTGGGATTCGAACCCACGTTAGAGTTTCCCCTAAACACGCTTTCCAAGCGTGCGCCTTCAGCCACTCGGCCATCTCTCCGGCGCTTTCGGGAAGCTACTGCAAGACAAAATCGCAGCCTAGAACCTGCTCTTCGATTCTATGGGGATGGGACTCCGCCCGCAACCTGCGGACACTATTTTAGGAAGTATCCGGAGCTACAGATCCAAGAATTGGTTTGACAGCTAAAGGCTAAAAGTGCAGTTACGAGGGCTTTTTGGTCTCAGCAGTTTCAGCGGTTGGAGCCGCCTCTTCTTTCGCTTGGTCAGAGGCTTGGGTCGGCTGTGCAGCGGCCACCGGCTGCTTCGCGTCAAACACTATGCGATTATTCAGGCAGTATAGGGCAAGCTCCAGGCGATCAGCCACGCCGAGCTTGTCATAAACTTTGCGGAGGTAGTTCTTCACCACCTGCTCGGTCGTCCCTACACGCGCGGCAATTTCTTTGTTCTTCATTCCTTGCGTCACGCAGGAAACGATCAACGACTCTTTCGGAGTGAGCTGTACTTTCGATCGCGTGCCATGCGGCCTCGTTCCGTGTGTGCGATACGCCTC
>QHZR01000035.1:9253-32508 GCA_003224755.1 Acidobacteriota bacterium
CAGAGTCAATTTCACGCGAAACAATGGTGTGTACACCGCGGCGGAAGAGTTCTAACGTAAGCTCCTGGTCGGGTGTTTCGGTGACTACCGCCAGCCGCAGTCCGGGCGCCTGCTTTAGGATATCCTGCGCGGCTTCAACCGGATTCTCGGCCAGAGCAGCTTCGAAGATCAAAATTTCGGCGGAGAACTTCTTGGCAGCAGATATTGCCTGCTCCAGCGTCTCCGCCTGCCCCACTACGCGTATGTCGTCTTCTACAGCAAAAATTTTGCGCAGCCCGGCGCGGAAGATGGCCTGCGAGTCGGCCACGATGACACGAATAAACTGTTCCCTGTTCTCCATTTGCGGAGGGGCCACTCTCGGTTCTCCCGTGCTCAAAGCAGTGCTGGCCATGGGTTGCCTGTGGCGGGTCGGACATCCCTCGACTTCACAAGGGCAAGTTGTCCGACGCCTTTTTGTCCTGCCGCAAAACTAGCGGCGTTCAAAACGATATTCGTCAATCACCACGCCAACTCCGCGGCGACCCTCGTGCTCATTGCTGCGAACAACACGTCCCCGACACTCGACCTTCACGTCAGCGTCCGCTCCCACAACTTCCGCGGGAAGCGAAATCGTGAAGTCAACCGTCGAGCCGATCGGCATGTCCACGTCGTGATGGAAATGAACGCCGTTCGCGGAAATGTTGTCGCTTTCCGTATCAGACTCGCCGGCTTGTGATTTCAAATGGATCGGCAGTTTGACGGGAAAACGTGCCGCGCTCTGCACTTCGGAATAGCGCGACCGCACAGCTTTAGCAGCACCAGAATTGACAGATTCGTTGGACATCAGAGGCAGATTACATGGCAGGACGAGGCGGCGAAAGTTACCGAAGTCATTGCACTTCGAGGTGTAAACGCTTGTGGTACATGAACTTGCGGGTAGAGGCGCTCGCGATTCTGCAATCAGAATTCAAGCGTTCTCGAATGCTTAGGCCAAAGCATACTCCTGAGATGTTAAAGAGTGAATTGCTGAGGGTTTACCCGCATGGTTCAGCTAGAGGGCACGTGGCCGCTAATGGGAAAGTCCTTCGCTCAGAATGGCCGCCATAGTAAGCTTCAAAATTTCGTCACTTCCGTGAAGTTAAACTCCCGGACTTTCATCGCTGGCACCACCATGTCAAATGATTCTTCGCCGCTGGTGCGGACGGGCGTGCTCATCTGCTCGACGTTTGAGAGCATGTCAATCAGGCTTTGATTGAAGCGAAAATTGCGGACACCACAAACTACTTTGCCGTTTTCGACCAGGAACGTTCCATCGCGGGTCATGCCGGTAAGGATTTTTTCGTAAGGATCAACTTCGCGGATGTACCAGAGCCGCGTGACCAGAATTCCGCGCCCGGTGGAAGCGATCATTTGCTCGACCGTCCTTGGATCTCGTGGTCCTTCAAAGACGATGTTCATTGGCGCTTCGCCCATTTCGTTGGGAATGGGAAAGCCATGTCCAGTGGCTTCAATCGGGCCAACTTTATCAGCGTGTTCAGACTTCTTCATCTTCTCGGCACTCGCACGTGCGTACACCAACCGCTTCACAACTCCATTTTCGATCAGTTGGACTTTCTCCCGGCGCATCCCTTCCCCATCGAACGGCGACCCAGACTGCAGCGGATGCGCTGCATCGTCCCAGATCGAGATGTTCTCGCCGAATAACCTGGTGCCGATTCGATTGCTGAGAAACGAACGCTGGTCGAGAATCGGCAGTCCGCCAAAATCAAAGAACGCGAATCCGACTGTGTCGAGCACCGCTGCGGGTTCCAGAATGACCGTGTACTTGCCGGGCGCAATCTCCCTCGGTGCCGCGGACTCTGCTGCCTTGCTGGCTGCAATCTCGGCTAGGCGTTCGGCGCTAAGGTTGGCAGCATCGGGCGAGTTGGCCTTCTGCCATCCCGAGGAATCAAACGCCAGCATCGTGATCGAAATTTCCGCAGATGTCTGCGCGTGCCAATCGTTGAGTCCACGAGAATTAAAAATACCTTCGACAGTTTCGGAGCTGGAGAAAATCCCTGCCGTGGTGAGCTTGTGTTTTTGAGCAACCGAAACAATCTTGCCAACGGATTCCGATCGCTGCGCCGGAGTAAGGGCTGCAGTTTCGGAGAAGTGCCGCGATGGCACAGAAATGATTTTGGGCGCGCGGGCGTCCTCGCCCGTGCTGGGTACAGGCAGCAAATCTGCATCCGGGGCCTGAACCCGTGCCAGATCCTCCGACGCCTTCACCACCTTGCTCAGACTCTGGTTGTCAAACTTGTTCGTCGTAGCACGCGCCGTCCGGCCGCCAAAAACCGTGCGCACCGAGACGCCGTAGTTCTCCTCCGCCATATTCTGATGGATGGTGTTGTTGGCAAATCGCGTGAGCGCCGAACGGCCCCCATAGAAGAGGCACTCGACCTCATCCGCACTCGAGTGCTTCTTTATGCGGGAGAAGATGTCAGCGGCTTGATCGTGAGTCAGCATAAAAAGAAGCTTTTAGCCTTTGGCTCTTAGCCAAATCGAGGTTTGGCTCAGCTGAGAGCTAAAAGCTAATGGCTAAGAGCTGGGGTTACGTTCCCTTATACGCACTCCCCACCTTCACTCCCCGGAACCTCGCTGGCGCTGCTCCGTGTCCTGTCCCCATCACTTGTTGCGGCTGGCCTTTGCCGCAATTCGGCGTTCCCCACAAGGTCCACTCATCTTGCGAACAGATCGCATCCATCGAATTCCAAAAGCCCGTTGTGAAACCGCTATAAGAAGGATTCTTGAGCATTCGCACGCGCTTGCCGTTCTTGATCTCCCACCCGACCTCGGTGCCAAACTGAAAGTTGTAGCGCTTGTCGTCAATGGACCACGATCGGTTGGTCTGAAACAAAATGGCGTGATCCGTGGACGAAATCAGCTGCTCCAAGGTCAGCGGCTTCTCTCCCGGCAGAATGCTGATGTTGGTCATGCGAATAATGGGCAAACGGTTCCAGCTTTCGGCGCGCAGCGTCCCCCCGGACCGGTCAAGCCCGATCAATGCGGCTGTTTCGCGCGAACTCAAGTACCCGGTGAACAGACCATTTGTGATGATCGGCGTGCATTGGGCGGCAACACCCTCGTCATCAAAGCCAAATGTGCCCAGGCCGGGCCCGTGCTCTTGTCGCGCGTCGGCGACCACGTTCACCAGCTCGCTGCCATATTTCAGCGTGCGCAATCTCTCCAAGGTCAGAAACGAAGTACCGGCAAAATTCGCTTCCATCCCGAGCACGCGGTCCAACTCAATGGGATGCCCAACTGATTCGTGGATCTGCAATCCAAGCTGCGAACTCTCCAAAATTATGTCGAATGTACCCTCGGGACATTGCGGAGCGGAGTGCAGCGCCACCGCCTCTTCGCCGATGCGCCGCGCATTTTCCACCAGCTTCAGTTCATCAATCAGCTCATATCCTTTGTTCTGCCACTGGCCGCCAAAGGAATTCGGATAAGACCGCTTCTGAATTTCGCTTCCCGCGAACGCATAGGCCACGTATCCGGCGCCGGTCGTGATTTTCGTCTGATGAATCTCCGTCCCTTCCGACGAAAAGAACCATTGCTCTTCTCGCCGGAAATTCATATTCGCTTCCGCGAGCGTGACCCCTTTGACCGAACGCAACTCGGCATCAATTTTCATCAGCAACGTAAGATTCCGTTCAACGGAAATACTGAACGGATCAATCTTGAAAGGGGTCGTCCACTCGGACTTGACGGCTTTCTCCGAGACCAGACTGACATCGGCTTGCTTGACCTGCGCTGATGCCTTCGCGATCTCTACCGCACGCGCGGCCGTGGCTTCTGTTGACATGCGGCCCAGTTCAGCCGAGGAAGCGAATCCCCAAGCACCGTCCACAATCGCACGCACGCTCATCCCCTGCGATTGCGAGTCAGATGCATTGCCAATTTTGCCGTTCTTGGTCGCCAAGGCGCGGCCACGATCGTTTACGACGCGAACGTCCGCGTAGGTTGCTCCGCGCTGTGCGGCAGTATTGAGTGCCCAGGAGGCAAGGTCTTTCATGGCGACAACTAAGAATTTATCACCAACATTGCTGTGGATTGTGCGCCGGGAAATTCAGTGGGCTGCTGCGGCTTTCGCCAACACACCTTTTGCAAGCAACCTTTCGACCGCTTTAAGAAAAAGGTCGGGACCGTTTTCGACCAACAAGCCCGATTTCTGGAAGTAAGCGGTTGCTCCTTCAGTAATCAGTTTGTTTTCGTTGCACTGTGGAAGGCCGCTTAGCACCAGAACCGGAATGGAAGCGGTGTCGGGATTCTGACGCAGTGCGCGCAGCACCTCTGGCCCTGACAATTTCGGCAACATCATGTCGAGCACCACCAGGTCGGGCTTCTGCTCCAGCGCCAGGCGAAGCCCTTGTTCGCCGTCGTCGGCTGCGACAACGTGATGGCCTGCCTTCACCAGCGCGCGCTCGTTGCTCAAGCGCAGCAGCCGGCTATCGTCCACGATCAGGATGTTCAAATGGCCCCCTCTTCTTTTCCTAAATGAATCGGCAATGTCAGAGAGAACTTGAACGTTGGGGCGGGCGGCCTAGCGGAACGCGGCTGCTTTGGCGTGGGAAAGCATCTTTCGGACGTTTTGGACAAACAGCTCAGTGCCCTGGTCCAGCATGAGTCCGGCTTTTTCAAAGTAAGAAGTGGCGCCTTGATCCAGCAATTTCTGATCGTTCGACTGAGGCAGGCTGCTGACCACCATAACTGGAAACCCCGCGGTTTCCGGACGCTTCCCCAGCTCTCTCAGGACCTCATAACCCGGCAGCTTCGGGAGCATGAGATCGAGAATGACTAAATCAGGTTTGCGCTCGATGGCAAGCCGTAACCCCTCCTCGCCATCAGCCGCAGTAATATCGTCATATCCCGCCTTCTGCAGCGCGCGTTCATTCGACATGCGAAGAAACCGGCTATCTTCGACGATCAAAACATTCATTCGCGCTTGGCTCCCCAGCACAGGAGACCATCGGCGCAGGCAATGAAAACTTCAATGGCGGATTTTCCGCATCCGCGAGGTGTTCCAAGATAGCGACTTTTCTTCCGTAAACGGGTTTGTAAATATTGAGGCGCAGGTTGGGACTGCGGGGCAAAAAGGGGAGACGAGTCATGGCAAAAGTAATCGAATTTTATGTTCCTAAAGATTTCCGCTCGAACACAAAATGGATTGCACCCTCGAATCGCGGACAAGTCATCGAGTTCGCAGCGCGTCCAAAGAAAACCGCCTAAGGCCCTCAAACCGCCGCAGCCCCTAACGGGACAAGCGGCCTCCCGTCCACGTGAGCACGGATCTCCGTTGCGCACGTTTCAAACGTGGAGACAATTTGCGTTCCTGTGGCGCCTGGATGTAGTGTGCGCCCCTTTTGTTGCTGGCAGGTGAGAGTTCCGCAGTTCAATTACTGCAAGTGATATCGTTCCCGCATCAGCCGCTGCAACCGCGGCCGATAAATGATGTCGTAGGCGAGTTCTTTGTCCGGGAACATGGCCAGGGCAGCCCGTTTGGTTCCGGCAACAAGTTCGGAGGCTTCTTCAACGGTCAGCGTCGGGTCCTGGCTGATAACCGACATGACCATGCTGATCATGATCTGCAGCCGCCGGATCTTCGCAGCTTCCTGTTTAGCTTCGTTCGATTGTGTATCTGCAGTTTGCAATGACCCTTCTTTCCGCGATCCGTGCGGCATCTCTGGCCTTACTTAAACTTAGATGAGTCGCCAGCCGCCAGCGTTGCGGTCATTCTCCTTCGAGCGGGAGCGTCAATCAATGGCACTTCGGTCACCCAAGCGCAGCAACCATTTATAGTGATAGTGAAGGGTTTGGATCGGCAGGAACTCTTTGCCGGGTAAATAGCCGTTTCCCATCGACTGTTTCCCTGCTGTCAGTCGCTCAGAGCAAGCTCTCGACTGGAGTTGAGCACAGCCAATAGGTAATAACAACGAAAAGCAGGTTTAATGAACATTCGCAACATCGCAATCATCGCCCACGTCGACCACGGTAAGACAACGCTGGTTGACGCCATGCTGCAGCAGAGCGGTACTTTCCGCGCCAATGAAGCCCACGTCGATCGCGTCATGGACTCCAACGAACTGGAGCGGGAGCGCGGAATCACGATTCTCGCCAAGAACACGGCGCTGTTTTACAAGGGCACGAAAATCAACATTGTGGATACGCCGGGCCACAGCGACTTTGGCGGCGAGGTGGAACGCGCGCTCAAGATGGTGGACGGTGTCATGCTGTTGGTGGATGCAAGCGAAGGCCCACTGCCGCAAACCCGCTACGTTCTGGGCAAGGCGCTCGAAGCTGGACTGCCGCCGATTGTCGTAATCAATAAGATTGACCGCTCCGACGCCCGCCCGCAGGAAGTGCTGAATGAGATTTATGACCTCTTCATTGATCTCGATGCCAAAGAGGAACAGCTCGACTTCCCTGTCCTTTATACCAACGCGAAAGCGGGGACAGCAACGACGAATCCAGCAGGAACCCAGCAGGACCTGCAGCCCCTGTTCGAATCGATCGTGAGTACGATTCCGGAGCCAACCGGAGACGCTTCCGGACCGTTGCAAATATTGGTTGCGAACCTTGACTACAGCGACTATCTGGGCCGCCTGGCGATTGCGCGGGTGTTCAATGGAACTATGCGGACGGGCGAAGAAGTTGGGATCGCGAAACTTGACGGATCAGTGCAGAAGACAAAGATCACAAAACTATTTTCATTCTCCGGGCTCAAGCGGACGGACATCACCGTAACTGAACTCGGCGACATTGTTGCGGTCGCTGGCGTCGAAGGTATCACCATCGGTGAGACCATCACCGGCGCGGAGAACCCTGCACCATTGCCCCCGATCACGATTGACCAGCCTACGATTGCGATGCTGTTCACCGTGAACGTCTCGCCATTTTCCGGCCGCGATGGCACGTACGTGACCTCACGGCACTTACGCGAGCGACTGGAAAAGGAACTGCTGACGAACGTTTCATTGCGAGTAGAAGACACCGGCAGTACGGATTCATTCATCGTGATGGGCCGCGGCGAGCTGCAGCTTTCGATTCTGATCGAGATGATGCGCCGCGAAGGCTACGAACTAATGGTCGGGAAACCCGAGATCGTGACTAAGCGAGTTGATGGCAAGTTGATGGAACCGGTTGAGCGCCTCACGGTGGATGTCCCCGAAGAGTTTGTCGGCGTTGTGATGGAGCAACTGGGAACTCGCAAGGGCGAGGTGGTCAACATGCACAACCACGGTTACGGGCGCGTGCGTATTGAGTTCAAAGTGCCAAGCCGGGGTCTGATCGGACTGCGGAGCCAGCTCCTGACTGACACTCGCGGCACAATCGTGATGAATTCGCTCTTTGAAGGCTACACCGAGTGGCAGGGCGAAATTCCGCATCGCCCAACCGGCGCTCTGATCGCTGACCGTCCGGGCGTTTCGACCGCATACGCACTTTGGAACCTGCAGGAGCGCGGCGAGCTGTTCGTCGGGCCAGGTGTGGACGTTTACGAAGGTATGGTGATTGGCGAAAATGCCAAGGACAATGACCTCGATGTGAATGTGGTCCGCGAAAAGAAGCTGACGAATATGCGCGCCTCGACTGCGGATGAGGCCATACGCCTGGTTCCTTTCCGGCAACTGAATCTGGAGCAGGCTATCGAGTTCATTGCCGAAGACGAATTTGTTGAAGTCACGCCAAAGTCTTTGCGCTTGCGTAAGAAGGTCCTACAGTCGAACAAGCGGAAGAAGAGCTCGATGGCGGTTATGGAACAAAGCTAGGGATCAGCCGGTCTAAAATGGTGGTTGGAGGCATGAATGGCAACCAAACCGTCGCCCAATCCCGATCAAAGACTCGTGAGGGTTTTCGACACCGAGCGGGAATCAGAGGCGATGGTT
The DNA here is from genome assembly GCA_003224755.1 of Acidobacteriota bacterium. Taxonomy (GTDB): domain Bacteria; phylum Acidobacteriota; class Terriglobia; order Terriglobales; family Acidobacteriaceae; genus Gp1-AA145. Next base: position 17,158 of record QHZR01000035.1, read on the forward strand.
GTCCGCGGCCTGCTCGAGTCCGAAAGTATTGATTGCGAAATCAGGGCACTCGATGCGCCGCAGGAAGTATTGCCAATCGGCGGTACGGTAATTCTGGTCCGCGAAGAAGATGCACCACGCGCGCTACAGATCATCGAAGAGTACCGTCGCACTCCAGCAGAAGAACTGGAGGATGAAAATGCCCCCGAGGTTACGGAAGAACCGCCAACTGGGGAGTGACGCTTTTCCCATCCAGGAAAAAACTGGTTGCACCATCGAGGTCGGTGCGGTAAGTGACCACACCTGATTGCTGAAGTCGTCCTAGAACTTCCGCTCGCGGATGGTGATATACGTTTCGCGCTCCCACTGAAATCACCGCAAACTTCGGGCGCACCGCTTCCAACAGAAATTCATTTGTCGAACTCGCACTGCCATGATGCGCCACCTTCAGTACGTCGGCGGCGGGATATTCATCGGCCAAGAACTTTTCAGTGGGTTTTTCAGCATCAGCCTCGAGTAAAGCGGAGATCTCTCCAAGGCTGACCTTCATCACCAATGATTCGTCATTTCTGCGTTTGTCCTCTGCTTCATGCATCTGAGCGCGCAGTTCCAAGTCCGGCGCTGGGGCAAGCACGCGGAAGTTCGCTCCCCCGAACTGGAAAACGTCGCCCGCTTTGCGATACGTGATTTTGAGCCCGAGCTGACGCGCTTGTCGCAGCAATCCGCGAATTTCTTCGTCCGGAATTCCTTCTGGCAACCAGAGTTCGCGCGGGCGGAAATTAGCGATGAGTGCCGGCATGCCGCCCATGTGGTCGGCGTGGGCGTGCGTGAGGGCAATCGCGCCAATGCATCAATACAGCACCAATGCCTATGGCGACGGCGGCAAATACGATTGCAGCAAAGCGGGGAGTCGGCACGCGGATATCCGCGAGTTGAAGGCCTCCCAGACCCTTCACGGTTCCGGCGATGCCTTGTAGCGCAATGCCTGCAATTGCGGCTGGTATTACGGCCAGGGTGAGAGAAACGTAGCTCACCGCAATCGCAATCACGGCGGCAGGCATGAGCAATTGCAGAAACGGAATGATGAGCAAGTTGGCCGGCATAGCGACCGACGTGGCGCGATGGAAGTAGTAAGCCATCGGCAACGCGAGACCAAATTGCATAATTGCGGACATCACCACCAGCTCGGCGAATCCAAACGCGAAGCGTAAGATCCCCATAAAGACTTTCCGCGCGATCCAGCCGGGTAAAACTTCCTCCAGATGCTTCAACACCAATCGCACATCCAGCCGGAACTGTGCCACCGCAGGCGTTAGGTGGCGATCGTACGCCAACGATTCCAGATTCCGTAATCCGCATGAAAATGGCTCGATGGTCCGCTCGAGCAACGGCACACCAATGCTGGCGACGAGTCCAACGCACAAGAAAGTCATTTGGAAACGGCGCCAAAGAGTGACTGTGGATCCACAATCAGCAGAGCGAGTCGCGATAAAGCAGGCGCGTGGCGAGATACACCGCAAACATCAGAGCTGCGCGCCATACCGGCGGACCAACGTTGGTCAGTGCGGCATACCCCATGATGAGAATAATGGCGCAGGCGCTCGCAACCACCTGCCCGAGCCCAACCCGGCGCAATCCCCACATCGTGAACAACGCGAGAATGCTGACGTTCATTCCCGACACGACGAGGACGTGATAGGTCCCTGACCGCTGGAAATCGACTCGCGTGGACCGCTCGATGAAGGTTTCTTCGCCTATGACGATCGCGTCCATCAGGCCTGCAGCCTGTTCCGGCCACAGCGCATGGATTTGTGTGATGATGCTGCGATGAATGCGAGTACGCCACGGCTCGATGCGGCTGCGGAAAAATCCAGGTAGCACTTCGAGGCGGTTGAATTTCACGGACGCGGTGGCTGATGTGCCCTTGTCGCGTAGATATCCAGAGTAGTCAAATGCTCCCGGATTGCGAAAATTGCGCGGAGGATTCAGAGTTGCCGGAAATCTGATGCGCTGACCATAGCGTTAACAGTGGCATGCTGACCCGGTTGGGAGAATCACTTTTCTGCTGCAGATAAGTGTTCAGCCGGACTCCGGCGCGTGTCTCCCAACTCAGCGACTCGGCCCCAAGCTTTTCAGTCTCAACGTCAATTCTCTGGTGCCATGATCCCGGTGCGTCCTGCTTTAAATCGCCCTCGCCAATGACGTGCGCGATGACCACGACTTCTTCGCCATTGCCGAGCCTCAGCGGTTCTTCCGAGTAGGAACCGCGAACCTGAATCGTAAGAGCACCGGCGGCGCAGACTGCGCCGAGAGCCAGAGCGGAGGCGACCAGCTTCCTTCGGCGCAGGAGGTAGATCGCGCAGCATACGAAGACGAGGGCGGCAACTACCCACCAGTTCGGCGGACGCCACATGTGTTTGCCGGCCCAAAGTCCGCCCGCAAATGCCAGAGCGGCATAAAGCAGAGGCTGACGAGCCGAAACTTGAATTCGGGCAGTCGAAGCCAATTGCTGTGCACGGACGAGACGCCCGTACCCCCACATGACATTCCTGTTTTCAATGGACGGTGAGGTTGCAGTTGCCAAATTGATTTGTGATCGGCAGTTGGCTGACTAACGGGCCAGATGAAAGACGCTTTCTATGTGATAGGTCTGCGGAAACAGATCGAATAAATGGGCACCCTTAATTTTGAATCCCAGACCTAGCAACATTCGCAAGTCACGGGCCAACGTCGCGGGATCGCAGGAGACATACGTCAGGCGAGCCGCATCCAGCCTGGCAAAGTTGCGAATTACGTTTTCGCCCAGCCCGCCGCGTGGGGGATCGGCTACGACCAAATCCGGACGCAGGTCTGAGGAGACTTGTTGCAAATACTGCTCCGTCGTGGCCAGGACTGCCTTCACCTCCTGGCCGCAATTGTGCCGCAGGTCGGCATGGGAAGTCTGTGACGCCTCAACGGCGATTACCTGTGCAAAACTTCGCGCCAGCACCGCCGAGAAAAGACCAATGCCCGCGTAGAGATCGAGAGCGCACTCCCCTTTTGCATCTTTGCATACGACATCTGCGAGCTCGTCTATAAGAAACCGGTTTACCTGAAAGAATGAGCCGGCGCTGACCCGATAAGAGCCGCCCGCGACCAAATATTGAATTCCGGGTTTGCCGAATCCTGCGATTCGTTTCGGTGCGGCGAACTGGTTCGGCTCAGGCTGCTCGAAAATGGCAGCACCTTGGACGTCAGGCAGCAGATGGCTCAACTGCTCGGCAATCTGGTGCGCATCTGAGGACGGAATTCCGCGCGTGCAGGAGGCCTCAATCAGCAATGCTTCGTCGCGATGATCTGCAAAAAATTCGATTTCTCGCAGGGCGGCGGAAATGATTCCCGTGCGGCCCAGTTCCCATGTCGCGGTGATCGCTCGATTGATCAGGGGCGAGCTAATCGGACATTGCTCGACTGGTAACAGATCGTGTGACCGAAATCTGTAGTAGCCAAGCGCGAACGAAGGGCTGGCTTGCACCTTCAGTCGCGTACGATTGCGGTAACTCCATTCCGGCGATGGATGGATGAACAGTTCGCACTGAAGATTGAGCTTGGCCGTCCGTTTGAGCGTTTCGCGCAGCACCGTGGCCTTGATCTCTAACTGATGGGCATAATTCGAGTGCTGGTAGTGGCATCCTCCGCAGCGCTGAAAATACGGGCACGCTGGCTGAATGCGGTGAGCCGAAGGTTGAAGCACTTGCTCAACCCGGCCTCGCGCGAATCCGGACTTCTGCTCGGTCAGGGTGATTTCAGCCTGCTCACCCTCGAGCACAAACGGCACAAAAACACTCTTGCCAGAGCCACGATCGTCGGCTGGGAGGCGGGCGAGACCATCGCCGCCGTAGATTAGTTTGTCGATTTGTAGTTGCACGATGGGATTCTAAATTGATGAAGTCACTGTTGGGACGAAAGCGTCAGGCCGGGTTTTCTCTGCGCGCTCTGCGGTTAAAAGCTCTTGACCGTAGAGATCGCAATAGAAGCACAACGGAGTACGCAGAGACTCTCATCTCACGATAGACTAATTCGCCGTGGATTCTCATCCCAATCCATCTTTGCGCGGCTCTGCGGTCGGCCTGTTTCTCTTTGACGTCTGCGAAGAGATGAAGCTCGACGAAGTCCGTTCCATCTTGGGGGCGCGTCGCCTCGGCGAAGGGCTTAAGCATGCTGCGGCCGAACAGTTATTTTTTGAACGGCCTCCGGTGGTCGAAGACGCGCAACTCCCTGGCGATACGAAGGCGCAGGTCCGCGTTAAATATTACGACTACGGCGTGGTCAGCATTTTGTTTGAATTTCCGTTTGCCGGGTTCTGGCCAGATCTGATTTCGCTTTCCAGTAAATGGATCTCTGGTACGGATTTGCCAAGCCGTGCGGAAGCCATCGCCAAAGAGAAAGTTGCGCGGATAAAACCGGCTTTGGTGAAGCCATACTCAACCTGGCTCAACGAGGACTATTTCATTTTCTTTATGCGCGAAATTGAAGGAAATCCGGCGGCAGCGCAGCTCCTCGGCTCCTGCAGGCAGCAGATCGCGCAGGTTGTGCGTGGTGAAAACTCCGCGTTATCGGACGACGAGTTGCGCGAAATTTTGCAGTCGGCGATGTCCTACTATCCGAACGACCTTGCCGTGCTGGGGTGGAACGCGGCCTTCGTGTACGACTCGGCCGCCGGTTCCGAGACTACTCTGCAGCTGCTCGAATATGCGAATTCGCAGTTGCTCGAGTTTCGGCACTACGATGACCTACTCACGCGCGAATTGGCCAGCGTGTATGATTCGCTGGAAAAGAAGTCCACCTTACTAGGAAGCTGGCGGTTGCCGGGAGAGGCGTCGCGGCTGCAAACTGTGCTTCTCGACGTCACGGAATTGACTGAGCGCGCCGACAATGCGATCAAATTTCTGAGCGACATGTTCTCCGCGCGCCTTTATCGGCTGGCTGCAAGCAAGATAGGCGTACCCGATTACAAGAGCCTGGCGCGAGAAAAACTTCGCACTGCCGAAGATCTCTACCGCTTCCTGATTGACCAATTCCATCAATCGCGGACGTTTGTCCTGGAATCAGTGGTCGTGCTGATTCTGCTGATTGAGCTGCTGTACGTATTTCACGGGAAGATGTGAGTCGGCGTGTAAGCTCAGCGCTGCAAGAAACAGACGCGGTTTTCCCAATCCCATTTTCTAGTCGCTTTAAAGAGCTGGCCGAGTGCGCGAACAAGATTGCCTATCTCCGCTGGCGAAATGGTCTTTTCGTCAACAAAGATGATCCCGCCATGATCTCGCCCTTGCTCCGCCCAGGTCTTAAGAAGCGGCGGTATAGTCCTTCGATCGTAAGTGACGAATGGCAGACCCTGCTGGGCAGCTTTAGTTAGACAAACGGCGTCGTCTCGTCCCAAGAATTCGCCGCCCTCCCACTCGGTCATAAAGCGGACCAGCAGCGCGCGATTACGACGGCGGAGTCCGTCTGCGACCCTCGGTGAGATGTGCTCATCAAGAAGGAGCTTGAGCATCTCATCATCTTTTGGCGCGATGAGAGAGGAATCTCGCGGCTTGAGGCAGCATGCGCTTGAGCTCTTCAAAATCTACTGAAGCATTCTCAGTGAGCGCCATCTTAATTTCGCCCGGAAAAGTCTTGGCGTAATTGATTGCGGCCTGTACCTTTGCTTCGGGCCAGTTAAGATATCTAGCAACCGCAGCGACATTTTCTTTATAGCTGCGAACTAGTAGCATCACTTCCCAAACAGCAAGAGTGGTGCCCTGAACATAAGCCTGCCGACCGGCAGCAGAATCGCGAAAATCGATGAATGCGAACTCTGCTCGCCGAAGACCCTCCTCAACCAGACGCGCGCTAGCGTCGCTGGCGGTCCATCCATGGCGGGTAGCCATCCGCTTGAGGCGGTCCCCGCTCTCGACGGGCAAGCGCATGCTAATAACGACTGATCGAGTGGCCACAGAGTCTTCCTTTTGTTTACGTTGTAACTATTGTATCTATCGTTAGCAGTTTTTTACCCCACCTTCAACAAAGCTGTAGTTTGTTCACATGTAGAACAAGCTCAGCCTTGGCACACCGTACTTTTCCAGCAGCCGCTTGTGCGTAAACTGCTTGCGCAGTTGGTCAACCTGAGACGCCGGCATCTTGCTTCGATATGGGGCAAGTTCGCGGTCGGCTTGTGCCCGCACCGCGACTACTTCGTCGTCCGGAATTGCGGCCAGCAGGACAGCAAACAACTTTTCTTCCAGCACTGTGAGCCGTCGCTCGAGGTCTTCTAATCTGGGTGAAGTGTTGTGGCCGATCTCGTACGCAAGTTCTCCCAACGATGTTGAAATCTCGTGTGCCACCGCGTGTGGCGAAATGCCGACCCTCGATGGAAGGTTTGCCCGCTCGAGCTCCGATGCGTTCTTTCGCAAGAATGCGGCTACTTCGGTGGGATCGAACCCGCTGTCAGGCTTGCTCGCGCGCGCGGTGCCGATAGCCGCTTCTTTCATTGCTTCCGCAGCAGCAAGCACTTCCTGCGCACAAAAACCCAGGCCATTGAGCTTGCGCGTTTTCGATGGACGCTGTTCATAATGTTCAAATGTTGCATCAATTCCGCGGAGCACAGCTTCGAGCGGAATACCGGCATCTTTCCAGGTTTCAATTAAGGCCCAATCGAGCGTCGAGAGCATCAGGATTCCGCCGCGGCGGCGCTGAAAGTGCTCCTCGATTTCGGTGAAGTAGTTGTAGTAATTGTCCACGGAAGCCATCGAGAACAATTCATAGTGTATCGGCGACGGGTAAGGTTTGTATCAGGGCGTGACCTTAGAAGCGCCGCAGGTAAACGCCTTTCAGCGCGCAGACTAGACCCCGGCAGCCATGCTCTTTCCTGCTTTGTTCCAGGACTGCTGCTCGACGAGCTGCATTTCTTTTTGTAACGATGAGAAGCGCTGCAGGATTTCGTTCATGCGCATGCCCATATTGCGGATGGTTTCGAGTTGCAGTCGCAAGCTGGAAGGGAGGGAGTGATCGTCCATGAGCATCAGCTCGGAATTTCCCAAGATCGACGTTAGGGCGTTATTCAGGTTGTGACGCATTTCAAGCATATAGCGCCCGAGAGAAGCCTCGCGTTCCAGCTGCGATCTCGCTTCAGAAAGCTGCGCGAAGTCAGAAACGATTTTTTCGCGTTCCAGAATCTGTTTGGCAAGGGTGATGACGAGATCGGGCCAGCCATCAATCTCAGGAACGTGTATCACGCTGGAAAGTTTTGAAGCGTGGCCATTCACGCGAGAAACGTGAATGACGGGTCTGGCGAAGCTTTGTACCAAATCGAATACGGACGCATTAGTCGCCCCGATGATGGCTAGGTCGAAGCTGTCGGGTTGGAGGCGCGTATCGCCCAACAAGAAGGTGGGCGAATTTCGCTCCGTTTGCCAGCGCGACGTAATGGCGCTCCCGAAGTCGGGGTTATCGGAAATGATTAGTATGGTTCGGTGTTCCACTGGTACTTGCTCCACGCACTGCAAGGTGAGACTTGTAGTCCCTACGGGACTCGATCTTTTTTGACTCTACCCAGGACTAATGTCCTAGGCTAACGTATTCCGCCCGATCGGGGCTTGTGGCAAGGCGGCTCAACACAAAGCTTCGAGCCAGTCTTACTCCTTTGCGTCTGCGTCCCAAGAGCCGCCTGAGACTTCGAATTCCTGCGCCGAACCTGCTGCTGCGGCTTTCGCCTTCGGTGCTCCACGTCGGGCCGCATGCATCAGAGCGGATTCGACCGCGGTACGCAGGTCCACCAGGATGCACAGCGGCTGGCCGGAAGAATATTCAGCGTGGAACATCACCTTCCACGACTGGCAAATCATGCGCAGACGGGAAACGGGCTCATCTGCTGCAAATTGCGCCTTGCGACAGTCGAGAGTGGTCACGCCCTGCGCTTCCAAATCCCGCAGCCCATCGAGAATTGTATTTAGGTCCTGGTGCATCAGGCGGAAGAACGCTCGCCGGACTAGAAATCCAAAGCGCGCGAACGCGACCAGGGAGGAAGGCTCGAAGAACTTGTCGCCGGAGGAAGCCTTGATGTGCCGGCCTTGCTCGATGATGCGCGATGTAAACAGTTCATTCAGGTTCTTGGCGCGATAGGCCTTGCCAAGAAGATCCTCAAGCGGATCCAGCCAATCCGAGGCTGAAATCTCAACTGTACCCAGAATTGGCTGCAAAATCTTTGCGACCTCGGCAAGGCTCAGGCTTGGACCGCTGATATCTGAAGGAGCGGCCTGCGAGAAGATCTGTACCAGGAGAAAATCCACCTTGTCGCGATCTTGTTCAGTGTGTTTTTCTTTTTTCAGATGGCAAGACAATAACGCATGTAGAAAAGCTTCATCAGCTTGGGCGGAAGTCTGAACGAACTGGCGGAGCTGGTGAATTTGTACCCGCTGATCCATATCGGCTAACCAGTGCTCGCCGCGGGTAATACCTTCAGCGGAAGGTACGCCGGACTCGGATTCCAGTTCCGCACAGGGCTGCGTCTCAATCGCAAACTCGCGGGACAAGGCAAGGTACGCGGAGTACAGGCGGCGCATATTCTGCCAAGCGGCGTTCGGATTGGTCTTAGATAAAGTGCTCATACTTCTACTTCTTGAAGGTCTGGTCAGAATCTAGGTGCAAGAGCAAGGCCAAAGGTTTTGCTGCTAAGCGATTGAATTGGCGTGTGGGCATTTCGACAGAAGACCGTGGGGTGGTCTCATGTTGAGACAAACCGGTCTCATCGCAGTGTGGATGAGAAACTCAGCTGTCCGCACGGGACTTGGAGTTCGCTTCCCACCTCCCCAGCGCTGAAGCGCTGGACTAAATTCGATCGCCCCTTCGGGGCTGGGTTCCTCATTATTCCGGAGGACCGTTGCTTCCAGTGAAGTTGCCACCCTAGACAATGATCTACTGAAGCTGCTGGGTGGCGGACGGCAGGTCAGGCCGGAAACCGATGTTGTAGCGTTTGAGCTTGCGGTAAAGGGTCGCTCGGCTGATGCCGAGCATCTTTCCGGCGACCACTTTGTCGCCATTGACCTGGTCAAAAACCCGCTGGATGGTAGCGCGCTCGATATCTTCAAGATCGTTCAACGACAGCGAACTCTGGTGTGGAATTTGTCCATCTCCTCCCGGCATGGGTCCACCCACGAAAGCCGGAGGCAGGTCGCCAACATCTATTACTTTGCCATCTCCGAGGGCCGTGGCTCGCTCGATGCAGTTCTCCAACTCGCGGACATTGCCCGGCCATTCGTACTGCAGAAGACACTTCATGGCGGCCGCGGTGACTTGTGCGGCAGAGCCGTTGGATGAACGATCCAAGAACCAGTGAAGAAGCAAAGGAATATCGGAACGGCGCTCGCGCAGCGGCGGCAGGTGCACGGTGACGACGTTCAGACGAAAATACAGATCTTTCCGGAAGTCACCGGCACGGTATGCGGCTTCCAGGTCGCGATTGGTAGCCGCGATGACGCGGGCGTCAACCTTGAATTTCTGATTGCTGCCGACCGGACGCACCTCTTTCTCCTGCAGAAACCGAAGAAGCTTGGCTTGCATTTCGAGCGGCAATTCTCCAATTTCGTCCAAGAAAATGGTGCCGCCATTCGCGGACTGGAGAAGGCCGGTCTTGGATCGTTGGGCGCCCGTAAAGGCGCCTCTTTCGTAGCCGAAAAGTTCGCTTTCGATGAGCGTCGGAACCAGAGAGCCGCAGTCAACGGCGACGAACGGTCGGCTGGCAAAAGCGCCGCGGAAATGAATCGCCCGTGCGACCAGTTCTTTGCCGGTTCCGCTTTCGCCAGCGATTAATACCGGCGTCCGCGTATCTTTCAGCCGCGCAATCATGCGCAACACGTCCTGAATTCTGGGGGACGAACCGACGATGCCGTGCAGTTCGATTTCAGCGTCCATGCGCTCGCGAAGGAACTGGTTCTCTTCGACCAGGCGTATTTTCTCGGCCATACGGCGCAGGAAGAGGCGTAACTCTTCCAGCGGCGAAAAGGGCTTGGAGATATAGTCGTATGCGCCCAGTTTCATTGCCTGTACGGCGGTTTCCACCGAGCCATGGCCGGTCATCACGGCGATTTCCGCTCGCGGCAGGATTTGTCTCACGCGCTCCAGGAATTCGAGACCTGACATGCGCGGCATTACCAGGTCAGTCAGGATTAGGTGGGCAGGCTGCTCGTCAAGCAAAGCCAAAGCGTCTTCGCCGGTTCCCGCTTCCATGCAGGTGAAGCCCAAACCCTGCGCCACCGTCACGCACAGGCGGCGAATGCTTTCTTCGTCATCAACTACCAAGAAGCGAATATCGAACGATTCGGTCACTCTGGTTTCCCCATGGTTTGCTGGACAACAGAAATGAATTGCTGCACCCGGAACGGTTTTTCCACGCAGGGCACACCTGTTTTCTCAAGTGTCGCTGCGGTTTCTTCATTGGCGATGTCGCCAGTGATGAAAACCAATCGCGCGGCAAGCTGGGGGCGGTTTTGGACAATCCAGGCGTGAACGTCGGCGCCATCTACCCCGCCTGGCGTGCGCATGTCGGAGACGACTCCCATAAACTCACCGGACTCTAGCTGGCGCAGTCCGTTAATGCCGGAATCGCTGCATACGACGGTGTAGCCGCTGCGCTCGAGCACGGCGCGTACGTAACTCATAACCGCAGGCTCATCTTCGATCAACAGCACGGGCAAACGGTTCGGTTTGATAGCAGCTGTACTCATGATTTTGTAACTCCAGCGACCGCTGAAAGGGAGGCAAAGTCGGTCACGATCGGAAGGCGGACAGTAAACGTTGCTCCCTTGTCATCACTATTGTTTGAGCAGAGGATTTCTCCGCCGTGTTCCTTAACGATCCCATAGCAAATGCTTAGGCCCAGACCGGTGCCTTCTCCGACCTGCTTTGTGGTAAAGAAAGGATCGAAAATGCGATCAGGTTGACTGACGCCCGGGCCATTGTCACGGAACGAGACCTCGACGAAATTACCCGCGCAGGACGTGGATATCTCAATTCTCGGTCCCTGCACTGCCTCCCGGACCGCGTCATAAGCATTATTCAGGATGTTGAGAAAAACTTGCTGCAATTGGTGTGAATCGCCGATCACGAACGGCAGAGCATCCTGCAAGCGCTCAGTTACGGAAACGCCGCGGCTTTGCAAATCGTAAGAACGCAGCTGGACGGTGCGCTTCAGGATCGGATTCAATTGCACCGGCTTGCGCTGAGGGGGCATCTGGCGCGCAAAGCTCAATAAATTCTGCACGATCTGCTTGGTCCGCTGGGCTTCTTGTAGGATCACTCGCAAATCTTTGCGGGCGCTTTCCGGTAGTTCAGAGTTCTCCATCAACAGGTCGGCGAAGCCCAAAATCGCGGTGAGCGGATTGTTGACTTCATGCGCAACACCGGAGACCAATTGCCCGACAGCCGCCATTTTTTCGGCGTGCATGAGTTTGGATTGAAGCGAGGCAGCATCGGTCACGTCGCTCATTACAACAACAATGCTGCTCACATGGCCCTGCTCATCGCGCATTGGGCTGAGATTCACCGAGAACTGCCCAGCTCGGCCATCAGGGCGAAGGACCTGAAGATCGAGGTTGTCAACCTGATTGCCGGCGAGCACCGTTGAGTAAGCTTCGCGAAGCACATCACGTCGTGACTCGCCGACCAGCGACTCAAGCGGCCGCCCAAGGATGGCCTCCTGCTCATATCCCATGACCTGCCAGCGGCGGTTGGCGTAGCTGGCCAAACCAGCCGTATCTGCGACCAGGATGAGACTTTGCGTGTTGCTGAGAATTTTTCCGGAGAACTCACGTTCTCTCTGCAACTCGGCTTCGAAGGCTTTCAGACCGCTGACATCAAGCATGAGGCCGCGATATTGGGAAACCTTGCCGTGGGTATCGCGCACGGCAAATGCATTGATCAACACGTGGACCGCGCTCCCATCCTTCCGCTGCAGAACCTCTTCGTGGTTGTGCAACGCGCTCTGCCTCTCCATTTGAGAGAAAAGCTCGCGGTGTGCGGCTGAATCGCGGAATACTTGTTCACGTGGATCGCTGTGCAACAGCTCTTCTCGGCTGTCGTACCCGAGCATGCGCACCAGCGCGTCATTGACTTCCACAAATCGCCCGTCCGGACTGCAGAAGAAAAGACCTTCCTGAATGTTGTCGAAGAGTTCGCGGTAGCGGCGCTCGGCTTCCCGGCGGTCGGTAATATCTTTTAGGACATGGATTGTCTGCAGCCCTTCGCTGCTGGCCGCGTGCACCTGTGAACTTGAAACCAGAAACGTGCGCTCCAGCACGGGGTGCACGTATTCATCGGTGAGGTTTCCCGTATTGCGGCAGAAAGGGCATGCTCGCAACGGCGGGTTGCCGCCGGTCGCTAACAGCGCGCCCATGTTTAGGCCTATGAGTTGCTGCGGCTGCACACCGATGAAGTCCGCCAGGGAGCGATTAACGCGCAAAACATTGCCAGACTCATCGTGCGCCACAATGAAGTCTGAAATCGAATCGAAGATCTCAATCCAGTGGCGATTGGCTTGTTCTATGCGGGTGATGAAACGCGAATTTTCTAAGGAAACTGCCGCTTGTCCGGCGACCGCTTGTAATAATTGTTTATCTTCCTCACGCAGTGGTTGACTGCGATCGACAAGGCAGAGCGCACCGAGCAGCTCTCCGTTGCTTCCATTCAGGCGGGCGAGAACCATTTCGTTCCAGCCAGCCTTTTGTGCGAGTTCCGTTCCGAGAAGACGCGCAGCACTAAGAGTGGCAATAGCCTCTTCGGCGGAAGAAAAGATCGACAGCGTTTTTTCTGCGAGCCGTTCCTGTAGTTCTGCCGCCACGTCGCCCGTGGCGGAGGGAACACGCATGACCACGGCACTCGCGGTGTCTCCACCCTGGACGATGAGCGCCGCGTCGCGTGCGTCCATAATGCTTGCGGCGCGCTCTACAAAGCGGTGTGCAAATTCAGGCCCACGCAGCAACGAGTTCACTTCCAAGGCCAGGCTTGTAAGAGCCGTGGAGCGGCACCGGTGCTGCTCGGAAAGAAGCAGGTTTCTGCTGACTTCAAGTGCAACGGCAACCTGCGCTGCCAGTGCCTGGGCGCGGCGAATATCTTCGGGAGTGATCTGCCCCGCATCGCTACGGTCCAGAACTCCGAACATGCCCAACGGCTGTCCGTTTGTACCTTGCAGAGGTACCGCGAGTAGTTGACGCACCTTGAATTCAGCGAGAATGTTCTGGTTCGCCCCTTGCACCGAGCTGACTTCATCGGCCCAGAGCACCTCTCCCTTCATCATTGCCTCGGTCAAAATGCCTTCGGGAATTACATAGCCCGCGGTGCCATGTTTGCCCTCTAAATAACTCCACCGAACCGCCACCTTCCCGTCCTCCAGTAGGCCGACAAACGAGCGGCGGAAGCCAAGGAAATCAGTCGCACGCTGAATAAACTTCCGCATGAACTGGTCAATGTCAGAAATGGCCCCCAATTCGGAAGAGATGCTTACTATCTGGTGCAGTTCGTGCGCCTGCCCGCGCGCGGTTGCATAGAGTTCAGCGTTGGAAATTGCCACTGCAGCGAAACTGGTGACCACAGGCAACAGCGATTTTTCCTCCGTTGTGAAGGGCTCGCGGCGCGGATACACCAGGACAGCGCCTTCTTTGCTTGATGTGCGGAACGGCGCCGCCAGCAACGTCCCGGCAGGAGCAACGTCGCCCAACGAATGAGTTGCAGGATTGACAGCGGCGCTGATCGGTTCGCCGGCAGCGAGCGCCCGCGCTGCAAGGTCGGAGGTGAAATGCAAGCTCTTGCGGTCGTGACGCGAACGGACCGACATTCCGAGCGTCGGATTTTCGGTAGCAACAGCCCATAAATCAAAGCCGGTAGTGCCGCGCACCAGAATGCAAAGCAAGGGAGTTCGCAGCAGTGCCCTAAGCCGGTCGGCAACGGCTTCTACCAGGACCGCAAGATCTGCGTCTGCATGTAGACTTTGTGCGACTTCCGCGAGGATTCCGGCCCGGCGCTGCTCCTCGCGTGCCTGAGCCGAGAGACGTTGCGCCTCAAGAAAACTTCCAAGCTGCCCAGCCATGATGGTCGCCTTGGCTGCATAGTCCTGATCAAAGAAGCCCGGATCGGACGCGTGCAGGAACATAGCCGCTCCGATGACTTCGTTGAATACGACCACCGGGACCGCCATCATGGACTTGGCATTGAACTCGGCGGCGGGAGAATGAGACGAATTGAGCGAGTTCGCACAAACTGCCTTCTTACGACGGATCGCCTCTCCCGCAACGGGGCTCTCGCTAGTTTTCAAACGCGCATTGCGAAAGCGCTCTGCCATCCATCCGTCGGCTTCAGCGCCAACCAACTGGTCAGGCGCAGTGAAGTACCAGACATAAACGCCACTCACTTCGAAATAGGCGCGAGTGCTACGGCAGAAGAGGCGAAGAATTTCCGGAGCGGATAGGCCTTTGGCTGCCGCGCCAGAAAACTCAAGTAGCAGTTTCTGAAAGGCGTCGTCCTCAGTGGATCCGACTATCGGCGGCGTTCGCAATATCTGTTCGGATCCCGTAGGTACCCCCTGACCTCTCTGCAGAACCCCGGACAGCTACAAGTTATTGAATAATTGGACTCTATGTGCAATCTCAATTTGAGTCAAGAAAAAACCCGGCTTGCGAGGGACCTCCGGAACCCGCGTTGCAATTGTCGAATTCGTCTCGTATTGAGACGGACGAGCCACACTGAGACAAAAGCAGCGAATGCGAAGCCTTACTACCTTGACCCGAACAAGCAGCTAAGTCCTTGAAAGCAGACTAAAACCCGCCTGCACCGAATAACGATGATGCTCTGGCAGGAGCTTTGCATGCAGATACGTTAATTCTCTTTCGAGGGGGGGCAAGTGTCTTTTCAAACGAGAGTCCGAAGTGTGTGCAGTTCACTCCTGGTTTGTCTAACCATAATTAGCTTGGTAGCAGTTCTCGGTTCCGTGCCAGGGTTTGCTCAAGACGGCTTCGACCGTAAGGTCAAGAGCAAAGTGCCGCCGACCTATCCAGAAATCGCGCGAAAGCTCGGCCTCACCGGCACAGTCAAGCTGCAAGTTGTGGTCGCGCCCAACGGCTCGGTGAAAGAAACCAAAGTAATCGGTGGTCACCCGATTCTTGTGACTGCTGCAGTAGATGCGGTGAAAAAATGGAAGTTCGACACCGCGAGCGGCGAGAGCACGGGGACCGTGGAATTCCGGTTCGATCCTGGCAACTAGTTCGGCAAGTCGAGTCCGAGAACACTTGGAGCGACACTCATGTCTATCAGCAAGAAGTTATACGTCAACTTCGGAGCGGTACTGCTCGCGGTAGTGGTGCTATTCAC
>QHZR01000374.1:0-7334 GCA_003224755.1 Acidobacteriota bacterium
TTGGTATCAGTGACCTACAAGTAGTCGTTTTCGACGTCTGCTTTGTATATTGCGAGTGAGGATAAGGAGCGAACAATGCCACTAAAGAAGGAATACGTGCGAGACGGGAAGAACCGAGTGATCGGATCAGTGACGACTGGTTTCTCGGACGAGTCTTCAGTTGTCCGTGACGAGCAGAACCAATTTGCTGGCCGCACGAGCAACAAATTCGGCACAACCCGCGATGCGCACGGCAACTTGGTTTCGCTCAATACGAGTGATCCCGGTCTCTTGATCAACAGAAAAAAGTAGGTCGCCGCTCGACTCCCCTGTTTCATTGCTTTCGAGACCTCACGCAATTTTGCGCGAGGTTCTCTGGCTCGCCGGAATTGGAGTACTCAGTCCGCTAAAGAATTGTGGTAAAAGCCCGGAGTCCTGCTCGCGAGGAGACACAAATGCGTAAAAGCAGTCGCCGCCCTGCGGCTGGCGAAACGGAAGAATCAGGGGAGCCTCGTGTCGGCATCTTCTGGGTGCTGAATAGCGAGCCGCTCATCGATAGTGCCCCGCTCAGCGGAGCAGAGCCATATGGCGATCACCTAACCCACCCTCGGGGTCACGCCGAACTCTGGGAGCGGTGGCAAGGAAAAGGGGCAGCCTCACCAGACATGGAATACGACGAGCCCCCACGCGGGCGCGTGATGTACAACACGAAGACCCGGCGATTCACGTTGTTAGCCGACAAGTGCATTCTCAAAGACAACCGTGTCATCAGTAAGATCATGTCGCAGTTGCATTTGCCGAGGAACACGGAAATGGATACGGACAGCCACTACCGATGTTCCACCTGCTTGCGGCCAAGGTCTGATTGAAGGCGTGCTTCAGACGGCGCTTCCGTCACAATGAGCGGTGACGCAAGTAACAGGCATTGGTGGAAGTCTTCGTCTAGTCTTAAGGGTTAGCTCCTTCTCCCCCTGCGTCCGGCTCCTCAGAGTCCAACGCGAGCGGCTAAATGACAAAGACCCTGCACGAAATTTACTTTGCATGAGGTTCACCATGAGCAACCCTAGTCTGGTTCAGAACGACAATATCGAATGTCCCCTTTGCCTTGGTCAAGGGCAACTCACAAGGGCAGAGGTACTGGAACGCTTGGGCATGAAAGATTTCGCACGAGTTGCCCAGTTGAGTGCCGAGGAAGCCCTCCGGCTCCTGCTAAGACAGCATAAGGACGAGGAGAACACACTTTGGATGCGGTTCGAGAGCGAGCTAACGAAGCGGCTCAACGAGGTGACCTCGAAGCACAAGAACGAGATTCAGGCTCTCGTAAGTGAGAAGAACGCATTGGAAGTGCGGCTCAAGGAGTTTCAGAAGAATCAGGAACTCCTGCTCAATAACACCAAGGCCTCTGAACGGCTCGACGCGGAGAAGCAGTTGCAGGATCAGATCGTCGCGCTGAACCATCAGATCAGCGACCTAGAAGCCAAGACCAAAGTCTTCGAGCAGCAAAAGGCGGTCGAGTTGGAAAAACTCAAGACCCAGTTTCAGGGCCAGATCATCGCAAAACAATCCGAAAACACTGATCTCGACCGGAAGGTCAAGGACTATTTGAAGGAAATCTCCGACCTCCGAACGAAGAACCAGACCTTGGAAGTGGAGATGTCAAAGGTAGCAAGGATCGGCAAAAAAGAAGAAGTCAGCTTCGCTGAAGAAGCGCAAACTTGGCCCGGAATTTGGTTGAGCGAGAAGTTGAAGAAGTACGGGGACTATCTTTTGGCCTACCGTGATCCGAGCGGTGAGCCCCTTGAGCCGAAAATGGTTGTTGATAATAAGGACAAGAACTCCGTCACGGAAGACGACGTGGAAAAGCTGATCCGAGACGCCGGGGAACAAGGCACCCCGGTCGCCGCCTTGGTCACTAGAGACGAGAGCCAGCTTCGGACTCAGGACAAGGAAGGGCGGTGGACGTCCAAGGACGGGGTCTGGATTCTACGGACAACCCGCCAGTGGTTTCATCGGGACCTAGACATTCTGAAACCGCTGTTTGAGACCATGCGAGCCGAGGGGCCTGATTTCCTGACCAAGAATGCACATTTGGCCGACGAAATTCGCCGGACGTTCATTGACATTGACGAGATGGAGAAGGAACTCAAGAAAGCCGCGAAAGCCATCGAGTCAGCCAAGGAACTGGCATTGGCCTACAAGAATCGGCTGCAACAACTCTGCGACGCCACGGTTCCCAAGAAAATCGTGACGCGGGTTACGTTGTCGCCGGACGTCCTTTCAGCAGCAAAGAGATAGACCCAACTTGGCAAATGAGAATCTCCAAGTCCAAGTTCGTCGCGGGAGTACAGTGCCTCAAGCGGCTGTATTTGCTGGTTCACGAGCCGGAATTGGCAGCGCAGCCGGATGCCGCCGATGAAGCCATAATCGAGCAGGGGCGTGATGTCGGCATGCTTGCTCGCCAGTTGTTTCCGGGCGGCGTGGAAGTTGATGGTTCCGGTGGGCTCGAACAGGCTATCAGAACGACCCGAGAGCTAATCGCTAACCGGGAAGTCCCTGCAATTCTTGAAGGGGCGTTTGAGCACGGCGATATCGTCGTGAGGACGGACGTCCTGCAACGGCGCAGAGACAACCGATGGCGTCTGATCGAGGTCAAGTCCACGACGGCCCTGAGGGATCACCACTTGGAAGACGTGGCAATCCAAAGCCGGGTGGTTTCCCGTTCCGGGGTGGACTTGGCTTCAGTCTGTTTGGCACACGTGAATCGAGGCTATGTCTTTCAAGGCGGCGCGATTGATGCTCGACGGTTCTTCAGAATCAGGAACCTGACGCGCCGAATCGCAAGGCTTGATCCCAAGCTGACTTTCCAGTTGCGTGCGGAGCTTACCGTTCTTGCGATGCCGAGTGCTCCGGACATTCCTGCGGGAAGCCAATGCACCGATCCCGTCACGTGCGAGTTCTACGACCGCTGCAATCCTCCTCGGTCGGACGATCACATCGGCTATCTCCCGAGAATCCACGCAGTCGCGATGGAGGAACTGACGGAGATGGGCATCGTGTCCATTCACGATATTCCCGACGACTTCCCGCTCAACGAGCGCCAGCGCCGCGCTTGCATCGCCGTCCAAACGGCTGAGCCGTGGTATGACACAGCGGAACTGGGCAAAGAGTTGGAAAGCATGAAGTACCCCCTTTATTTCATGGATTTTGAAACCGTGAATCCATGTGTGCCGAGATTTCCGGGTATGCGACCTTACGACCAACTGCCGTTCCAATGGAGCGTGCATGTGCAACGAGCGCCCGATGCAGCACCCGAGCATTTCGAATTCCTCGCCACGGATGCCAACGATCCACGGGGAGAGTTCATCAATTCGCTATGCGCCGCGTTGGACGAGAGCGGAAGCATCGTCGTATACAACGCTGGGTTCGAGTCGTCGAGGCTTTCGGAACTCGCGGCGTGGTTGCCGGAGTTTTCGGAACGTATTGAGCGAATTCAGCGCCGTCTCTTTGACTTGCTGCCTGTCGTTCGGAACAATGTGTACCATCCCGCGTTTGCAGGGTCGTACTCGCTGAAAGCGGTGCTGCCTGCGCTCGTGCCCGACATGAGCTACGCGGGAATGCAGGTCGCAGACGGTCAAAGTGCTGGACTGGCGTGGGAATCGCTCATACGAGACGGCTTGGATCAAGCCGAGCACGACACAATCAGGAAGGCGCTGCTGGATTACTGCGGGCAAGACACACTGGCGCTGGTCAAAGTGCTCGAAAAACTCAAGCTGGAAGCTAGGGGCTGTCCCCAAAAGTAGGCGGTCGAGGCTGACGACCGCCAATCCACTAAATTCAGTAGAAGAGCGCCACCCCACTGTTTGAGGGCGCACTCTTCACCAACCCTCCTCACAAGCCTCGGGCGGCATCTTCAACACAACACGATCTGCGCAGCCTTACCCGTTTCGACCCACACTATCGCAAGCTGGCCGTGCTTCGTACCTAGCGCGATTGCCTGATCGTGAGTGGTACCAATAACAAGCAGGCTCTCTTCCGCAGGCCAGCCATGATCTTCGCCAATCCCTGTTTCTTAACATCAGAAATCAGCAGGCGATGTCTCTCGCGATTCTCGGCATCTGAGAGCCGCTGTGAGCGTGGGTTGTGTGCGGTAATAAATGCACCCGTCTTTGCGGCGTGCTCCGCCAGTATCTGCTCAATCACACCATTGCGCTGCCCGTGACAGATGATCGTCTGTCGATCAGGCAAATCGACGATGAACTGAGTTCGTTTATACGCTTCGAGTAGCTCTGGCTTGACCATGAACCCGACATTAAGCTCCGACAGCTTGATTCCCAGCCCCAAAGATATCGTGATTCGCCGCTAATTGATCTTCAAGGCGCGAATCATAGCGAATCGTGAGGATGCGATAGCCGAGGTCAGCAAGTTTGCCTCGCTCACGCTGATCGGACTCTTTTCGAATAGGCTGGTCGTGGTCGGGTCCGTCGCAAAACACGCAAACACCCGGCAGTCCATCGCGGTCGTAATAAAAATCGGCTTCCGCATAGACCTCCTGCTCAGGGCGATGTTGCGCACGATCCGGCAGCCTCCGATCTGTCTCGTACAACAGCTTCAGGAAGTCGCGTTCCAAGCTGGAGTTTTGATCTCGACGTTCTTCGAGCCAAGTGTACTGTTCATCTCGGCTACGTTCCGTCTTCTTTGTTGTAGTGGACTTGAGCAGCAGGAGCAGGAATTCGCGTATGAGATGGCGGTCAATCAGCGGGTGAGCAAGCTGGTTGGAGTAGCTGAGCAAGCAGTCATAGCAGGCTCGGCTGCATCGCTCTGCCCACCCCGGACGCTCCGCGCCAGTGCTAGCTTCGAAATGACAAATGTCGAGAGCTTTCTCAGCAACTTTAGCAAGCGCATTCGGGTCTTCAATTAAGCGTTGCCAAATTCCATTTCCTCCCTCAGCCGCTTCCCAAAATAGCAACCTGCGGTTGTCATGTTCACCGATTTGTTCGAGCGCGATTTCCTGCTGCTCGACCTGAAATAGCAACTGCATGCCACGTTGGAGCGAATAACCAAGAGAGGTTAGGAACTGATCGGTAATCTTGAACTCGTCGGACACTGGTCGAATCAGCAAGACGTTCCGAGTATCGCGCACGAATGGCCGGACACCAGTCCGCAAGTCATTGCCAGCAGCATCTGGGGCATGATCGTCGTCGTCTGGCCGTCTTGCCCAATAACCATTCGTAGTATCGAGTGTGAAACCGGGGCGGTCTGAACGACGCCAACGTTGATTAACACGCCACAACTCAGCTTGTGGCGCGAAAGTTAGTTGTAGCAGATCGTGTCCCTCAGCATCTTGCACTGTCGCCTGCTCTTGCAGCGCCCGCCCGTCTGGTGCGGGAGCAAAGCGGTACCTAGTCTCAATTTCAAAACCTTCTCGCAGCCGTTCTTCCTCGTCGCACGTAATGCGTTCGACCCGGAAGCCCCTCACTGTTCCCATTTCGAAAAGAGTTGGGATGTACTGGCTGTGAGCGCCATCTAGCAATGTGCCGCAGTGATCGCAGCGATCTGCTCTTACGTGATCCCGGTCGTGGAAATAGCCGCAAGAATTGCAAAGCTTTGCTGCGACCAACCGACTCTCGATGCCTCCGGGCGGAAGAACACATCGAGCCATGCGGTATTTTCGACCCTCGTGGTAGATGACATTTCTCGGTCCGAACTCAGCCAGACCGAGGAAACGGGGACGATCAATCACATGCACAGTTTTACCTGTCGGAACCAAAGCCCTGAGCGGCAGTCGCGGGAAGTTGTAGCCCGGAAGAAAGCCCTCGCTGGCAAGATAGCGATACGGATAAAAATCTGACTCGACTGATTCCTCACTGCGGTTCAGAAGCAGTTCTATTTCACGTTTTGCTTCTTCAACACGACGGTCAGCCTCGCGCTGCTCAGGCTTCGCAACGGTTGGTCGGTTCGAGATCGCTTGATTCTCATCACGCTGGCGGACAGCCGCTATATAGAGTTCTCGCCAGCGAGCGAGGGCGTTGTCGAAAGCTTTCGGGGCACTTACCAGAGTCTCGCGAATCCACTCCTCGCGGTACCACGGAGCACGTGCTACATCCTCGCCACAGGCATCTAGAATGCGTTTACATTCAGCAATAACCTGTCCTAACGACGACTCCGAGAGTTCGATACGGTGCTGAATGTCGGCCTGAAGCGGGAATCCGACCTGATCTAAATCCAGCATGCTTGTCATGTCGCGACCCAAGGGCAGACCTGCGGCAGCGACCCAGACTGAATGGACGTGAGCCTCGACCAGTTCTTTGTTGCCCAACTCCAATCGAGCGGGCGCTACTGCCCCCGCAACCATCAGGCCGGGTTGCCGGAAGAAGTATTGGTCATGCTGGCTCCCCTCGCTACAGAAGGCCATCACCAGAGCGGGCTGACCGCCGCGACCAGCACGTCCGCTGCGCTGGGCGTAGTTCGCTGGCGTGGGTGGCACATTTCTTAGGTGCACGACATTCAGATCGCGTATGTCCACGCCCAATTCCATCGTCGGAGAACAGAACAGTGCTGCGAGGTCACCGCGACCGAACCGAGCTTCCCGGTCTTGTCGCAAGTCCATCGGAATCTGGCCGGTGTGCGCACCGCCTTCAACTCCAACCAGTCGTCGAGCAGTTTCTCTATAGAACTGCGCGAAGAACTGGTTCGCTTCACGCTCAGTTTTACGGAGCCGCTCAGATACCATCCTCTTCGTGCGTACCGGATCAGGAGGCGGTGGAGTGCCGTCGCCTAGTTTCCATTGCAACGCTCCCGCTTGCAGTTGAATTCCGTCTTGATTTTGCTCTGTCGGAACAATCGCAATGTAATTGCCCCTCAGGACTGCGACGAGTTCCCGAATGAGCTTTTCTCCGTCGTCCGCCGTAAGGTCTTTTGCAAGATGCCAGAGGGCTTTTTGGCGCAGGAACTTGCCTAGCCGAGAACGAGCAGGATCGAGACTCCTTTCCTTTCCTGAGTTTGGCTTCCCCGGAGGCAGCAAAAAAATCGCACTTTCCAGCAAGTGATCGAAGTCGTCCAGAGCCCACGGATCGCGCAAGTGTTGCTCAATCCGCCGACGCAGTTCCTTCTGCTCCTCCGCATCGAGGACTTTGGCGTCAATCGCCATTTCCTTGCGTAGGAAGTCAAGAAAAGCTCGAATTACCCGCTCGCGAGTTGTGGGGTCGGACTGAGCAAGTAAGGGATGACCTGCCCACGGTTCCGAAGCCGCGCACATCTCGTGGAGACCCGGATAATCAATAATCAGCAGTCCGCACTGTTCGAGATTGGGCTGCGCCACGCGCCAGCCCCGACGCAAGTCTTCGTAGAGGCGATAT
>QHZR01000374.1:7389-7819 GCA_003224755.1 Acidobacteriota bacterium
TGCTTTGAACACAGCTTGGGTCACGTTGTAATGTTCCAGAGCCTTTGCGTCTTGGAGTGCTTTGAACAACGCCGCTCGAAGCAAGCCGACCTGAATGAAGTCGTTGAAATGTCCCGCTTGCAACGAAGCATCCTGCCGATTGTCCGTGAAGCTCATCAGCTTCTGAGCTTCCGGCTGGACTTGCTGATCTTCGCGCAATTGAACGATTGCTGCGCCACCCACAACTGTAGTAGCAGTGCTACGTCCGGCATTGCTCAGTCGCGATAGCTTCTTGAACTCGTTACGCTCGGTGCGATCAAAAGCGGAACCGCACCTGAGACAGAGCAAGAACGGCCACTCCTCAAACCAGACTTCAGTCCCGTCGTCTGCACCAACTTCGCCGTCTGGCCGAACTTTGAGCAGTTGCGGTACGTGCTTCCGGTAATCCCGC